>CANIZT010000185.1 GCA_947471905.1 Verrucomicrobiaceae bacterium
AGTCGCGCTTGCTCGATGGAATGCGCCGTAGGTGTGCGGGAAGGATCACTCGCATGCGCCTTGGCTGCATTGCGCAGCGTTTCGAGAATCAACTGCGTGCGGCGAATACGGTTATGGAGCTGGTACGAGCGAAAGTAATCGGCGAGGCGTGCATACGCCTCGTTCCATTCTTCCTCAGTGCCCGTTGCGGGTGCGAACTGGATGTTGACTGCTTCCATGATGGCTCGAAACAGAGCCGCCGTGAGAATGCGCAGAATTGGTGCCGGGAAAAGTGATTCCTGAAGAATGCGCGAATCTCCATTTTAATCTTGTCAGAGCCTATCCTCGCTCTGCATGATTTTGCGTCATGATCATCCATCGTAACACCCTTGCTGTGCTGAGCCTGCTGGTTTGTTCCCTCGCGCTGGGCGAACCACGTTCGTGGACCAATGCTCAGGGGAAACAGCTTCAGGCCGAGTTTGGCGGCATCAAGGATGGCAATGTAACCTTGATCCTGACGAACGGACAATCCGCCACGGTGCCACTAGCCAGTCTTTCGGCGGACGATCAGACTTGGGTGCGCTTGAACGCATCCAAAGCCATGGCCAGTGTGGTTGACCCCGCTGATGCCGCCCGTGTGCCGTTGGACAAGCGCCGCATGCCCACGGAGGTGAAGGAACCGATGCTCTACATGAACATCAAGGTGGTGAAGGAGGAGTTGGGCGAGTGCATTTACGAGTCCGGGCACTTTCAGTTCAAAACCAGCGCCAAACTGGGCGCGATCTTGATGAAGGACGTCTGCCGTGCTTTTGAAAGCACCTATGAACTGGTGCGCTTGATGCCCTGGGGCATCGTGCCGAAACCGGAAGAAGGAAGGAAGAAATTCCAAGCCGAGCTGTTTGCCACGCGCGAGCAGTACCTCGCCTCGGGTGCGCCATCGTGGTCGGCAGGTGTGTATGTGCGCAAGGACAAGGTCTTCCGCATGCCCTTCAACGAGCTGGGCATCTCGAACACCGTCGGTGCCAACGGCGCCTACTACCGCAAGGGCGAGATCAACAACGACACCATCACGCACGAGATCACGCATCAGATGATGCATGAATACCTACCCTACATGCCCGTGTGGCTGATCGAAGGTCTGGCGGAGTACACTTCGAATCTGGCCTACAAAGGCGGTGTTTTCTCCGTCAGTGGCGATGGGGGTGCTTTTCTAGCCAAACAACCCGGCTCGCGAAATCGCGGCCTGTTTGGCGCGGTGCGCTACCAGCCGCAGTGGCTCGGCGTGAAGGAAATGTGGGGTTACACCACGGACATTTCCACGCGCAATGAGATCAAGAGCTACCTGCTCTCCGACCGGAAGGAAAAACCGGAGGACGGCCCTGGAACGGTGCGCTTAACCTTCTCCACTCCGCCGCCTTCGATGGAAATGCTTTCGAGCCGCTACCGCTCCTCGCATATCCTCGCCTATTTTTTTGTGCATGAAAACGGCGGCAAACGCCTGATGCAGTACTTCGACGCCCTGCATGAGGAAAAGAAAAAGTGGCCCGCCTTTTGGGAGCAAGTGGACGCCCACAATGCTGAGATCGACAAGCTCAAGCCCGCCTACGACGCCTATCGCGCAGCGATGAAGGCGTTCATGCAGCAGCCTGGCGTCCAAGACCTCGGCAACGGCCGCTTTTCGTATCCGAAAACCCTCACACCACCTGCACCACCGCCCGATGCTCCCAAAGCACTAGAGCCGCCCGAAAACACCGATCCAGATGCGGTGTGCATGAAGCATCTGCGCATTCTGCTTGGTGAACGAACCCTCGAAACAGTCGAAGCAGAGCTGCGGACCATGTTTCAGAAAGCTGGGTACAGCCTTTGAGAAGCGTTCGGCTACTTGTCCCAGCCGCGAATTTTCACATGCACCTGCGCCACGCGGCCCATGTAGTGGTCCATGCTGAAATCCTTGGCGGCTTTGAGCATGTGTTCCTTCGCCTTCACGTCATCGCCTGAGGCTTCAAAGTAGAGGCCGAGATAGAGATGCGCGTAGCAGCGGTGATTGCGCAACTGTTCGCCGTCGCCTTCCTCGGCGGCCTCCAACACGGCCTCCTCGCTGCCTTTGCCCGCAAACAACTCGTGAACCGGCTTCATCGGCACGCGGCTGTCGCCTTCGATGGGGATGAAGACCTTGCGCGCAGCCGTCACGCTCTCGCCTTTGGCGATGCATAGGAAGTGCCAGGCTGCGTTCTCGACGTCGTTGCCGTTCACGGTTTGATGCACCTCAAACTGCTCGCGTCCGCCTTTGAAATCGCCCGCGTAGTAGAGCGAAAGCCCGCGCTGCCAGAGCTGCGGCTTAGAATCAGGCACGAGAGCGATGAGTTTGTCGAATGCGGCCACGGATTCCTTCGGCTTCGCGGCAAAGAAGGCGTCCACGCCTTGCTGGAAGAGTGCGTTGGGGGAGTCCTGTGCCAAAGCGGAGGACATGAGGCCAAGCAGAATGAATGAGAGCCGTTTTTTCATGGTATTTGACAAACGTGGTCGCAGTAGGATTTTGCGCAACTCATAGCCAGGCAAGCGGCAGGGGCAGAATCAACGCGAGATCCACGAGCACGCGGTGCGCATCCACCGAAACATGCTTTCCGGCGCGCTGCGCCAGCGTGTGCAGCACAAGAGCACCCAGCACTGCCTGCGCCGGACCACGCAAAACATGCTCCAGCACGCCGAACTCGATCAGCCACAGCACCGCCAGGGTGAACAACAAGGTGCCAACCACAAGCGCCGTGTGTCCAGCTGTGTTGTTACGCTCACGCGTGGAGATGCCATGTAGATTGCAGGCAAAGAGCAGCGCCAGCAGCAATGCTTCCAGGATGGGCTCATAAATCGTTTCCGGCATGGAGAGGAAGCGCGTGCTGGTGGTGCAGCCCATGGCGAAAAGCAGGGCGGCAGTCATTTCCTTCGGCAATAACTGCCCCAGGCGAATGTCCAATTGCCGCAGAAATGACAGCACCATCACGGAAAGCACCAGCAAACTCAGGGTAAATCGAAATCCTGCGGGCAAGGGCATGTGCGAGATGAGCATGATGCCACCCAGTCCGGCGATGGCGATGAACACATCCCGCGAGATGCGGCTGCCCTGCGCCGACCACGAGGCGAGATACAACGCGACCAACAATGACAACCCGACCGCCTGCCACAGCACGCCTTCGGGAATTACATAAAACGCCATCCACGCCTGCAGCGTCAACGCCGGCGGAATCACGCCCAGCATCAAGACACGGCGGTGGCGATGATAAAAGGCATGCCGCGTATCGAGTTCCCCGACGTTCTTGGCTCCAAACGTGTCCATCGTGCGGTCGATCACATAAATCAGCCAGCAGGCAAGCGCGAGACCCACATCGAGCAGTGGCGTGAGCCGGATGCCGTGCGCATGTGCCAGCGCACGCTGCCACAGCACGGCTACCAACGGTGCCTCCAGGCTCAGCACATGCGGCCACAGCCACCACGGCGTGGGTTTCGCGGGTACGGATTCGCTGGTTGGCGGCAGATCGGTCAAGGCCGCGTTCTTTAGGAGCGGTTCACGGCGGCAGCAAGCAGCATGCGGAGGAAACCTGTGCTCGACGGTTGCGATGAGGAAGCCACGCGACACTTTGGGCCACCCTCATGATTGGCGACGACTATTTCGAACTGCGTTCACGCATTGGCACAGACCTGCTGGCTCTCGCCGCAGCGCTGCGTGAATCCGGTGGCGATGCCGAATCTGCCGCTATCATCGACAATCTCATCGCCAGCCTGAAGGAACCGTTTGTATTCGTCGTCGTGGGCGAGGTGAACGTGGGAAAATCGACTTTCCTCAATGCGCTCTTTGGCCAGGACTTCTCACGCACCGGCGTCATGCCCACGACGGGCAAAATTCTCTTCTTCAGACACGGCCCGGAGCTCAGCATCGTGCCTGTGACGCCCACGCTGGATGAAGTTTACGCCCCCGTCGATTTCCTGCGCGACTTCCACATCGTCGATACGCCCGGAACAAACTCCATCGAGAACGAGCACCAGCAGATCACCGAACGCTTCGTGCCCATCGCCGACTTGGTGATCTTTGTGTTCTCCGCGATGAATCCGTGGGGTGCCTCCGCGTGGCAATTTTTGGAAAAAGTACACCGCGAATGGATGCGTCACGTGGTGTTCCTGCTTCAACAAAGCGATCTTCGCAGTCCGGAGGAAATCCAGGTCATCACCGACTACATGGGGCAGCTCACACGGCAGCGCTTTGGCCGTGATTTCCCACTCTTCGCCGTTTCGGCCAAAAAAGCCTTCCTCGCCCGCAGTTCCGGCATCGATCGTGAGCGCTTGCTGGAGGATAGCGGCTTTCATGCGCTGGAGGCGCACATCTCCAGCCTTGTACGGCACAACGCCGCGCGCTTGAACAAGCTGGCCAGCACCATGCGCTTGGCACGGCAGATTCTCGACCAAATGCGCGAGCGTTACGTCACCGGCCTGCGCAATGTGCAGCGCAAGGCGGCCGTGCTGCAGGAATTGCAAACGGAGCGCGAACTCCAGGTGGACCGCACGTTGAAAAAAATCCTTCCGGCGCTCGATGCCACCGAACGTGACTACCATGAGTCCGTCATGCGCTTAGCAGGGCTCGCACACGATGCACTGGCAACGCGGCGTGCCTTTCAGCGCAACTCAGCGCGTGAGGAAGAAGAGGCCAATGGCGAGCGGCCGCAGAGCCTGGACCATCGTTTGTTTCAAGAACTGCAGCATCGCACCGGCGATCGCTGGCGGCAGGTCAGCCTCGTGCTCGAACAAGATGTGCATCAATTCGAGCGGTTCATGTATGCACAGGGCCGTGGCATTTTATTTCCAATGGATGTGCCGCTACCTGTACATGATTACGATGAGGAGGAGAGCGAACTGCGCCGACGTTTTGGCACTCGCGTGGATTCTGCCCTTCGCCGTTTCGTCATCGGCTTAAAACTCGACGAAGATATCGAGCCCGGCCTTGAACATGCGCGCCGAACGGCACGCTGGCTGCCGCGTCTTATTCTGCCAGTCGTCATCATCAGTGCACTATGCGGCTGGCTTGACGGCATCATGAGCGCCGGAATCGCCGCTGGTGCCGGGGTGCTGCTCCTTGCCGTGGTTTATCTGCTCACCCAAGTCCGACTGAGCAACGCCCGCAACGCCATCTTCGACAAACTCGAAGAGTCATCCGTCACACTGCGGGATCTGTTATCCAAACAGGTCACCGAGGATGTCACTCATATTTTCGCCAAGTTCCTCGATACCCTGAACCCCGCGCAGGCCGACGCCGCGCATGTGCAGCGTGAGCAATCCACGCATGTCGAACGCCTGCGCCAACTCGCTGATTCCTTCGACGTGATCGACAAGCAGATCCTTGTGCTGACACCCGCAGGCTCAAAGTAACACGCGCTTTCCCCTGGGGAGATTTGTCATTCTGATTTCGTCATTTTCCTGTGTCGCCCGCCGAGATCAAAACCGCACTTATCGCCAAAGCCCGCTCGCTCGGCTTTGACGACTGCCGCATCGCGCCCGCACAGCCCGCCGCGCACCGTGAGTTGTTTGAACAATGGATCGCTGAAGGCAAATATGGTGACATGGCTTGGATGGCCCGCAATACCGAGCGCCGCACCGATCCCCGCATCGTTTTGCCCGGTGCCCAGAGCGTCATCGTGCTCGCGCTAAACTATTTTCAAGGCACTGGCCCGCAAAACGATTACCGCATTGCTCGCTACGCGTGGAACGACGACTACCACGACCTGATCGAGAAAAAGCTCCGTGAACTCGATGACTTTCTCATCACTCACGGCGGCACACAGCGGCGCTACGTCGATACCGGCCCCGTTTTAGAGCGTGACTTCGCCAGCGAAGCCGGACTCGGCTGGGGCGGCAAAAGCACGATGCAGATTCATCGCAAACTCGGCACCTGGTTCTTCCTCGCCGATATATTGACCACACTCGACCTGCCCGCTGACACACCTGCCAAAGACATGTGCGGCAAATGCACCCGCTGCATCGACGCCTGTCCCACTCAGGCCATCACCGCGCCGCAGCGCATGGATGCACGCCGCTGCATCTCTTACCTCACCATCGAAAGCAAAGGCAGCATCCCACTTGAGTTTCGTCATGCCATCGGTGATCGCATCTATGGCTGCGACGCCTGCCTTGACGCCTGCCCCTGGAACCGCCACGCGCAGGAATCCCGTGAAGCTGCGTTTCAGGCCCGCGAAACCGTCTTCACCAAGTCCTTGCGCGACTTCCTCTCGCTCACTGATGACGAATTCCGCACCCTCTTTGCCAAATCCCCCATCAAGCGCATCAAACGTCCCGCGTTTCTGCGAAATGTGTGCGTCGCCCTTGGCAACGTCGGTAATCTCGATGATCTGCCGGCGCTCGAAGTCGCCAGTGCTGATCCTCATCCGCTGATTGCTGAGCATGCACAGTGGGCTATCGCAGAAATCCGCCAGCGGCACGGTGGTTGACAGGGGATGGGCCACCGCCTACTCTCCGCCCGCTTTAGAGCACGGCGAGGTAGCAAAGTGGTAATGCACTGGTCTGCAAAACCGGTATGCGCGGGTTCAATTCCCGCCCTCGCCTCCACTCCTTCTAACTGAAGGAGTTACGACGCCAGAGATGGTTAAAAATAGCCTTGGTAACAACGGTAGGTAACAACGTCAGGCCCTCCGTGTCCCTTTGTTTCAAGGCTTGTCAGGGTGGTTATTTCGGCGCTGTGCTGCTGAATTCTGCGGGCATGTGAGTTCCGATTATTCTGACCTCAGACATTTTTTTGCGCCTCGTTGCGGCGTGGCGTTCAACAATGACGCTTCGCCCGTATGGTTTGATAAGCACGATTCAGCGGCGGATATGTGTGCATGGATGAACGGTTTCAGGTCATAGCTGCGTCTGGATGGCAAGGGACAGCCATGTGTTTTTTCGCAGTCTGCAATTCCCCCTGCATCCGCGTTATAAATACTTGAGCGACCGGGGACTTATCCTCGGCTCTCTCATTCACCCACCATGCCACGGCGAACGCATTATTCGCCCTGCATCGACCGGGTCATCATCTGCGCACTGTATCATGAAGGCCGGCGGTTACGTCGGCCCATGACTACACTGGTTAACGATCTCCTTACCTCCTGTCTGCGTGACACGGAGGGCTGGAGCATCGCCGCCAAGCAGTTGAGCGTCCCGGCGCAGGGCCGCACTCAAGAGGCAGCCACCAACGGCTAGCCGCACCACGCTGCCACGGCATTCTCGTCTCCATCACACCCGGTCTCTCGCACGAGGGCCGGGTGTTTTGTTGGCGGGCGTCGTGGCGGCTGCTTCACCACCGCAATCCACCACCACTCAAACACACACATCCACCAAGGAGACACATCATCATGGCTATCAAACTCAGCGCCAACTACAGCAAAAAACTCGGGCTGCCCCATTACAGCAGCCACAGCTTCAGCGCCTCGGTTGAAGTCGAACTCAGCGACATCACCCAGGTCGAAGCCGAAGTGCAGAAGCTTTACCAACTTCTGCAGCACTCAGTCGATCAGGAAATTCAGCACCCCGGTTACATTCCGACGGTCAATACCAACGGCAACGGGCATGCTGCGCCCCAGACAAATGGACGCACCTACCCGGTTAATGGCAACAATCGTTCTGCTCCATCGCCCATCACGGATCGCTGGAACTGCACCGATGGCCAGCGCGGGTTTATCCTGCGCATCGTCAGCGAGAACGCCAACATCACCAAACAGGAAGTCGAAGATCTGTCAGAACAGCTCTTCGGCACTGGCGTGAAGCAGCTCAACAAGATGCAGGCTTCCCAGCTCATCGACGACCTGCTGGTCAAGGCTGGTAAACCCGCCACACGCCAGACCCGCTGGCAGCCGTCCGAACCCATCAACCAGCAAGCCGCATGAACACCGTCGCTGAAGCTCCCCCACCCACCGAGCGCAGCGAGCAGGACATCATCCGTGCATTGCAGGACACCGTGTCAGCTTCTCGGCTGTCACTGTTCCTGCAATGCCGGCTGAAGTTTTACTTCCGCTACGTGCTCAAACTGCAAAAGCCTAAAACAGCTTCACTCCATCTTGGCAGTGCGGTGCATGCCGTCCTGAAGGCATGGAACAAGGCACGCTGGCTGCAGCAGCCGCTCACCCTGAAGGAAGTCCACGCGACTTACCTCAACGCGTGGGCGGACACCACCGAAGGTCCCGTCTCATGGGAACCCGGTGAAGAAGAAACCGACAAGACCACCGGCTGGCGTTTGTGCGACACCTACCTGCGGGAGCACCATGTTCCGGCAGAGGTCAAACCTGACGCCGTGGAAGTGTCCATCGAAGCCGACCTGCGTGAGCACGGCTTGCCCCGCCTGATCGGTATCCTTGATTTGGTCCAGCAGGGACAGATCATCGACTACAAGACCAGCGCCTCAACTCCCAACGCGGAAAAGGTCGCGCACACCACTGAGATCCAGACCAGCAGCTACGCCGTACTTTACCGTCACAACACGGGCCGCAATGAGAACGGCGTACAACTCCATCACCTGGTCAAACTCAAGAACCCCAA
>CANIZT010000186.1 GCA_947471905.1 Verrucomicrobiaceae bacterium
GCGATGGTGGCGGAGCGCACGGACAATGCGGTGATCCTGGCCAATCATGCAGGCCTCATTGAATGGGTGAACGAAGCCTTTGAACGCATGACGGGCTGGACGCTCAATGAGGTGCGCGGACATAAGCCCGGATCATTGCTGCAAGGACCTCTGACTGACCCGCAGGTGGCCAGTGAAATGGGGCGCAGGCTCAGCGCTGGTGAGGGCTTTCACACAGAGATCTTGAACTACCGCAAGGATGGCACGCCCTACTGGGTGGACATCGAGGTGCAGCCGATCAAAGATGAATACGGCAATGTGACGCACTTCATGGCGATCGAGGCGGATGTGTCAGGTGCGAAGCGCAATGAAATGCGGCGCCAGTTGGAGGCGGCGGCAGCCAAGGTGATTGCCAGTGGGGTCAAACTGGCCGGGCTGATCCCCATGATGCTTGCGGCTTTGGGGCGGCAGTTGCAGGCGACCGTGGGTGCGTGGTGGGTCCCAGTAAGTAGCGGGGAAGTGCTGCAAACGGCCCATATGTGGCAGTCAGAGGGGGCGCAAATGGAGCCGTTTATACAGGCTTCGCGGGAGCACTACTTTGCCCCAGGGCGGGGGCTGCCTGGCAGAGTCTGGGAAGCGCGCACGAGTCATTGGATCACCGATGTGCGCAAGGATGAGAATTTCCCACGCCGCGATGCCGCCGCAGTGTGCGGCATCACAGCAGCGGTAGCCTTTCCTGTGCATGTGGATGGCCAGGTGCGTGGGGTGCTGGAGTTTTTCAGCCTGCACTTGGATGCTCCAGATCCGGATCTTCTTGGGGCGCTCAACCAAATTGGCCGACAGCTGGGCCTGCTGATGAAGCGACTGGAGGCGGAAGAGGACTTGCGCAAAAGCGAACGTGCCATGAATGAAGGCCAGCGGCTGGCCCACCTGGGCACTTGGGAATGGGATCTGCGCACCAATGCGCTCTCATGGTCGGATGAGAAATTTCGCATCTACGGCTTTGAGCCGCAGAGCTTTGTGCCCACGCTGGAACACGTGAGGAACTGTGTGAAGGCGGAGGATCTGCCGCGCTTTTTAGAGGTGTTGGAGTCCGTGGCACGCACGGGAGAGAGCCAGGAGGTCAGCTACCGCGTGACAAGGCAGAGCGGTGAGATACGGCATGTACACACACTTGCCGCAGCAGAGCTGGATGCCGAGAACGTACCCCTCCGCCTGGTCGGAACGATGCAGGATGTGACGGACAAGGTTCAGACTGAGGATGCGTACAAGCAGGCCCAGCGTATTTCCCATCTGGGCAACTGGACGCTGGACCTCGCCAGCGGCGCGGTGCGCTGGTCAGATGAGAAGTACCGCATTTACGGACACGAGCCCGGCTCAGTGGAGGTGGACTTGGAGTTTTGCCGGCGCGCGATTCATCCCGACGATTTTGATGCCGTGACGCAATTCATTGATTCCGTGGCGAAAACGGGAGAGCCGATGACGATCACCTACCGCATCATCCGCCCAGACAGTGAACTGCGCCACCTCCGTAGCAGCGCGGAAGCCAGCCTGGACGCAAGTGGCAAAGTGCGCGAAATTCTCGGCACTGTGCTGGACATTACTGAGCTGGTGGAGACCCAGCGCACACTGCAGCAAACTGAGGAGCGCTGGCACTTTGCGCTGCAAAACAACGGTCTGGGGGTCTGGGACTGGAACATCATCAGCGGCTATGTCCTCTACACAGACCATCTTCAGCAGATGCTGGGCTATGAGCCGGGCGAATGGCCGCAGCACGTGGACAGCTGGGCTTCGCGGGTGCATCCGGACGACCTGCCGTTTGTGATGGACGCGATGAACAAGTGCCTCGGCGGCGAGACGCCGGACTATCTTTGCGAGCACCGTCTGCTTTGCAAAGACGGCTCATGGAAATGGGTGCAGGATGTCGGGCGCATCGTTTCCTTCACCAAAGAAGGTAAACCGGAGCGGATGATCGGCACGCAGATGGACATCCATATCCGCAACCAGTCCGAGGAGGCGGCGAAGCGGCGTGCTGAGCTGCTCAATGGCGTTCGTACGGCGCAGGAGCACTTCATCGGCACCACGGAGATGGGGGCTGTATTCACCGAGCTGCTGGATGTCGTCGTGCGGCACACCCACAGCGGCTTTGGCTTCATTGCCGAAGTGTTGAAGGATGAGCAGGACCAGCCTTATCTCCGCTTCTATTCGATGACGGACATTTCTTTGAATGACGAATTTTGGCAATACATCCAGTCTATGAGTCCGCAGGGGCTTGAGTTTCGCAATCTGAAGTCGCTTTTCGGAGCGGCGTTGGTCACCAAGGATGTGGTGATCGCCAATGATGCAGCGGGCGATCCACGCCGAGGTGGGCTTCCACCAGGGTATCCCCCCATTCACACGTTCCTTGGGCTGCCGGTTTACAACGGGCTGGAGATGGTGGGGCTCATTGGTCTGGCCAATCGCCCGGATGGATATGACAAGGACGGGCTCAGGGAGCTGGATCCTTTTCTCGCCGCAGTGAACAGCATGATCGTGGCGAGGCGCGAAGATGAGCGCCGCCGACAGATCGAGGAGGAACTGCGTGCCGCGCGTGACAAGGCGGAGGCGGCCAGCCGCGCGAAGAGCGAATTCCTGGCGATGATGAGCCATGAAATCCGCACGCCCATGAACGGTGTCATTGGCATGACCGGACTGCTGAAGACGAGCCAGCTGGATGCAAGACAGTCGGAGATGGTGGATGCTGTTCAGCATAGCGGCGGAGCGCTGATAAAAATCATCGACGACATCCTCAACTTCGCGAAGATCGAGGCTGGGCAGATCGAACTGGTCGAGCAACCGGTGGCGCTGGACGAACTGGTCGAGGGGGTGGCGGATCTACTTCACCATGAGGCTTCCTCAAAGGGGCTGGAATTGACCACCATCCTTGCCCCCGGACTTCCGGAGGTAATTCATGGAGACGCGGGCCGTCTTCGCCAAGTGTTGCTAAATCTCGCAGGCAACGCGGTCAAGTTTACAGACAAAGGGTATGTGACATTGCGTGTTTCGGGGGTGGGCGAGCAGATCGAGTTTCTTGTGGAGGACTCAGGCATAGGCTTACCAGACGCAGCGCATGAACGCTTGTTCAAACCTTTCAGCCAGGTGGACAGCTCCCAGTCACGCCGCTTTGGCGGCACGGGCCTCGGGCTGGCCATTTGCAAGAAGCTGGTGGACGCAATGAGCGGAAGCATCGGTGTGGAGAGCGAGGCCGGGCATGGCTCGCAGTTCTGGTTCCGCGTGCCGCTGCATGCAGCGCCTGATCAGCATCCAAAGTTGCAACCAAAGCTTAAGCAGGTGTGGATTGCTCACTCATCACCACGCGTGCGGGAAAGCATCCGCACCGCGCTGGCCGCGCCTGGCGTAGAGTTTCACGAATTGAAACGTTCGCAGGTCGGCAAGCATCTGGCCGCGAGCCGTGCGGCGGCGGATGTGCTGGTGGTGGACGCTGCCTGGATTCCTCTGACGAGAAAAGGGGCAGCGCCGAGGTCAAAGGATGCAGGCTTGGATCTGCTGCAGGTGGTTCTCATCGGTTCGGGAATCCACGCTGACAACGCAGCGCTCGTAAATGCTCAAACGGTCACGCTGCCATTGCACCGCCAAGCCCTCCGGCAAGCAGTCTGGCCAGTGGCTGCACCAGCGGAACACACAACTGGCTCACCTCACCGGTTGGCGTTGGGGCTCAATGTATTGGTGGCGGAGGACAACCGCATCAATGCACGTCTAGCCTGCTTGCTGCTGGATAATCTAGGATGCAAAGTGGTGGTGGCCAGCGATGGCAAGGAGGCCGTGGAGGCATTCAAAAAGCAGCCTTTCGATGCGGTGCTCATGGACTGCCAGATGCCGATTATGGACGGTCATGCCGCCACTCGAAAAATCCGCCAGTGGGAGGCCCGGCAGGGCAAAAAACAGGCACCGGGACGCTGCAAAATCATCGCCATGACGGCGAGCGCACTGCCTGAGGAACGAGGGCGCTGCATCGCCGCAGGAATGGACGAGTACTTGTCCAAACCCTTTGGTGCCGAGTCTCTGGAGCGCTTGCTGGTCGAAATCGCGCAGAATGAAGGTTCGAAAGATGGCACTGTTGGGAAGACGACGCTGGCGCCCGTGGCAGATCCGCTGGCTGCATTGACCGCACTTATTGGTGAGGCGGAAGCGCGTGCGTTGGCGGACATCTGGCTGGAGGAGGCATCGGGCCGCCAGCAGCGGCTCATGGCGGCCCTTAAGAACGGCCAGCCCGAGAAAGCGCGCAAGGAGGCCCATGCCCTGCGTGGAGCGAGTTCCATTTTTGGCCTGCGTGGGCTCATGGACTCCTGCACGTTTTTGGAGACGGCTGTGCGCCATGAACAGAGCGTCTCTGCGGCCCTGCTTGAAGAAATCAGCGCACACTTGAAACACGCTGCTGCGGCGCTTCAACGGACCGCTTCCACAGGCTGAGTCAGCTCTGGGTCTCCTGCGCCAGCACCGCTAGAGCCTCAGATTTCGAATTCACGTGCAGCTTCTGATAGATTTTTTTCATGTGCACACGCACGGTCTCGTGGCTCAGGCCCAGCGCTGCTGCCATGCCCTTAGCGCTGCCATGCTTGGCCATGCTGTCCAGCACCTCGCGTTCGCGCGCGGTGAGGTTTTTCAGCGCCAGATGCCGGCCTCCAGGCTGAGGCGGTGAATGACGGAATTCGTCGATGAGCATTCGTGCAATGAAGGGACTCAGGCTCACGCCGTCCTCGATCACTTGCCTCAGGTTTCCCAGAAATACCTGAGGATCCGGAGTTTTGACCAGGTAGCCGGAGGCACCGTTACGTATGGCGGCAAACACATGCTCCGCCTCCAGGGACGAAGTGAGCACCACGCAGCGCGGGGGATTTTGGAGCCTGTTGAGACGGGAGATTAATTCCAGCCCGTTGATGCCGGGAAGTTCCAGGTCGATGAAGAGCAGTTCCACCATGAGTAAACGAGTGTCCGCCAGCATGGCCTCGGCGCTTTCCCAGGCATGTACGAGAGCGACTTCAGGTGTGCTCTTCAGCAGGCCGGTAAGATAGTTGCGGTAAACCGCGTCATCCTCGACGAGAGCAGTTCGTTGGACTAATTTTCGTGGGGGGAGGGACACAAGGGTTGGTATAGACGAAACCTTCAAGTTCCACCCTACAGCACCTTGCCGTAAATAGCTAGCGTGCATTCCTCGCAGTAGGTGTGCGAAGTGCCACGACCGCTTTGCGGATACCGCAGATCATCCCATTGCAGCCAGCCATTTTCAGAAGAACGAATTCGTTGGCAACAGGCGCAGGAAAGGGGCTGCATACACGATGCTTGAATGGTCTCCAGCTTTTGTTTGGAAAGCTGCCAACTGATCAGCGCTTGAATGCTGCAGCGCAGGCCGTCTACGAAGCCCGCCAGAGACGAAGTCAGTTCAAACCGACCGTCAAACAGCATGCTGAGTATGTAGGTGCAGCCATCCGCTTCCCGCTGCGTCGAAAGGCTAGCACACATGATGCTGTCTTCTCTCCAGCTCATCACAACCACAGGCCTTTCGTGTGAGTTTTGTGCTGAATGCATGAGAAGAGCATGCAGCGAGGAATCGATCTCCATGGCGGAACCGAAAACATTAACAAGTTGGCAGCTGTCGCCGGTATGTCGCGTCAACCAGGCATGTTTGCCTCCCAGCAACCCGCAAGCATCTTCCAAACCAGGAATGTCCAGTCGAGCTCCGTTATCCGAGGTGCTGGTATGCATTTGACCCAGTGGTCGAGTTTCAGCAAAGGGTGAAATGGAAGGGGGACTGATCACGATCCAAACTTCCAATAGCAAACTGAGGCGGCTATTTCAAATTTGGGTTACTACGTATTGACTGGCTTGCAGCAGTTTCATGCGTCAACGAAATTATCAATGTTGCTGGTGTCCCCCAAGAATGTGGCTGTCGGTTGCCACTGCGAATTGTTAGGAGCGACTAAAACACCGCTTGAGCATTTCAGAGAGTATGACGAAATGAAAGCGGGAAACTGTCCGTGGCAGAGCGGGGTGAGTTATTCATTACCGCATTTTAGTTCGAACAAATCAAAGCCTCTGAAGCCACTCATAATAACCCACTGCAAGCTAAGAAAACACACTCCTCTAGTGTGTTAACCCAAGGCTTTGTTTGCAGTTCTGGTTGGAGAACATGATTATTAAAATATCTCAGATAGGCATCTGCTTGTATTGAGCTGTTGGGTTGGCGGCGGTTTGTGTACCGCCGCCAACTCTTGTCTTAGCGTTCAAAAGTATTTCAACAATCCAATGGTTGGCTTTGTTATGCTGGAAGATTGCACCTCCAGAATGGCGTGCCAGCCGAGTGGACCGAGCACCAGGAAATCTCCCTCACGCAAGGTGCCATTCTCGTCCTCATACCAGTAGCCCCAGCGCACGATCCAAGTGTCAGGCAGCAGCTCGTTCAAGGCCTGCGCGAAGAGAATCTCGTTGTGCTGGCATTTCTCAGGTGGGCGATTGTAGATCCAGCGGGGCATGGTGGAGTCGATGATGTCGCAGATTGAAAAGCCGCGCAATGTGCGGCAATCAAAGAGTGAACACAATGCCTCTCAAATCGCTTATCACCGAAGCCGCCCGCTTAACCATGAAGCAGAGCGGCTTTCTGGTTCCGATCATGCTGGCTTCGACAGATAAGGGCATCATCCTCTTTTGCCCGGACGAGATGAGCGATACCGGAGACAAGGATGATTTCGCCAATATGGTCCGGCTGGTCACGGGATCATATGCGGCTTCGGCTGTGGTCCTGATTTTGGAATCCTGGATCACCAAGGCGAAGGTGGGGGAACCGTTGGACACGGTGACACCGCCATCAGAATCCTACGACCGCGAAGAAGTGGTGGTTCTGATCGGCCAATCTCCGCAGGGCAACATCACCCACCTCCTGCCCATTCACCGGCTCGATAACGGCAAATTCTGGAACCTGGGTGATGCCGAAGACATGCCCGCTGACAGCTTTGAAGGCCGGTTTGCCGGACTGCTGCCGCCCAAACCCGCCGATGAGAAAACACGGCAGAGGGGCAAGGTGCTGCTTGAGGCGATGGGCGTGAAGGTGAGCGTGCTGAAATAAAGCCATGCCCCGGACCATTCTCCATGTCGATATGGATGCCTTCTTTGCCTCCATTGAGCAGCGCGACGAACCATCATATCGAGGGAAGCCAGTGATCGTGGGTTCTCCGCCAAATCAAAGGGGAGTGGTGTGTGCTGCCAGCTATGAGGCCAGGAAGTTCAAGGTCCGGTCTGCCATGCCTTCACGAACCGCTGCAAAGCTCTGTCCGCATGGCATTTTTGTTCGTCCCCGGATGGAGGTTTACCGCGCTGAATCCGCTCTCATCATGGACATCCTGCGGAGCATTACGCCACTGGTCGAACGGATGTCAGTGGATGAAGCATACCTGGACGTCAGTGAAATGGGGGATGCAGTAGCGTTGGCTCGCGAGATCAAACGACGCATCAAAGAAGAAAGGGGACTCACATCAAGCATCGGTGTGAGCTGCAACAAGTTCCTTGCGAAGCTGGGGAGTGGTTTTCAGAAACCGGATGGACTGACGGTCATTCGTGACGAGGAAAAGGTGGAGTTCTTGAAATCTCTGCCGGTCGGAGCAATTCACGGCGTCGGACCAGTCACAGCTCAAGCACTCCAGGCCAAAGGAATTCAAACCATCGGTGATCTGCAAAACACCGACCTCGATCTTGAACCCGTTGTTGGTTCATTTGCCGGCACACTGAAACAACGTGCCTTGGGAATTGATGATCGGCCGGTGGATCTGAGTGATGAGCGAAAGAGCATCAGTGCCGAAACCACTTTTTTAACCGACACAGATCATCGGCCAACCTTGCGTGCGGCTCTCAAGGAAATGGCGGCAGATGTAGCCCAAACGCTCGATGCTGAAGGTGTCGCAGCCCTCACGGTGCAAGTGAAGGTAAGGTATAGCGATTTCACCACGTTCACCCGCCAAATCCGTCTTCAAGAACCTGCCACGACCGCGGTTGAGATTTACCACCTGGCCTGCTTCCTCCTAGCCAAGAATCAACTGGTGAAGCGTCCGTTGAGGTTACTCGGGATCGGTCTTTCCACCCTAGTTCCACCCACACGCGATCAATTTTTGCTGCCGCTTTGAACTGGTGAAGGGGCGGGCTTTAGCATGTCATGGATGCCGAGATCACAAGGTGCAGCATGCAGGTTGGAAGCGCATCCTCGTTGCGCAACGAGGTGTGCCTGCCCTCACTGAGTTGACACTGCGGTCGTGAGCATGAACTCACATGCACCTACCCTTACTGTTCGCTGGCTGACTGAGCAGGAACTGGCTGACCTGCTCCACATCAGTCTCCGCCACCTCATCAACCTGCGCAAAGCTGGCCTGCCCCATGTGATGCTCGGCGCGGTGGTGCGCTACGACCTGCCTGAGGTCCTCGCTCATCTCAAAAAACACCGGCATCTGGCCTCCCGGACCACGGATGCCATGAACACGAATGGA
>CANIZT010000187.1 GCA_947471905.1 Verrucomicrobiaceae bacterium
ACGGATGACCAATTAGGTTAAATGTAAGGCACCCGACCTCCCATGAGCATTGAAAAAGAACTCACGATCCGCAACAAGATGGGCATGCATGCGCGCCCAGCCGCGCAGTTCGTGAAACGCGCCAGCAAATACCAATGCGACGTGTGGGTGGAGAAGGACGACGAACCGGTGAACGGCAAGAGCATCATGGGTCTCATGATGCTGGCCGCCGGACGTGGTGAAACGATCAAAATAATCGCTGACGGCAACGATGCCGAGGCGGCGGTGGCCGATCTCGTCGAACTGGTCTCGTCAGGCTTTGGTGACGTGGAGTGAAGCCGCGCTTACGGCTTGGTTTTCTTCGGATCTTCGACCTGCGGTGGCGGTGCTGACACCCGAATTTCTACACCGCCCGGCGACTCAGGCGGTGCGATCTCTTTGAGCATCTCCAGCATCATGGTGCCGATTAAATAGATCAAGCCGCCACCCACCCCAGCCCCGATGGCAATAAACCGCCGCTGCCAAGTGTGCTCCCGGTCGATTGCATACCAGAAACGCATGCAAAGCAGCATCCACATGATGCTGCCGCCGAGGACAAGAAGATGGCCAGATGACATGCTTGGATTTTGGAACTGGTTTGCCTTGCCAGCGACAAGAAAATGACCGCCCAGACTTCCTCCAGCCTCACTCCAAGAAATCACTGGCTCCAGCACGCAAGCAGCCTACTCTCCGTCACCCCAAAAAACATGCCCACCGAGTTCGACATTCAATACGCCTTGGAAAACACCCAAGTGCTGCACGAACCCGACCGTCGCATAGACACTTTTGGCAGTACGCAGTTTGAATTTCAGATCGTCACCGAACTCATGGACACTGTGGGCGCCGTGCGAGTGCGTGAAGGCCGTATTGAGGCAGAGAAACCGTTGATTCTGCGCCCGGAAATGCCCGGCAACTTTGATTTCGAGGGCTTCGGTCCGGAGGTGGCTGCGTTTGGCGATTTCCTCAAAGATAACCTGCACAAGTTGGCGATTCTGAAATACGGCTTCAAATTCCGTAAAGGTGACATTACCGAGCAGATTGTGCATGAGTCCATGGAAGAGGTCTGTGGCAAACTGCTCGGCAACATCCGCACCACCGGCAATCCTATGCGTGCGGTGATTCAAGGCGTGGACGACACTTGGGAAATCTGCCTCCTCAAATTCACCGTTGAGATGATTGAGAAGTCCCAGAATATCAACCTGTTCGATTTCAAACGGCGCGGCCTGCTCGGCTGAGCGCGCATTTTGCTACAACGATGGCCAAGGCACAGCTCAAGATTCTCGTTTTTCTCATCACCATCGGTCTGGTGGCCGGGAGTTTGTCCGTCGGTTGGTGGTTTTACACCAATGTGCTGCTGAAGGAAAACCAACTCGAAAACGACATCGCCGCGATGAAGGGCAAGGACCGGCCGCGGATCGATCCAGGCTTGAAGCGTTTCGAAGCCGCAGTTGATCTTATCCGTGCTGGCAAGAGCGAGGAAGGACGCGATGCGCTCATCAAACTGCGCCAGCAATTTCCCGACTCTTCAGCCAGCTCCGAGGCCATGCGCATCATCGGCGAGATCAATCTCGACCGGCTCTACTCGCCTAACAACATGGCTGGCAAGAAGGATTACATCGTGCAGCCGGGCAATTCACTTCTGGGCATTGCGGGAGCACACAACACCACCATCGACTCCATCATCCGCATGAACGGCCTGATGAGTCCCATGCTCCAGCCGGGCGACCACCTCACGCTCATCCCGATGGAGTTCAATCTCGGCGTCAGCGTGTCCAAAAAGCAGGTCATGTTGCTGCGCAACGTGGGTGACAAAGAGTACTTGTTCAAAGTCTATGATGCTAAAGACATTCGCCTGCCAGCCGGCACGCGGTTGCCGGTGCAAATGGAGATCGCTGGCAAAAATGCCGTTTATGATGGGAAAGCCACGAGTTCGACCGACCCGCATTATCTAGACGCCGAGAAATGGATCGCTGGCACGAAGTCCGGTATCGTCATCAGCACACCACCCGTTGCTCGCGCCTTGCCCGTAGAGGAAGCTAAGGCTGCACCTGCCAAGAAAGGCTCCTCTCCAGCCGCCACTCCGCCTCCAGCCCCGGCCGCAGCCGCCGAGACCGGTATCTTTCTCGCCCGCGAAGACATCGAAGAACTCTTTGCGCTCGTGCGTAAAGGGTCAAAGTTGAGCCTTGTGCGTTAACCACCTCCCACCCCTTTCCTGACCGCCATGAAACAAGTTTTGGAATTCGAAAAACCTATCGTCAAACTCCGCGAAGAAATCGAAGAGATGCAGAAAAAGCTCGCTGCGAAACCCAGCGACAAACTCGCTGCTCAGATCGCCGATCAGGAGTCCAAACTGGACACTCTGCAGCGTGACATCCACGCGAACCTCTCTCCGTGGCAGCGCGTACAGATTTCCCGCCACATCGCCCGTCCCTTCATGTTGGATTACGTGAAGCACATCTGCGACGAATTCGTGGAACTGCACGGCGACCGCCACATTGGCGACGATAACGCCATGCCCGCAGGCTTTGCCACCATCGGTGGTCAGCGCGTGGCTATTCTCGGTCACCAGAAAGGTCGTGACACCAAGGAAAACCTCCTGCGCAACTTCGGCAGCGCCCACCCTGAAGGTTACCGCAAAGCGCTACGCCTCATGCGCATGGCAGAGAAATTCAGCCTGCCCATCATTACCCTTATCGACACTCCCGGCGCCTTCCCTGGCATCGGCGCTGAAGAACGCAATATCGCCGAAGCCATCGCCTTCAATCTGCGCGAGATGATGACCCTGCGGACACCCGTCATAGCCATCGTCATCGGTGAAGGCGGCAGCGGCGGCGCCCTCGGCATCGGCATCGCTGACCGCGTGCTCATGATGGAAAATGCGTACTACTCCGTCATTAGTCCCGAAGGTTGTGCTGCGATCCTCTGGAAGCATCGCGAGCATGCCCCTGAAGCCGCCTCCGCGCTCAAACTCAGCGCCCAAGACTTGTCCAAGCTAGGCATCATCGATGGCATCATTCCCGAACCACTCGGTGGCGCGCACAATGACCACTTGGTCGCTGCACTTTCGCTCAAAGACGCCGTGCTCGCCGCGCTGACCGAACTTACCAAAATTCCGACCGCTAAACTGCTGGAAGCGCGTTATCAGAAATTCCGCGCACTCGGTCAGTTCACAGAGGGTTGAGTCAGACACCCAACACGGTCAAATTTTGACCGTGCACGCAGGATGCGGACGTATTCCTGTCCACACTGCAGTTTGGGAGCACGACAAGCGTGACGAGAAGCTATTCGGCTGCTTGAGTTCGTTTCGAATCCGAACCAAACCATGCGCACCTGCTCGTTATTCTTCATCTTTGTCACCGCCACATTTAGTTTTGCTGCTGAACATGCCCCGCTGAAAAGAAACAGCACACCAATCCCCGAAGTCGTCATCACCGCCACGCGCAGCGCCAGTTCGGTGTCCCAGGTGCCCGCAGCAGTCAAAACGCTGGATCAAAAGCAGATGGCGGAACGTCTGGTGCGCACCTTTCCCGAGGCTTTGCGTGAAACACCTGGGATAGCGATCCAAAAGACTTCCAATGGTCAAGGTTCTCCTTTTATCCGCGGTTTCACTGGGTTTCGCAACCTGATGATGATCGACGGCATCCGTTTCAACAACTCCACATTCCGCGACGGCCCGAACCAGTACTGGAACACGATTGACCAGCAGGCGCTCAGCCGCGTGGAGGTGCTACCGTCGCAAGGTTCCGTGCTTTATGGCAGCGACGCGGTCGGCGGAACGGTGAACGCCTTCACCAAGGACTCTGGCTATCTCAGCGAGGCTCAAGGCGGCTTCTTCAGCCATGGTCTAGTCAGTCATCGCTACTCCAGTGCAGAGCACAGCAACGTCGAGCATCTTGAAACCAGCATAGGTGAGGGCCAGAAGTGGGGCCTGCATGCCGGTGTGACGCTCAGCCAGTTTGGTGATGTCATTGATGGGAGTGGGCGGCGGCAATTGCACACGGGCTATGACAACTGGGCACTTGATGTACGACTTGATGTGGCGCTGGACGACCAATGGAACTTTACCGCCGTACATCAGCAGGCACGGCAGAACGATGCGTGGCGCACGCATTCCACCACCTTCATAGTGCCTTTTGCAGGCACCAATTTTGGCACCGCTGTGCCAGACCGCGTGCGTCTTTTCGACCAAGAACGCAGCCTGTCATATGTCCGTCTCGTCGGCCATGACTTGAACAGCTTCATCGACAACGCCAGCCTCACCGTCTCGCTGCAAACGGCCGGTGAGCAGCAATACCGTGTCACCGGCCCCGGTGTCCAATTCTACAATAAGGTCGATCTCACCACGCTCGGCGCCGATCTTCAGTTCACCAGTGACTCGCCCATCGGCACCTTCGTCTATGGCATCGACTACTATGAGGACTTCGTGCAGTCCCATGCCTCGGACAATCCCTTCCAAGGTGCCGTGGCAGACAACTCGACATACAGTCTCCTAGGCGTTCACATCCAGGACGCAATCGACATTGGCGAGCGTGTGCATCTATTCCTCGGCGAACGTTTCACCCACGCTACGGCAAATCTCGGCAGCTTTCAGGATCCCTTCACCAAAGCGCAAAGTTTGTTTGCCAACAGTTGGGACAATCTTTCCGGCAGCGTACGCTTCGTGATCGATCTCGATGACCGCGACCGCTACACGATTTATGGCGGCGTCTCACAAGCCTTTCGTGCGCCGAATCTCTCCGATCTCTCCCGCTTCGACGTGGCGCTGTCAGGGCGTAAAGAAACCCCCGCCACCGATCTGTCGCCGGAAAAATACCTGACCTATGAAATCGGCCTCAAAGCCAACACCGACACCATCACCGCCAGCATCGCCTACTTCTACACGCGGCTGAATAACCTCATCATCCGTCGTTCCACCGCTGTGCCGTTGCAGGACACTAAAGCCAACGGCGGCGACGGTTACATGCAAGGCTTCGAAGCCGCCGCACGCTGGCAGATTGACAAGCATTGGAGCATCTTCGGCCACATCGCTTGGGTCGAGGGTGAAGCAGACCAGTTCATCGGCACCACCACGCAGAAACGCCGCGAACCGCTCGGCAAAATTTCGCCGCTCGTCGGCTACGGTGGAGTGCGCTGGCAAAACACCGGCAACCGCATATGGACCGAACTCGTCGGGCTCACGTACGGTGAAGCCGGTCGCATTAATACTTCCGATCAACTCGATACCCAGCGCGTACCGCCCAATGGCACGCCCTCCTTTCTCGTCCTCACCCTGCGTGGCGGCTGGCAAGTCAGCGAGCATCTTATACTCACCGCTTCCCTCGACAATCTACTTAACCAAACCTACCGCTATCACGGCTCAGGCTCGAACGAACCAGGCTTCGGTGCCAACCTCGGTGCGACGGTGAAGTTTTAGCCGCGTTTTGGCACTTTACAGTCTGCGACTGCCGGGAAACATGGCCACCTTATGAAATGGCTCATCCGCATCGTTGTCGTGCTCGTGATTCTCGTCGCTATCGGTCTTTGGTATGGTTGGTCGCAAATCGATCGGCTGATCAAGTATGGCATCGAGACCGGCACGCCGCCCGTCGTTCAGACCAGTGTGAAGGTGGATTCTGTGAAGCTCTCGCCGTTCTCCGGGATTGGCATCATTGAAGGCTTCGAGATCGGCAACCCCAAGGGCTTCACCAGTCCGCGTGCCGTGCGCATTGGTAAAGCGGAAGTGGCCTTGGACACCTCCAGCGTCAGCACGGACAAAATCGTCATCAAGCACATCCACATCGCCGACCCCGAGATCAATCTCGAAGCCGGACTCGGTGGCACCAACCTTAAGCACATCGCCGAGAACGCCAAGAGCTTCGCCTCGCAACAAAGCGCCGCAGTAGCTGGCAGGGATGGCTTTAGTTCCCCTGCTCCTGCCGCAGACAGCAAACCCAAGAAATCAATCAAGCTTCAGGTGGATGAACTGATCATCACGGGTGCGAAATTGAGCGCCAACGCCGCCGGAATCGTGCCTGGAGCCAATGCTAATGTGACGCTGCCAGACATCCGCCTGACCAATCTAGGTTCCGGCGGTGCAGGCATCTCACCCGCTGAATTAACCGCCCAAGTCCTCAGTCGTATCAGCACCGAGGCGGCCAAAGCCAGTGCCAGCGGCACGCTAAAAAAGCTCCTGCAAGGCGGCGAAGCCAAGCTTGATGCCGGCGGCAGCCTCAAAAAACTGTTCGGCAAATAGCTGCCCCACTTAGAGCGTTTCCGCTCCGTTCATCCGCTTTTCCAAGGCCTTCAAACGGCGCAAGGCATCTGGCAACTGTGCCATGGCGATCCATTGACGCTTGGCTTGTTTATCAGGCGCCGCAGGATAACCGAGCACAGTTTCACCGGCTGGAATGTCACGCATGACGCCCGATTTGGCACCGATGGTGGCCTGGGTGCCTAGTTTGAGATGTCCGGCGATACCGGATTGCGAGGCGATGGCGACGTAGTCGGAAAGGTGCGTGCTTCCAGCAAAGCCAACCTGGCCCATAATGAGGCAATGGCGGCCCATAACGACGTTGTGGGCAACGTGGACGAGATTGTCGATCTTGGTCCCCTGCCCAATAACGGTGGAACCGAGTGCGCCGCGATCGATGGACGTATTGGAACCGATCTCGACATCGTCGTGAATGACGACATTGCCTACTTGCATCATTTTACGGTGGCGACCTTGATCAAAGACATAGCCGTAACCATCGGAACCGATGGTAGTGCCGGCATGAATGTTAACACGATTACCGACCTGCGTTTTCGCATAGAGCACCACGTTAGGATGCAGGCACACATCCTCACCGATCTGGGTATCGCGACCGAGATGATTGCCACCCAACAAGACTGATCGCGCACCTATGCGCACACCGGCACTGATGATGCAATGCGGGCCAACCGTGGCAGTGGCGTCGATGATCGCAGTAGGATCGACCACGGCACTGGAATGAATGCCAGCTGCATGTGCTTCTGGCGGAAAGAACAAGGGTAACACCTTCGCAATGGCAACGCGGGCGTCTTTGACGCGGATCAGAACCTTCGTTCCAGATTGAAAACCAGCAGGAACAAGAATCGCGCTGGCCTCACTGGCTTCGGCAGCGGCTAAGTAGCTGTCTTTTTCAGCAAAGGTGAGATCGCCTGCGCGCGCGGAAGCAGCGGGAGCGATGCCAGAGATTGTCACCATTCCATCACCAACCACTTCACCACCGATCTGCTCTGCGAGGTATGCGACAGTGAACATAAGTGGCAAAAAAGCGATGCCCTCAGCGCACTGCGTTAGGCAATCCTACCATGCGCTGCAGTTCTACATCCCAAACTTTCAAGCGCAGGCAGCGCATGATTTCGCGTGGATGCAATGTGGTGACCTTCGGGTTTTGCAATTCGGGTATCTCGCGGAGAACCTCCGGCAACCGATAGAACGGAATGCGTGCATTGAGGTGATGAATATGATGATACCCGATGTTGGCAGTGAACCAGGCCATGAGACCACTGGTTTTCATGTAGCTGGAGGATTCCAAAGCAGCACGCTCGTATGTCCAGCCCGCCTTATCGTAAAAGGACACGTCTGGGAAGTTGTGCTGCGCATAGAACAAGTAGGAACCGATCACGTAGGTGATGAAATGCGGGATGACCTGAGCCAACAGCCAGCCCTGCCAGCCAAATTTGACCAGCAGCAAAGCTGCAAGGCCTGCGTGCACTAGAAGGGCGAGCAGACAGTCGAGGTGCTCCTTTGGTTTCGAGACAAACGGGCGCAGGCACATGCCATGAAGAAACACCGTCAGGTAGCCGAACAGGATGGTCAGCGGATGCCGCATGAAAAGATAAATCATGCGCGCAGACTTCGACGCCTTCAGGAAATGGTCTTTCGTCATGATCGGGAATGAACCGATATGCGAGCCTTTGATCTTCGAGTTATGATGGTGATGATGATTGTGCGAGCTACGCCAGATGCTGCTGGGACTGAGAGCCAGAATGCCAAACCCACGCATTAGCCATTCCGCCAGCTTCGACTTGGGCAGGATGGCATTGTGCTGCTGGTCATGGTAGATGACGAAGAGGCGCAGAAGAAACATCCCGGAAAGGACACTGCAGGCGATCTTGAACGCTAGATAATTGAGCAGAAGCGCACCTGTGGTTGAGGCTGCTAGCAGCAGCGCGGTCGAAAGGATGCACCACCAGCTTTTCGCGGTGTTGTCCACGGCGTAATTCTTGGTGGCCAGGATAAGCTCGGTGCCCGTCCTGTTTCTACCGCCAAGAGTGATGGAATCGGCTAAAGCTAGGCCACTAGTCATGTGAGGGTCAAGAAGCCGCAGGATGAGATTGTCTGCAAGCTCTGATTGCTCCGATCTATGTGGCTTATGCAACAGTTTTGTCTCATTAGGGGCTTTCGATTTACCAATGGCACAGTAGCCAGATTGTTAAGATCAAATCCAGCCACGGAGCCGATACCCCCACCAGCCAATGA
>CANIZT010000188.1 GCA_947471905.1 Verrucomicrobiaceae bacterium
GCCAGCACGCTCGATGTCGAAGTGAACGAACATCAGACCAAGCCACCGCCGCGCTTCACGGAAGCCACGCTGCTTTCAATCATGGAAGGCGCGGGCAAGCTCGTGGAGGACGAAGAACTCGCCGAAGCGATGAGCGAACGTGGTCTCGGCACGCCCGCCACGCGTGCGGCCATCATCGAAGGTCTGATCATGGACCGCTACATCGAACGCGTGCAGCGTGACATGCATGTGACCGCGAAAGGCCTCGCTCTCATTGATCAGATCAGTGCCATCGGCATCGACACGCTCAGTTCGCCTGAAATGACCGGCCAATGGGAATACAAGTTGCGTCAGATGGAGCACCGCGAACTCGATCGCGAGAGCTTCATGAAGGACATCCGCCGCGTCACCAAGCAGGTCGTGGACAAAACCAAGGAGTTCTCCAAAGCCGCCAAGGAGAAGGTTTACCCTGAGTTCAAGGCCACCTGTGGCGTCTGTGGCAGCACCGAAGGCTACAAGCAGACCGAGGAGTTCTACGGCTGCAAAAACCCCAAGTGCAAAGTACGCGTCTATAAGACCGTCGCCAGCCGTCCGCTAAGCGAAGACGTAATTCGCACGTTGATTGAGAAGCGCTCCATCGGTCCGCTGGAAGGCTTCCGCAGCAAAAAAGGCAAGGAATTCACCGCCGCGCTCCAGATCAAGGACGACATGAAGCTGTCCTTCGTCTTCGAGGGCAGCGATCCTGATGCGATCAACTGGGATGAATGCCCGGTCATCGCCGACTGCCCCGTTTGTGCGAAGAAGGGCCGCAAGGATCAGAAGATCTACGAAACGCCGGATGCTTATCAGTGCAAACTCAACGCCACTGAGTCCACCAAGTGCAACGCCCGCCTGCCGAAGAAACTCTGCCAGAAGGACATCACGCCCGAGAATGCGCGCGAGTTCTTCGCCGATGGCAAGACCTCGCTGATCGCCGGCATGATCTCCAAACGCGGCCGCCCCTTCAGTACCTTCCTCGTCTGCACCCCCGGCGAAAAGCGCATCATGAGCTGGGAGTTCCCACCGCGTGAGGCGAAGCCCAAAGCCGCGAAGAAGCCAAAGAAACCAGCGGGCGTCAGCGGACGGAACTAAACCGGCTCCTGCTTCGATTTGAGCAGGTGCGCATACTTTACCTTCCAGTCTTCTGGCAGTCGTGACGGTTTGCCTTCAGGCATTTGTACTAGTGCCAGTGACTGGCGGCAGGTGATTAGTAAAGCGTTGTCCTCGGCACGACGCATTTCAAATGAGCACCAGAAGCGCACACGCTCGACGCATTCGAGCCTGCCGTGGATAACGAGTTCATCGCCGAGCTTGGCTGGCTTCTTGTAGTCGATCTCGGTGCGCACCACGACGGGATACAGATGCGTCTGCGCCATTTCACGCAGTTTCATGCCCATCAAACCGGCGAGACGGGTCCGCGCAGTTTCGATCATACGCAGGTAGGCGATGTTGTGGACCACGCCACCACAGTCGGTGTCGAAAAACATCACTTCCTCGCGAGTTTCGATGGTCGGCGTGTGCTGCATGTCAGTTTAAAGCGGCCTGCACGGCGGCTTCATCGACACCACGCAGCTTGAACACGCGCAGCACGGTATCTTCGATGAGATTGTTGGGACACGATGCCCCGGCGGTGATGCCGAGCGTCACTGGCCCATCGCTGGCAAGCTTGGTGGAGTAGCTTTCCTTCTCCGCCTTCAGATGAAGATCGAAATGCACGATCTGTTCCAGCGATTTGAGGCAGTCGGCGGTGCGGATGAAAAATGTCGGAAGCTGCTGCTCGCCGATTTCAACGAGATGCGTCGTGTTGGAGCTGTTGTAGCCACCGACGACGAGCAGCACGTCAAGCGGCTGTTGCAACAGACCAAACAGGGAGTCCTGCCGCTCCTGCGTGGCACCGCAGATGGTGTCGAAGACCTGGAAGTTCGTAACACCGGCCTCGGGGCCATGCCGGTCCAGGACTGCCTGCCGCAAACGACGTTGCACTTCCTCCGTCTCCGACTTGAGCATCGTGGTCTGATTGGCGACACCGATGCGGGTGAGGTGAAGCTCAGGATCAAAGCCGTCTGAATGCGCTCCAGATGGAAAACGTGTCAGAAAAGCTTCCCGATCGCCGCCGTGGCGGATGTAGTCGCAAACGTAATCCACATCGGCCAGCGTCAGCACGACGAGGTAATTACCCATGCCATCATCACCCATCGCACGCGAAGAGGTGGCGCGGGTTTCTTCATGCGAGGCTTTACCATGAATGATCGAAGTAAACCCGGTCTTCGCATACTGGCGTACACGTTTCCACACGCTCATCACGTCGCCGCAGGTCGTATCGACCACCATGCAGCCTCGTTCACCAATCAGCTTCATCAGTCGCGTTTCTGCACCGAAAGCGGGGACTATAACGACATCCTCGTTTGTCATGGTAGCGACCATCGCTTCATGATCGACGTTGGGAATGCTGACCACACCCATTTCGGTGAGCTGACGATTCACCTCTTGATTGTGGATGATCTCGCCTAGCAGGAAGACACGACGGTCGGCAAAGACCTTCCGAGCCGCGTAAGCGAGATCGATGGCACGCTCGACGCCGTAGCAGAAACCGAAATCACGGGCGAGACGAATGGTGGTATTACCCACGCTGAGCACACTGCCACGCGCGCGGATTTTTTCGACAATGTGGCTGCGGTAATGTGTCTCCACCTCCGCCTGCACACGCTCCATGACCTCAGGTGTGCGTACATTCACACGACGGGCGGCTGGAGCGGGTGCTGGAGCGGACATTGAGAGAAAAAAAACAGGTCACCAGACGGCTCAGTAGTACATTTTACCCTTCGCGGCGTCTTCAAAGACCTTATTACTCATCATGTAGGAGTCTGGTGGGTCAGCGAGGCTGCTATCATCGAGCACCGGCAAGGTTTTACCAATGGTGGCGTCCTCCGGTTGAGATTCGGCGATGTTGAGAGGCGTTCCAGACCTGATCATGCTGAAAATCTTCTGCGCAGATTTGATCGGCAGACGCACACAGCCATGAGTGCAGGGATAAGGCTTCACCCAGCCCCAGTGCATGCCGTAGGCGGATTGGAACTCCATCCAGAAAGTCATCGGATAACCGGCTCCAGGAGAGCTAGCACGACGACGGTTGGCCACCTTGCTATAAATGGTGAAATTGCCTTTCGGAGTTGGGCTGCTGGCAGTGCCCACAGAACATGGGGTGGCGAGCAGCACTTCGTTGCCTTCCATCACATAGACGCGCTGAGCGCTGGTGCTGAGTTTCAGCCGCACATTGGCAGGATTTTTCACCGCCTTGGCAGGTGGATCGAAGTTGAGCGAGTAGTTTCCTTTTTTAACAACGGCGCAATTGCTCAAAGCGAGAGCGAGGCCGACGAAAGCGAGCGCCTTCATGGAACGGGCAAGAATGGTGAGGTTCATATTCATAGAGGAGTTCGATGTAGCACACGATTCCGGTGGCTCCACAGATTTTCTTCGCCGATGAAGGCTCTTGCAGCAAAGACGAAACTTTGCCTTCATGCCTGCGTTGTATTGCCCACACATGCCCGCCACCACTTTGATCGATGTTCTCGTCCGCACCGCCGCCAGCGCCGGCTGCGCTGAACCCACCCGCCTGCGCCACACCCTCGAAATCGCGGCCGACAAGCGCCAACCGCTCATGGATGCGCTGGTGGACAGCAGCATGGTGGATGAAGACCGCTTTTTTGCTCAACTCGCGACGGGATTGGGCATTCCGTTCGCTGAAAACGGTGTCGGCGATGCGGCGGAAGGCCTTCACAGCCGTTTTCCGGCCAAACTTGCGCTACGCCATCGCATCTGCCCTTCCCAGCAGGCCGGCAGCGAGATGACGATTCTTACCTACAACCCCTTCGATCTCAACGCCCGTCAGGCCGTCGGTCAGGAACTGCGTAAACGCGTCCACTGGCAGATCGCACCACGCCACCGCATTCTAGAGGCGTTGCATCAGGGTTATGGTGTCGGAGCAGAGAATTTCGAGGAACTGCTAGAAGGCCGCGAAGGCGGTGATGAGCATGATGATCTCAAACAGGAGGTCAACGTGCTCGATGAAGCCGACGAAGAGGCCACGGTGATGAATTTCGTGAATCAAGTCTTCCGCGAAGCACTCAAGGAACGCGCTACGGACATTCACGTCGAACCGCTGGAGCGTGACCTGCGCATCCGCTACCGAGTCGATGGCAAACTTCTCGAAGTCCCGGTGCCACCGAACATGCGTGTGCTGCAAGCTTCGCTCATTTCGCGCCTCAAAATCATGGCGCATCTCGACATCGCCGAACGCCGCATGCCGCAAGACGGCCGCATTAACCTCGAACTCGATGGTGAGCCCATCGATGTGCGCGTGGCGACGATTCCGAGTGTGAATGGAGAATCCGTTGCGCTGCGCTTGCTCACTCGCAAAAAATTCGATCTTATGGCGCTCGGGCTCGATCCCGCCACCGAGTCGACGATTCGCAAGCTGCTCGCGGCACCGAACGGCATCATCCTCGTCACCGGCCCTACCGGCTCCGGCAAATCGTCCACGCTTTATACATTCCTCAAGGAGCTGAACACGAAGGAGCGCCGCATCGTCACCATTGAAGATCCGGTCGAAAACAAACTCGACGGCATCATCCAGATCGCGGTGAAGCCGGAAATCGACCTCACCTTCGCAGCCGGACTGCGCAGCATTCTGCGTGGTGATCCCAATGTCATCATGGTCGGTGAAATGCGTGACCAAGAAACTGTCGAAATCGCCATTCGTGGTGCTTTAACAGGCCACTTAGTGTTTTCCACGCTCCACACCAATGACGCTGTCGGCGGTATCTCACGTCTGCTCGACATGGGCATTGAACCCTTCATGATTTCGTCCTCCGTGCGTGCCTTCCAGGCCCAGCGTCTCGTACGCACGCTCTGCGGCTTTTGCAAGCAACCCGCGCATCACGAAGAGAGCCATCTACGAACCGTCGGCTTCCCGCTCGAATGGAAAAATATGCTGTTTAAACCCGTCGGCTGTCGTTCTTGTCGCAACACCGGCTTCACCGGCCGACTCGCCATCATGGAAATCTGCCTCATGACCGAAGCGCTTCAGGACAAGATCAACAACCGCGCCAACAGCATGGAACTCAAAGCACAGGCGCTCAAAGATGGCATGGTTCCGATGCGACAATACGGTTTCCGCAAAGCTTCCGAAGGCATCACCACGCTCGAAGAAGTCATGACAGTGACGGCAGCGAGTGAGTAAAATTGAAACCATCGCTCGCTGAATTAATAAAGCGTCATGCCCGTCTTTGCCTATACCGCCCTTACCTCCACCGGACAGACCGTCACGGGTTCTGTCTCCGTCGGATCGCGAGCAGAAGCCTTTCGGAAAATCGAAGCGCAGGCGCTGACGCCGGTAAAGGTCACGCAGGAGGAAAAATCGGATGCGGCAAAAGCCAAAGCGGTGGCGGATGAAGGACCGGTAAAGTTGAAGCGAGCGCAGCTCATTTCGTTCACAGAAGAACTCGCGGATCTGCTCGATGGCGGCCTGCAGATTGATCAGGCGTTTCGCGTGATGCAGGAACGCCAAGAGGCACCTACCCTGCGCCGCATTGCCACCACGATGCGTAATGAACTGCGTGAAGGCTCCACGGTGGCGAAGGCGCTCCGAAAAGCTTCGCCGAGCTTTGATGATCTGTACTGCAATCTCGCCGCTGCCGGTGAAGTCAGCGGCTCGTTACCGAGTATTTTGCGCCGGCTTTCCACGAACCTCTCTGTGATGGCTGATCTGCAAGCCAAGGTGACGCAGGCGATGATCTATCCTGCTTTCCTGATCGGTGCTTGTATCGTGCTCATGGTCGTGTTCATGACGTTCATGGTGCCACAGATCATGGATTTGATGGGCAAGAACGGCCAGAAACTCCCAGCGGCTACGCAGTTGCTGATCAGCTTCAATCATTTCATGGGCCAGTGGTGGTGGGCCATTCTAGCGGCGCTCACGGCCATCTTTCTGACCTTTCGCGGCTACATAGCCAGTCCTGCAGGCCGCATGTGGTGGGATGATACAAAACTCAAGCTACCACTGTTTGGTGCGATTCAATCCATGCGCTTTTACGCACAGTTCGCTCACTCACTGGGCAATCTGATCACCAACGGCGTGCCGCTGCTGAACAGCATCCGTTTGGTGTCCAAGATTTCGGCCAATGTTTTCATCCAATCACTTCTCGCGAAGGTCACCAACCTCGTTTCGGAAGGCGCACCGCTTTCCACGGCCTTGCGCAAGGTCGGCAGCTTTCCACTGCTGCTGGCGGACATGATTGCTGTGGGCGAGCAAACCGGCCAGCTCGGCAAATCGATGGAAAAATGCGCTGCGCGTTACGACAAGGAGCTCGACCGCCGTATCAAGCGCATGACGGCGATGATCACGCCCATCATCCTCGTCGTCATGGCCGTCATGGTTGGCACCGTGGCCTACTCCATCGTTGCCGCCATCGCCCAAAGCGTTACTGGCATCCGTGGCGGCGGCTAATGCATCGCAACCAACCCGATTTCTTTCTGTTCATCTCTCTCAAAATCCCGTTCAATACTGACACCATGAAAATCCGCAAACAGCACTCAGCTACACGCCAAGCCGCCGCCTTCACGCTCATCGAAATCGTGATCACATTGACTATCATCGCCATCTTGGCCTCCGGCTCGATTTATCTACTCAAAGGCCAGATCGATTCTGCCAAGGACACACGTGTGGACAGCGATTTGCAAGCCATCGCGCTCGCCCTGCAATCGTATGAATCGCGTGCGCTGCGTATGCCGACAACAGAACAAGGTCTGCAAGCGCTCGTGGAAAAACCAACCATCGAGCCGATTCCTGAAAACTATCGTGCCTTCATGGAGGAAATGCCCAAAGATCCGTGGGGTCAGGCATACAAGTACCGTTTCCCCGCCCAGAAATCAAAGAAGCCTTATGACATCTACACCGCCGGGCCAGACGGACAAGAAGGCACGGAGGATGATATCGGGAACTGGAAGAAAACGGCGAGCAAATGACGAAACGAGTCTGATGGAATGAAATCCGAATGTCGAAGCACGAAAAACAGCCATGACGCGAGTGATGCCATCACCTTTCGTCATTGCTCGTTCATTCGTCATGCTTCGGGCTTCACATTAGTCGAGATTGTCATAGCCCTGACCATCGTCGCGGTGCTGGCGGCGGCGACGGTGCCGATGTTAAAGGGGTTTCAAGATGAGCGGTTGGCACGTGAACCAGTCACGGCTCTGGTCAAACTGGCGCGTGAGGCACGCATGCGAGCGATGACGGAGAAGCGGCCATATCAGGTGGCGTTTCACGGCGGCGGCTTCACGGCCTCGCGTTACTTCAATCCCTATCTGCAGCTTGCCGAACTTCAGGAGTTCATGGCAACAGGCGAAAATCCGCCGGTGGAGCAGCCAACGTTCGACAAGAACGATCTCGAGAGTGGCGGCGGCGTGACAAAAACGACCGAACTGCCAATGGCACCGCCCGCACCGAAGTACGACGAGCACTGGACGGAAAAGTACGAAATGCCGCAGGACATGAAGTACTCCCTTCAATACTGGTATGACACAGAATCGACATACCTCGAAGGCGATCTGGTACGGCTGTGGGTGTTTCAGCCCAGCGGTATCTGCCAACCGCTCAAAATCCACATTGAACGCGATTCCGCCACGTTCGATGTCGAATTCGCGGCAATGACAGCGGACATCGTGAAGGAGAGCGTCGATCTCCGATGAAAACCGCATCCTCCAAGCGCCCACGCGGCTACATCCTCTTCGAACTGGTGATAGCTCTCACGATTTTCGCCCTTGCGGTGCTGGGACTGGCAAAGGCGCTGAATCAAGCCCTGGAGACAGCCAACTTGCTCAAGCGCGATCAGATCATCCGCATCGGTATGCGCAATCATCTGGAGGAGATCCGTCGCAAGCCGATTTCTGAGATGAGCATCACCAAGATGGACACCACGTATGGCGTCACGTACACCAGCAGCACCGAACCTGTTTCGCTCAAAACGACCAACGGTGGCACCTTAAGTGACCTCTACAACCTCACCATCAAAGCCACTTCCTCCTTCGATGGTGTGCCGCAGGAAGACACCCTGAACGTCTATGTTTACAAACCTGCACAGCCCTAGACGCCACGCCGCGTTCACGCTGATCGAGGTTGTGATTGGTATCACCATTCTCTCGATGATCACAGCCACGCTGTTCGCGATCATTCGCGGTTCAGTACGCGGTGCTGCGGAGATCGAGCACATCCAACGTGAAAGCGATTCAGTGAACCGCTTCATTGATCTGAGCCGCAGGGCCTTCACCACGCTGCCGAGCACCGCCACATTGACACTCAAGATGGTGCAGAACACGGAACCGATCATTCAAGAACTGACTTTAGCCGGAGCGCCCGACTGTTTTCCTTTCGGCATGAACCCCCTCAGTCTCAAGGACACGGCGCTGCGACTGCGGGCGCACCCTGA
>CANIZT010000189.1 GCA_947471905.1 Verrucomicrobiaceae bacterium
ACATGGTCGAAGTCGCGAAGCTCACCCAAGGAGCCGCCGAACCGAATGCAGATCGTGCTGCCACGATTCGCTACGCCATGCCGCCGACCGAATCGAAGAACGGTGCCGTCGCCTATGGCGATCTCACCGGCGACGGCTTTGCCGATGTCGTCATGTCCGAGCCGAAAGCGGCACGCGCGTGGTTGTTTCAAGGCAGCGCCAGCGGTGCGTTCAGCGAAGGCCGCGAGTTTCCGATCCTCAGCGGTGTCGAAGCACTCGCCATTGCCGATGTCGATGCCGATAAGAAAGCTGATCTCATTTTGCTTAGTCCCGGTGAGCAGGCCATTGGTGTCGCGCATTGGAAGGACAACCGTCTCGTCTATCCCGAGATCGTTTACCAAGCCAAGGAAGGCGAAACGCTGCTCGCCTTGACCACCGGATCACTCACTGTACCCGCTGAAACGGCCATCCTCTGTGCCAGCGAGATCAAATCGAAGCCACAGCTCATCACGCTGCGCAAATCCAGCTCCGGCAAAGGTTTCAATGCCGCTACACAGGAACTCACCATCAAAACCGGCCGCATCAACGGCCTCCGCGTCGTTGATGCCAATCAGGATGGCCGTGGCGATCTCGCGTTGTTTTCCAACCTCGGTCCCATGCAGCTTCTGCTTAGCACCACGGACGCTAAAACACCCTTCAAACGCGTCGAAGGCATTCCCGATACTTTTGTCAGCAAACTCGCCCCCGCCGCCCTCACCACCGGCGATCTCGATGGTGACGGCAAAGAAGAAATCCTCATCGCGCATCAGCAACTCGCCCGCGCCTTCAAAGTCGATGCCGATGGCAAGGCCAGCATCGTCGAGCAGTTCAATGCTCCCGATCCTGCTGCCGAACTGCACAGCGCCCTCGTCTCACGCAAAGACGGCAAAGTTTCCGTGCTCCTTATTGATGCCACACACAGCAAGCTCCATGAACTCACCGTTGGCAAAGATCGCGTCTATCGCGCTGACCACACTCATCCCTTGCCTGTCATGGCCCCCGATCAGTGCGTGCTCATGGCGGCTGCAAAAAACACCAAGCTGCTTCTGCTGGCCAAAACCAGCTTCCAAATGACCCCACTCGATGGCACCACGCTCAAGCTCGAGACCGTCGCCACCTTCGACAGTGACCTCAAGGACACCACACCCTCCGATCTCATCGCCGCCTCGTTCTCCGGCGAGGACGTCGATGACATCGCTCTCATCGACACTGCGAAAAGTCGCGTCATCGAAATTTTCCAGCCTGCCGCCGGTCAAAAATGGGACAGCGCCATGTTCTTCCGCGTCTTCGAGACTGATCCGCATTTCCGTGGCAAAACCGGCCTCGAAAACGAACCCCACGACTATGCCGCCCTCGACCTCGATAAAGACGGTCGCCTCGATCTCTGCCTCCTGACCCACGATCGCGTGCTGCTTTACGTGCGGAAGAAGTAAAAGTGCCGGACACTCCAGTCCGATGATCTGATTTCGCAGGCTTGCGCAGGCGCAATTCATGCCTCACATCATAGGACGCATGAAACGCCTCTACCGCCACGCCCAGATCGCCAGCGAAGACTCGCCAAAGCTTCAAACCGCCGACGTGCTCGTCGAGGGCGACAAGATCATCGGTTTGGCTGCCAACATCACCGGCGTCGAAAATGCGGAGATCATCGACTGCACCGGTCGTATCCTGCTCCCTGGCCTCTTTGACATCCATGTCCACGCGCGTGAGCCCGGCCAGGAAGAGAAGGAAAACATCGCCACCTGCGCCGAGGCGGCCATCAACGGCGGAGTCACCGGCTTCGTCATGATGCCGAATACCGCGCCCGCCATCGACAACGCAGGTGTCGTTCGCAGCGTGCTCGAAAGCGCACGCCGCACGCGCATTGGTCCCGGCATCTACGCCACGGGTGCCATCACCAAAGGCCGCAAAGGCGAGGAACTCGCTGGCATCGCGGGCATGAAGGCCGCCGGTGCCGTCATGCTCACCGACGACGGTTTCCCCGTCGATAATCCGCAAGTCCTCCGCCGCGCCATGGAATACGCGCGCGACTACGACTTGCCGCTCGCCAGTCATTGCGAAGTCAAAGAACTCAGCGGCAAAGGCTGTATGCACGAGGGCAAAATCAGCTACTCGCTCGGCTTGCCCGGCATCCCGAGTATCAGTGAAGAAATTTCCATCTCACGCGACATTCGCCTCGCCGAGTTCACCGGCGTGCATCTCAACATCCAGCACGTCACCACCGTCGAGGGCATGCGCACCATCAAGCGCGCCAAAGATCGCGGCATTCGTGTCACCTGCGAGATCGCGCCACACCATCTCATGTTCAATCACGAGCACATCGGCGACTACGACACGCACTACAAGATGAACCCGCCGCTGCGCACACCCGAGGACAACGCCGCGCTGCTCCAGGGCCTCAAAGACGGTTGGTTCGACGTCATCGCCACCGACCACGCCCCGCACACTGCGTTTGAGAAGAACCAGGACTTCGCCAGCGCCCCCTTCGGCATCACCGGACTCGAAAGCGCCCTCGTCTCGCTCTTCGACTACTACATCCGCAAAGACATCCTCGACTGGGGCCTCATCGTGAAGCGCTACAGCGCTGAACCCCGCCGTATGATGAAACTCCAGCCCGTGCCCATCAAGGAAGGCGGCCTCGCCGAGTTCATCCTCTTCAATCCCGCCCGCACCACCACCTTCAGCCGCGACTTCATGAAGTCGAAGAGCATAAACACGCCCTTCCTCGACAAAACGCTCCAAGGTATGGTCGAGCGCGTGATCTATCGCGGTGAGGAGCTGCTGGTGAGGTAAGCGTCATTTACAGTGCGTTTACAGACGCCTGACTCCGCCTGAATCATCATGGCGGCATGAAGACGATTCTTTGTGCCCTCCTTCTCGCCACGAACCTGATTGCGCAGACCTCGCGCATGCCGGTGTGGATCTCGCCCAATACACGTCTGACGCAGACTCAGGCGGTTCAAGTCACTCAGGTCGATGCGCGCATCGATCTCGCGGATCAAATCGCCACGACGACGCTCGACATCGCGCTGCGCAATCCGACGGGGCGGCCGCTGGAGTCGGAACTGCTCGTACCGGTGCCGCAGGGGGCGGTTTTGAAGGCATTTGCGTTTGAAGGCGGCAATGCGGAAGGCACGGCACGGTTGCTGCCGCGTGATGAGGCGCGGCGGATTTATGACAGCATCGTGGCGCAGACACGTGATCCGGCTCTGTTGGAGTTTGTGGGCAACGCGGTGGTAAAATCGAGTGTGTTTCCGGTTCCGGCTAATGGCACGCAGAAGGTGCGGGTGACATATGAGCAGCTTCTGGAGGCGGACGGTGCGCGGCTAGACTATGTGCTGCCGCGCTCGGAGGCGGTGGAGTATGCGGTGCCGTGGAAGCTGTCCATGCGGGTCAAATCGACGTCGCGCATCGCCTCGGTGTATTCGCCAAGTCATGAGATCGCGGTGAAGCAGCCGAATGGTAGCGAAGCGAGCCTTTCCTGTGAAACGAAAGACCCCGGAGCCTTCCGCGTGTCGTTGCTGCGCGAGACGAAGGATGAAATGACGGCATCGCTGCTCGCTTATCCCGATCCGAAGATCGGTGGCGGCTATTTTCTTGTGATGATCGCTCCGCCGAAGCCGAAAGCCAATGCAGAGCCGATCAAGCGTGAGGTCACGCTTGTCATTGATCGAAGCGGCAGCATGGCGGGACCGAAGCTGGATCAGGTGAAAGCGGCGGTGTTGCAGGTGATCGAAGGTTTGAACGATGGCGAAGGCTTCAACCTCATCGTCTATAACGAAGCCGTCGAAATGTTCGCCGCGCAACCGGTGATCAAGAATATGGAGACCACGAAGCAGGCCCGCGATTACATCAGTGCATTGCGGGTGAGTGGCGGCACGAACATTCATGACTCGATTGTCGAAGCGCTGAGGCAGAAACCGCTCGAAGGCATGCTGCCGCTTGTGTTGTTCCTCACGGATGGCTTGCCAACTATCGGCCAGACTTCGGAGAAGGCTATCCGTGAAGCAGTGGCAATGGGAAACCCGCATCAGCGCCGCGTGTTCACCTTCGGAGTCGGTGTGGATGTGAACACGCCACTTTTGTCACGCATTGCACGCGATACACGAGCCAGTGCGGAGTTTGTGCTGCCGAAGGAGGATGTGGAGGTCAAGGTTGGCCGTGTGTTCGATCGCTTGCGCGGTCCATTGCTCACCAAACCAGCGTTGCGTGTGCTGGATGATCCGAATCGTGTCAGTGACCTGATTCCATCGCCGCTGCCCGATGTGTTCGAGGGCGAGCAGATTCTTCTCTCCGGCACCTATCGTGGTGAAGCGCCACTGCACTTCCAACTCACGGGTGCATCGGCAGAAGGTGAGCGAAAGTTCGATTTCACCTTCAATCTCGACAAGGCGAGCACCGCCAACGCCTTCGTGGCCCGCTTGTGGGCCAGCAACAAGATCGCCGTGCTCAGCGAGGCGATTCGCGACCTCGGCGCGGATGGCGCGACGGCGAACACGACCGAACTGGTGAGCGAAATCGTCCGCCTTTCGACTCAATTTGGCATTCTGACTGAGTACACCGCCTTCCTAGCCGAAGAAGGCACTTCGTTGGCGGCTGTGACCTCCAATGCGACACGCACGACGGGCAATTACAGCGACAGGGCGATGAAAATGCGCAGTGGGCCTGCTGCGGTTTCGCAGGCGGACAATTTGCAAAAAGCCGTCGAATCGAAGCAGCTCAATCCACGCAATCGCTTCCTCGATGAGAAGATGAATGCCATCGAGATCACCGCCGTGCAGCAATGTCAGGCAGGTGCCTTTTTCAAGAAGGACAACCGCTGGTCGGATGCCGCTGCGGCCAAAGCTGAGCGCGCTCCAGACCGCACCATCGAGATCGGCAGCGCTGAATTTGGTCATCTTGTGGACGAACTCGCTGCTGATAACCGCCAGGGCCTTCTCGCACTGCGTGGCGAGCTGCTGCTCGAACATCGCGGTCAGCTTGTGCTTATCCGCTGAACTTTCCCAACCCAACACACACCCATGAAAACGAAACACATCCTCATCGTCGCGGCTTTGACCGTGAGCCTCACCAACGCCAAAGAAGTCAGTCTGCCAGCACCTGCGGCGGAAGTCGTCAAAGTTGAAGCAGCCGTCGATGGCCCGCTTGTGCAAATCGCCGTGCTGCTCGACACGAGCGGCAGCATGAGCGGCCTCATCGAACAGGCGAAGACGCAGCTCTGGAAACTGGTGAATGAATTCATCACCGCGAAACAGGACGGCAAAACGCCCGTCGTTCAGGTAGCACTCTACGAATATGGCAAAGACGCTCTGAACTCGAAAGAGCATTGGATTCGCCAGATTCAGCCGCTCACGCGAGACCTCGACAAGGTTTCCGAAGAGCTCTTCGCTCTCACCACCAATGGCGGCGAGGAATATTGTGGCGCAGTGATTCAGCGTGCGGCCAAAGACCTTGCCTGGGACCCAAATCCGAAGGTTTACAAAGCCATCTTCATCGCTGGCAACGAACCGTTCACCCAAGGGCCGATTGATTCGAAGCAGAGCTGCAAGGACGCCATCGCGAAGGGCATCATCGTGAACACGATTCATTGCGGCGGTGAAGCGCAAGGCATCGCCGAGCATTGGAATCAGGGTGCGTTGCTTGCCGACGGCAAATACCTCGTGATCGATCAGAATCAGGCCATTGTTCACATCGAAGCGCCGCAGGATAAGGAGATCGTGAAGCTCAACGAGGAGCTGAACAAGACTTACATCAACTACGGTGCTGCTGCACCCGCTGCGAAGGCACGTCAGGTTTTGCAGGACGGCAATGCTTTCGACAAAGCACAGTCTGGTGCGGCCGTGCAGCGTACGCTCACCAAAGTCAGCTCAAACTATTTCAACGCCACTTGGGATCTCGTCGATGCGAGCAAGAGCAAGGACTTCGATATCACTAAGGTCAAAGATGCCGATCTGCCTGAGGAGATGAAGAAGATGACCGTTGAGGAACGTCAGGCTTATCTCGTGAAGAAAACCACCGAGCGTGAAGAGATCCAGAAGAAGGTGCTCACGCTGAACAAGGAGCGCGAAGCCTATGTGGCCAGCCAACGCAAGGAATCCGCCAAGACCGACACCTTAGACACCGCGATGACCAAGGCGCTGCGTGCGCAGGCGGAGAAAAAAGGCATCGCGTGGGAGAAATGACCCTTTAACCTTCCCTCATGCCTGCCACCATTCTCGTTGTTGAAGATGACGCCGCGATTCGTCGCGGCGTCCTCGATGCGCTCAAGTTCGCCGGTCACACGACTTTGGAGGCTGGCGATGGTGAGAAGGGGATGAAGCTGGCCTTGAGCGCGAACTTTGACCTCATGCTGCTCGATCTTGTGCTGCCACACGCCAGCGGGTTCGATATTTTGAAGGCGCTGCGGCGTGAGCGGCCGGGAACACCGGTGATCATCCTTTCGGCGCGTGGCGAAGAGAATGATCGTGTGCGTGGGCTAAGTTTGGGAGCCGATGATTACGTGGTGAAGCCTTTTAGCGTGCGCGAATTGCTCGCTCGTGTCGAAGCGGTGCTCCGCCGTGCTCCCGAACGCCAACCACCAACTGAAACGCTGAAGCTGGCGGCTACGACGATTGATTTTGGCAAAAGCGAGGCACGCTTTGAGAATGGCGAACGTGCGGAGCTTTCCGAGCGCGAGCGTGATGTGCTGCGCTATCTCGCGCTGAATCGTGGCAGACCCGTTTCTCGCGATGAGTTGTTACAGCGGGTCTGGCACATCGACAACAATCAAACCGAGACGCGCACGGTGGACATGCACATTGCCAATTTGAGGCACAAGTTGCGAGATGATGCCGAGTCGCCTCGTGTGATCGTCACCGTGCGAGGGAAAGGCTACCAACTCGCTTAATCGAAATCATGCGCAAACCACTCCATATCTGGATCACGTTCCTTGCCTGCCTCGGGCTGTTGCTCGCGGCGATGGCGTGGGTGAGTTGGCATACGCTGGCGCTGGAGCGCACGCGTGAGGAGGCGGCACGGGATGCGGATCAGCAGGAGCGAGTGCGCTTGGCGCTGTGGCGCCTCGATTTCCAGGCGAGTGCGCTCATGATTCGCGAAAATGCGCGGCCACCGCATGATTTCCGACCGTTTCACTCGCCGGAAGGTTTGGTGAACAAAACGTATGACAACTTTGCTAAGGGCGACGTGCTGGTGCCATCGCCACTGCTCGCGGAGTTGCCGGAACATGTGCTACTGCACTTCCAAATGGATTCGCGTGGGCAGGTGATCTCGCCCCAAGTGCCGCGGAATGGTGAACGAGCACTGGCGTTGGCACAATTCATCAACGCAGACGATCTGACACGCAGCGAGCAGCGTTTGAACGGCCTGCGTGAGTTACTGGCTCAGCCTTCCAATCCCATCACGCCGGAGCCGAAAGTGTCTTCTTACCTTCCTTCGATGCGCAGCTTCAAGGAGGCCAAGCCAGGCCCCCCCGTTGTATTCAACCGCCAGATTCTCGCCGAGCAGGCCAGTGTGGCACGACTTGAATTTTCCGATGATAAGCCGCTGGAAGCGGGCGACGCAAATCTGCCGCGCAACGGAGCCTGGGCAGTGCAGCAGGATCAAGTCGTCACGCAGCAGCTTCAGTTAAACAGCAATGAGAACGCGCTACGTAATCGAGCAGTGAATGCGCAGAATGTCGAGGCGACCAAGCAGCAGCCGATGATCAAGATGAAGACCGGAGCCGGGACGCTGGAATTGGCAAAAACAGCCGACAAAGAGTTGAAGGCGATGCCTGTGCCCCAGCCGATGAAGAAGGTCGAGGAAAGACAAGCCGGAGCGTCAGCGCTGGCGGCAGCACCACCGCCAGCGGCCCAACCAGCCGCTGCCGCAACAAGAATGCCTGCGGCTCCATCGACAGTGGCCCCTGCAGCGCCTGTCGATGTAGCCAAGGATGCCGTGACGGTGAAATCCAACATGGCAGCGACGAGTTCGCGTCCGTTTCAAGGCGTGTGGCTGGGCCAGCATCTGGTGCTGACGCGTGAAGCCGTGGTGGATGGAGTGCGCATGGTGCAGGGCGTGTGGCTGGACTGGCCGGCGCTGCGCGAAGCCTGGCTACGTGAGATCACGGATCTGTTTCCCGATGCACGCCTCGAACCCGCCGCGAATGCGAGTGTGGGTGTGCGACCCACGGATGATCCGCAGCGCTTCGCTGCCTTGCCCGTGCGACTGATTGCAGGCGTGATCCAATTACCTCCGCTGCCGTTTTGGACACCGTTACGCAAATCACTCGCCATCGCGCTGGCCTGCGTGCTACTCGCTGCGGCGGCTGTGGGCATGGTGCTGCATGGCACGGTGGCGCTCAGCGAACGACGTGCCGACTTTGTTTCCGCCGTGACGCATGAACTGCGCACGCCACTGACGACGTTTCGACTTTACTCCGAGATGCTGGCAGACGGCATGGTGACGGATGAGACGCA
>CANIZT010000190.1 GCA_947471905.1 Verrucomicrobiaceae bacterium
AGCGGTCCCGCATGCGCGATAGCGTTTAGGATACCGAGGAAGCGTTCCAGCCGTGGCACCTCAAGCTGCCCAGCTTCTTGAACGATCTCCTTGAGTTGCTCACGCGGTGCATGATGGCGCAGCAGCGCCGCATGAATCACCCGCCCAGCAGGCACCCGCGTCGCCACACACTCTTGCAAGGCCTCAGCAAAGTTTTTGCGGCGAATCAAACTGGCCAACCCAGCCAGAAACTCACCGATATTCATGCTCGCACGATGAAAATAGGCCAATCGTTCGATGAAAATCGCTCCAGCGAAGCACAGGCAACCAATCAGGAGCCAGACAAGCGGTCCGCCTTTCGAGATAAGATCAATCATGAGCTGGGAGTCAGAAAGTGGGTGAAAATGTTAAGCAGAAGGCACCATAAGGGCAGGCGCATAGTGCGTAGCATGTTTTATGCCGAGTAGGACGGCTTGTAAACACTGGAAATAAACCGGAAAACTGAGAGGAGGTCAAGCGGGCGCGTCAAGCCTCTGCCCCCGCTTAGCCATCACTTGTCTCTACCTCCCATGGCATCCCGGCATGACATTCATACCAAAAGCCGTCACCACCCGCTCTTGCTTCCCTTCCCGAACTCGCTCCAATGGCCGCATGAACCCCTTCGATCTTCAGGTCAATGGCTACGCTGGCACTGACTTCAATGGCGATGCTCTCACCGCCGAAGCCCTTCACCATGCCTGCGAATGCCTCGTTGAAGACGGCTGCGAAAACATCCTCGCCACCTTCATCACAGATGAAATCCCCACCCTGGACCGCCGCATCGGCAAACTCGTCGAATTGCGCGAAAAAGACGAACTCGCCCGCCGCATCATCACTGGCATCCACATTGAGGGGCCGTTCATCAATCCTATCAAAGGCTACGTCGGCGCCCATCCGCCCCATGCCGTGAAACTGGCCAATGTGGACGACGCCAAACGCCTCCTTGCCGCCGCCGGGGGCCTCGCCAAGCTCGTGACACTCGCTCCTGAGCACGATGAAGGCAGCAAAACCACCGCCTTCCTCGTATCCCAAGGCGTCACCGTCTCCGCTGGTCACTGCGATCCCTCGCTCGACCAGCTCAACGCCGCCTGCGATGCCGGCCTGTCCATGTTCACCCACCTCGGCAACGGCTGCCCCATCCAGATGCACCGCCATGACAACATCATCCAGCGCGCCCTCAGCCTGCACGAGCGCTTATGGCTCTGCTTCATACCCGACGGCGTGCATGTGCCTTTCTTCGTGCTGAAAAACTGGCTCGCCAGCATCGGCCTCGACCGCACGATCTTCGTCACCGACGCCATCTCCGCCGCTCGCCTCGGCCCCGGCCGCTACACCCTCGCCGGCTGGGACATCCTCATCGGCGAAGACCTCGTCGCCCGCTCCCCCGACGCCACCCACTTCGTCGGCAGCACCGTCACAGTCCCGCGCATCAAAGTGAACGCGTATGAACAGCTCGGCATGAGCGAGGAGGAGTTGAAGCGCGTGCTGGATACCAATCCACGGAAGGCGATCAACTTTTGATACCACTCCTATCTTCCCATGAAACACCTCGTCCTCATCCTCCTCGCTCTCCCAGCCTTTGCCGCAGACACACGTGACGCCGTTTTTCGAAAGAGCATCGAAGAGATGTTTCCGAAGCTGGTGGAGATACGGCGGGATATTCACATGCATCCTGAATTGTCGAATGAGGAGGAGCGGACGGCGAAGATGGTGGCGGATCGGTTGAAGGAACTTGGCTTCACCGACATCAAGACCGGTGTGGCGAAGCATGGCGTGGTGGCGATGCTCAAAGGCACGCAGGACGGGCCGTGCGTGGCGGTGCGGGCGGACATGGATGCGCTGCCGATCAAAGAGCTGCGCGCGGTGCCATACCGCTCGCAGAATCCAGGGGTCATGCATGCCTGCGGGCATGATGTGCATGTGACATGTGCGCTGGGTGTGGCCGAACTGTTGTCGAAGCACCGCGATCTGGTCAAAGGCAGCGTAAAGTTCCTATTTCAACCCGCCGAGGAGGCGATGCCCGCGACGTTCAAGGGCGACTGGGGCGCGAAGCTGATGGTGGCTGAGGGTGTGATGGCGAATCCGAAGCCGGCAGCTGTCTTTGGCCTACACACGACGGCGAGCGTGCAACCGGTGGGCACCACGGACGATGACGTGCATTATTTGAAAGCCGGACAGATCGGTTACACACCGGGCTTCGACAACGCGAACAGCGACCGCTTTCATATCGTGATCAACGGTAAAATGGCGCACGGATCCGCGCCGCACAAAGGTGTGGATGCCATCGCGGTGGCGGCGGAGGCGATCATGGCGCTGCAAATGATCAAAAGCCGCCAAACCAACACGCGTCAGCCACTTGTCATCAGCATCGGCATGATCAGTGGTGGTCAGCGCGAGAACATCATCGCCGACAAGGTCGAACTGGGGGGCACGGTACGCACCTACGACGGAAAATTTCGCAATGGTGTCATCGAGCAGATGCACCGTATCCTCAAAGGCATCACCGAGGCACACGGTGCCAGTTACGAGATGGAATACCGCAAAACGTATCCGAGCATCCTCAACGACCAAAAACTCGTCGATGCCACACTGCCGGTGTTTCGCCGCATCGTCGGCGAAAAGAGCGTGATCGAGCTGATTCCCGGCATGGGTGGCGAAGATTTTAGTTTCTTTGCGCAGGTCGTTCCCGGCTTTTTCTTTCGCCTAGGCGTGGCAAACGAAGAGAAAGGCATCACCTACGGTGGACACACGCCGATGTATGATTGCGATGAGGAAAGCATCAAAACCGGCGTAGCAGTCATGGCGGCGGCGGTGTGTGATTTCTTGGATGCCAAAAAATGACCGCCTGAGCTTCTTCTTATCAGCAAAAACGCCACCATTCCATTCACATCATCATTCGTGCCGCAGCGCTTCGACAGGATTCATCATGGCGGCACGGCGGGCGGGGTAGATACCGAACGCGATGCCAGTGAGCACGGAGATGGAGAACGCGAGGACTGGGGACCACATTTTGATGACGGTGGTGACTCCGGCAAATTCCTGCACGGCAATGGGGATGCCTAAGCCGAGGACGACGCCAAGAATGCCACCAACACCTGCAAGCAACACGGTTTCGATGAGGAACTGCACGACAATGTCGGCCTGACGAGCGCCGAGAGCACGGCGGATGCCGATCTCACGAGTGCGCTCAGTGACGCTGGCGAGCATGATGTTCATGATGCCGATGCCGCCGACAAGGAGAGAGATGGCGGCAATGCTACCAAGTACGATGCTGAAGATCTGCTTGGTCCGTTCTGCCTGCTTGAGGAGTTCGACGGGGACGATGATGCGCCAATCTTCCTTTTTGTGATTCGTGGACATGAGATGGCGAATGGCCTCGGCTCGACTTTCGACCATCTTCACATCTTCGACGCGAATGACGGCCTCGTGGAACTCGACTTTCTCAGCCTCGAAGCTGCCGGTACGGAAGCGGTAAAAAATTTCGCCATACTGATCCATGAGCGTGGTGAAAGGGATCATGATCTGCGCCTGCGAGTCAGCCGAGGGACCGTTGGCATCTGTGCCGATCATTTGGCCCTCATCCTGAATGATACCGATGACCTTGTAGTAATAGCCTTTCACGCGCACGGACTTGCCGGTGGGCGTGGAGAGCGGGAAGAGCCGCGCGGCGACAGTTTGATTGATGACACAGACGGGGGTGCGCCCGTCCATTTCCATATCGGTGAAGAATCGCCCCTGGAGCATGCTGCGGTTACGCATTTCGGGGTAGATCGGCAGCACGCCCATGACCTGGCCGTCGATGCTGTGATCAAGGTTCCAGATGTTTTCGCTGATATGACGACTGGGGACGACGATGCTGATACCTGGCACAGTCTGGCGGATCTGTTGGATATCACGCGAAGTCAGGCCGTATTCGCTGATCATGCTGCGCGACTCGCCACTGGACCCCTGCCCGTCGGGTGGCTTGACGCTATGCAGGATGATGTTCTGGCTGCCAAGCTTGCGAATTTGCTCCTGCGCCTCATGACTGGCACCCTCACCGATGGCGAGCATCGCCACCACGGAAGCAACGCCGAACACGACGCCCAGCATAGTCAAAAACGAGCGCAGCTTATGTAGCCAAATGGTCTTAATGCCCAGCGACAGCGTGCGCCACAAATGCTGTGGCGAAGCGACGAGACGAAGAACGGGGTGCTGGGCAAGGAATGACATTCGGGGCAGAGTCATACGAGCGCAGCCGTATGAAATTGCCACGATTACTCACCCGCCTGTGATCCGATCGTCATCTCCGTCACTGGGGCCATCTTTTCGGCTGGTTTTTTCACCTTGACCACAAACGGCGGCGCTTCACCGCCGATCTTGCCACCTTGTTCGAGAAAGCGGTTCATATCCTCCAAAGCGGCGGCGAGCCGCGGATCACCCGCTTGCATGTAGGTGCTCACACGCATCGCCAAAGTGCGCCCACTCCAAGGAAAGGGTTCACCCAGACTTTCAAGTGCCGCGAGTTGCTGCGGTATTTTCAGGCGCATGGCCATCGCGCAACGCATACTGAGACGAACGTTGCGTGAGACTTGCACTGGGTAGTCACGGGCTAGTTTTTCAAAGATGACCATGAACCGCGGGTCTTGCACTATCTGCTTGGAGTTAGAAAGCTCTCCGAGCAAACCGATCGCCATACTCGCCTGCGAGACCTTACACCAGGGCGTTTCCATCAGGCTATCAAGTCCGAACTCCAGATGCATGAGCACATCGGCAGGCTTGTTCTGTGTCATGCTGGCAATGGCACGCAGGAAATGCGCATCCGCGACAGAAACGTCCTCAACGGCGGCAATAGCCGCGAATGCGTCCGGTGCGCCCGTGCGTGCCTTGGCGTAGGCCATTAGAACCCGGTCGGCCAGCACCGGAGAAGCGGGCATCGGAGTGACAAGGAAGTCGGCATAACGTTGTTTCCAGTAACTCTTCAACTGCTCTTCACGGACACGTACCGGAGCTGGAGCATCCGTCGGCAGAAGTTCAGTCGTGGCGGATTCCCACAGTCGTCCAGGCAGATGCAAGCGCTCGGCGAGGTAGATGTTGGTATCAATGTCAGCATCGACCTTCGGCAGGTAGCAACCGGCATTGGTAGCTGCACGAGCGAGATCATAGGAGCAATTGCTCTTTTTAGCGACGCTGCGGGCAAAGCTGAACTCAAGGCGGTTCATGTCGTCGGTGTTCACCGTCTTGCACGACTCAGCAATTGCTGAGCAGTAGTCGCTATTCGCCAGGCAACTGGTCAGAAAGCCCTCAACAGTGTCCGTTTTCCAAAACCGCCGCAGCGCCTCGGCCATCGGCTCAATTTTGATCCGCTGCCGCAGTGAGGCGACTGACCAAGGGGTGTCGTCATTCGAGCAGACCAGCAACATGTCTACACTTTGCGTGGACCAGACCTCGACTTTTGGAAACACTTTGCGCAGAGTGGCGATGACGGTGCTGATCGTGCTCGGTTCAACTTCGTAGCCTTGGAGCCACTGGCAGAAAATGCCACTTTTGGTGAGGCGCTGGCTGGCGTTGCGATAGAATTCACGCGTGTAAAGATTCGCCACCCCGGCCCGGCATGGATTGGATGGCTCGGAAATGATCAAATCGTAGTTTTCCCCCTTGGTAAGCAGGAACTCACGCGCATCGCCAGTGATGTTGTTGACGCGCGGGTGTTTCATCGCGTTGCGACTCACCGGTTCGAAAAACTCAGCTACTTTGCGGATTTCTGCTTCGAGTTCGAGCACATCGACACGCTGCATGCCGGGTACATCCGCCAGCCAGCCAGCCGTGGTGCCGGTGCCAAGGCCGACGACACAAGCGTTCTGCGGATGTGGGTGCAGGATGGCCCCCGTGATACCGAGCATGACCTGCGTGGCGGCATCGCCCACGGCGGAGCCATCGCTTTTGCCATTGGTCAAAAAAGCGTACTGCGAACCACCAATGACGGCAACGCTGGTTTCACGGCCATCATAGGCCTGAACGAGCGCACGCTGAGCGTTGCGCTGCCAAGTTTCCAAACCGAGCGCACTGCGAAAATCATCGCTCACCCGCCCGAAGCCGATCGGCGTGTGCATCCACACCGCCGTGGGTCCGGTAGCCCAAAAGGCGCAAAATCCGCAGGCTGCCAAGGCGCAAGCAGCGAAACGACCATTCCAAGTGAAACGTGATGCGAAGGAACCGCTGTTGTCCTTCAGTGTGCGGCGGATTTGCAGCCATAATGAGGCCGCCGACATCGTGGCGACCAGCAGCGCTGCGAGTAACCAGCAGTTTTTTAATCCAATCAACGGCACTAGTAGGAAACCGCCCAGCAGAGAGCCGGTGATGGAGCAAAAGGTGTTCCATAGATAGGCACGGCCAAGTTGCTGTCCGACACCTGCATTGCCACGGCCAAGCAACGAGACGAGCAACGGAAACTGAATGCCGCTGAGCAGCGAAGGCAGAAATGCAAGAGTGCCCATCACCACTGCCCACCCCATGGCCATCTGCGTTAGGCCCACACCGCGCAGGCTGTGATTGAAGATGAGAGCTAGGTGCGCAATGCGATCTCCGATCGCATATGGCACCAAGATGGCCAGCGCCTGCAAAGCCGAGACCATGGTAAAACCGGCAATGGTTGGCTCTGCTTTTTTCAAAATAAGTGAATATAGCAATCCGCCGATGCCCATGCCTGCCAGCACGACACATAGCACGAGGCCAAAACCAAATACGGAACCACCAAGCAGTGGCGTCGAGATGCGATACCACACCAGTTCCGCCACAAAGAAGGTGAAACCGCTCATGAATGCTGCTGCAAGCACAAAAGATGGCGGAGCCTTGGCAGCAACAGCCTCTTCCGCCGTTGTTTCGCTGACTGCCGAAGGTTGGCGCGGCTCTTTTTCCTGGAACATCGAGATTGTTCCCGCCGCGAGGGCAATGCCCAAATTCGCCATCACCGCGATAGTGAGTGTACCGTTGTTGCCAAATGAAGGTAGCAGCCAGAATGTGCTCAAAACAGCACCGCTCACTGCGCCGACGATGTTGAGGCCGTAAAAGAACGCGGTAATCGAGCGGCGAGGATCGTCATCACGCTGCGCAAACTTCATCGCTGCTGGTAGTGTGCCGCCCATCAGGAAACAGGGCAATCCCAGTGCTAGGGCCGTCATCAGTAGTTGCAGGCAGGTCGCCAAGCCGAGTCCCATCCCAGCTGTGCCACCGGTTTTCAAATAGAGCGCACGTGCCAGTCCCAACATCGTGGGCGAAGCCACCGCCGCGAGAGCAATACCTACCTCTAGGCGCGCATAAAAACGGAATGGACGCCCCACTCGCTCCACCCAAGAGCCAAATAGCTTGCCGCCAAACCCGAGGCCACCCATGAACACCGCCACCACAGCTGCTGCTGCCGGAGCCGCACCGCCGAACACGAGCCTGAATTCCCGTAGCCAGACCGTTTGATAGACCAGCGAGCAGAAGCCGGAGAGTAGGAGAATGAGCGCCAATGCAAACTGGGTCAGTTGAGCGCGGGATGGGATGGGAGCGGCAACGGGTGTGTTCATAAGGTTGATTAATCAGTAATTATTATAATTACCATATCCTTACAAGTTAATTCTGTCCTTTCGGATGTTTTAGCACCGTTTAGGGATTCGCCACGCCCTCTGCGAACGTTCTCAACTTATCGCGGCTTTGAATCAGCTCAGTTCATCGCCTCTCGAGCTGATTGGAACAGGTAATGCCCCCAGCCGAACTGCGTATCCCCGCTCCAATCGGGATCATAATGCTGGCTTTTGAAGATGAAGCGCTCTGGATGCGGCATCAGGCCAAAAACACGCCCCGTATCGTCTTGCAGACCAGCAATGCCATTCGTCGAACCATTGACGTTCGTTTCATAAAGCAGCGCGGCATGACCAGACTTCACGTATTTGGCGGCATCATCACCTTCAGTGACCAGACGACCTTCCGCATGAGCGATCGGCAGTTCAAAATTTACGGGCAACTTACTCAGGTAGGGACTCGCTTTGGCCGCAGCTTTCTTCAAACCCACCCAGCGGCAGATGAAACGGCCGCTCGTGTTGTGAATCAGGCTGCCCTTCGGCAGCAGATCCAGCTGAGTGAGGATTTGGAAGCCGTTGCAAATGCCCAGCGCGTAGCCGCCTTTGTCCACGAAAGCCTTCAGCTTGTCGCCCAGCTTCGATTTCGTGATGAGCTGCGCGATGCGGCCCGACATCACATAGTCGCCGTAGCTGAAGCCGCCGGAGAGCACGATCATTTGCGCGCGATCCAGTGCGGCAGGCTCCACGAGCGCAATGGGCAACACCTCCGCTGTAAAACCCGCCGCCTCCAGCGCACGGGCAGTTTCGGCATCACAATTGGTTCCGGGGAATTTCAGGAGCAGGGCGTGTGGCATGGGCGGGAATTCGTTCCGCATCTAGGCGAAGCCGCC
>CANIZT010000191.1 GCA_947471905.1 Verrucomicrobiaceae bacterium
GAACGTGCCGCAAAAGTGCAGCCGAACAGCACCGTGGCGGTCATTGGCTGCGGTGGCATTGGTTTGAACATCGTTCAAGGTGCTCGCATGGCCGGAGCGCGGCAGATCATCGCGGTGGATAAATTCCCTCGCAAAGAAGCCGATGCACGTCAGTTCGGTGCCACAGATTATATCGATGTGAACGCCGGTGATCCGGTACAGGCGATTAAAGACCTTACCGACGGCAAAGGCGTGGATTATGCCTTTGAAGCCTACGGTTCCGGCAAAACCGCCGAACAGGCCTTCGATGCGACGAAGAAAGGCGGCATGTGCGTCATGGTGGGCATCACCAGCGCGGCGGATCGTGCAGCCATCAATGTGAACCAACTCGTCTATGCCGAGAAAACCCTGCGCGGCAGCCTCTACGGCAGCACCCAGCCGCGCACCGATCTATTGCTTCTCATCGGCATGCACCAGCATGGCCGGCTCATGCTCGATGAACTCATCACGAAGCGTTACCCACTGGAAGGCATCAATGAAGCCTACGATGCGCTCCAGCGCGGTGTAGTGGCCCGAAGTTTGATCGTATTTGAGTAAATCTTAGCCAATCGCCCGTCTTAGAGCGTTCTTCGTGATGCGCTGCACGCGTTCATCCGGTCCATGAGGACGCGAATAGTGGCTCCACGGAATCATGTGGCCGGGAGGATCGCTCAGGCCTTGGCTCCAGAAGATGGTAGTGGCATTGAAGACAATGTTCTTCTTCGGGCCTTCGTAAATTGTGGAGGCGTATTTCCCGATTCGAGTGCCGCCGGCCCACACATTGCCTTCGGCAATAACATCGAGGCCTGCACGAGCAGTGTCGGGATCGCCATGAAATTCCCAGCCAACGAGCCCGGGAATGCTGTCGCCCTTTTTCATGCCAGTGCCTTCGAAGAGCCAGTGATCGGGTTTCGCGCAGGTCCAATCGCCCCCGCCATTGAAGGGAACGATCGTACGCGCGCCGATGATGTCGCGTTCATCGGGTCCGGGATTCTCGAAGGGGCCGAGCACCTTTGAGTAAGCAGCTTTTTCCTCCTCGCGGAACTCGCCGTAGCAGGTTTCGCGGGTGAGACGGCGATTGGCAGCGCCTCGGGCGTTCGGCGTGAAGGGCGTGACCATGTAAACGTCGTTCGCTGAGAGCCAGAGCACATTGAGACCATCAGCGATGGCTTGCTTCACGTTTTGATACTGCCGCATGTCCCAGTATTCGTCGTGACCGACGCTGATCATCGTTTTGACACGCGCGAGGTTGGCCTGATCGAGGTTATCGACGTTCGAGCAGTAGGTGACGTCATAGCCTTCCTTTTCGAGCCAGTAGCACAGCGGGTATTCCCACAGCAAAAACTCGCCGCTGCCCATGCTCTGCGGGTTGTCGAAAATCTGGACGTATTTGCCGTAAGGCCGGTCAAAGCTGCAACTGACGCCCGGTGCATGCGCGGCACGTGGATCGGTGTAGAGCGATTCATTGACCGGCCAGCGGTTATAAGCCTGCCAGGTGTTGTCGCTGCATTGGAAGAGGATGTCGGCAGGACGGTCGTCTTTGACGATGAAGATGATGTAGCTCTGCCAGTAGGGCTTGTCGGCGGTCTCAGGCACCGTCGAGAGGCGGCCGAGATAGACACCACTGGGCCAGTCGGCAGGAATCGTGAGCGTGGTGGAGGCTTCCCATTGGCATTCGCGCAGGCGCTGCTCGCCCATTTCAGGCACGGGCTGCGTTTTGCCATCAAAGGGGCCGAGCGTGGTCATCAATCGCGAGCCTGCACCGTCGTAGTAGCCCATGCGGAAGATGTCGATGGTGAATTTGGCCACAGGCTTCGTGCTGACGAAGATGTCGAGCTTTTCACCGGCTTTCATGGACTGGCGCGAGCAGTAGCCTTCGATGAGCGAGGTGCGGTAGGACTTCGCGTCATCCGGCTTCATACGCGTGAGTTGGAAACTCGCGCCGGGCTTGGCGTTTTCGTATTTGATCAGATCAGGCTGACGCGAAATCGCTGGAGCACCGGACAAGAACGTCCGTCCTACGGCAGCGGCAGCACTGGTGGTCTTGATGAAATCGCGGCGGTCCATGATGGAGCCATACGCCAAAGCAGGCACTCATATAGCAAAGCATGCCACTGCATCATAGACACACCGAGAGTTTGTCGTGCTAATCCGAGGCGCAGTCATGATGAGCCAACTAGAACGCAAACTGCAGAACTGGCGGACTTGAGCAAGATCCATCGCTTCCACCCGTAGGTTGTTCTCGTTGTGAGCACATCAACCCCACAGATTCGCGTTTCGCGACGCAGTGTTCTTCATACGGGTGGCATGGGGATGCTGGGCTTTGGATTGAATCATCTCAGCGCGTTCGCTTCCCCAATGGCGAAACCACCAATCGGCCTCGGCAAGGCCAAATCGGTCATTTTGATCTTCAACGGCGGAGCACCGAGCCACATCGACCTGTGGGATCCAAAACCGGACGCGCCGTCCGAGATTCGCGGTGAATTTAAGACGATCAAAACGAATGTCCCAGGCATTCACATCTCGGAACTGCTGCCGCAGATGGCGAAGCGCATGGACAAGCTGGCGCTGATCCGCTCAGTGCACCATGGGCATAGTAGCCACAATGGCGGTATGCACTGGGCCACAACTGGCAGGCCGTATCGTGTGGACAGTACGCTTATCACACCAAGTCCGACCGATCTTCCCGGCGTCGGCACGCTCTGCGGCTGGTTAGCGCAGCGGGATGGTTTTTCCAAAGGCGTGCCGCCGTATGTCATCACTCCCTTTCCACATTGCGACAGCAAGGTGTATCTCACTCCGGGGCAATTTGGTGGCTGTCTCGGTACGCGCTACGATCCCTTCGTGCTAGATGATGACCCGAATGCCGCCACCTTTCGCGTGAAGAACATGGGCCTCGATGCCAGCCTGACACCGGGGCGTTTTCAGGAGCGTCTAGCTCTTCTCAATCAAATGAGTGCGGCCTCACGGCCTATCGCATCCGCTCAGGTGGCGCAGATGGACATTTTCAACGAACAAGCCACCGCAATGCTGAAGTCCGGCAAAGCGGCGGATGCCTTCGATCTTACCAAAGAACCAGACAAAGTGCGCGAACGCTACGGACGGCACAGTTGGGGCCAGTCGCACCTGCTGGCGCGGCGCTTAATCGAATCCGGCACACGTTTTGTCACCACCGTGAACGGCCCTTCGATCACCTGGGACACACACAAGGACAACTTCAATGGGCTCAGGAACCGACTCGTACCACCCATGGAGCAGGCCTACTCCGCGCTGCTCGACGATCTCGAAGAGCGCGGTCTGCTCGATAGCACGCTTGTCGTCTGGATGGGTGAATTCGGCCGCACGCCGAAGATCAACACCGACGCGGGTCGCGATCACTGGCCCGGCTGCTACAGCGTTCTGCTCGCTGGCGGCGGCGTGCGCGGTGGACAAGTCATCGGCAGTAGCGATGCCACCGGTGCCTATCCCAAAGACCGTCCTATCTCGCCCGCAGACATCCACGCCAGTATTTACTCGGCACTCGGCTATGACTACCGCGAAATCGAATACCGCTCATCGGACGGACGCCCCGTAGCCTTGACGGAAGGCACAACCATCAGCGAGCTATTTTGATTTTGGCCATCTTTAGGTAAGGTGCTCAATGCCGAAGAAGAAACCAGCCGCCAAAGCAGCGCTCACCAAAAAATGGCGCCTCTATGTGCTGCGCTGTCAAGACGGCACGCTCTACTGCGGCATCACAAATGATCTCAAACGCCGAATCTCGCAGCACAATCTGGGCAAAGGAGCACGCTACACACGTGGGCGAGGCCCGGTAGAACTGGTGCGCTCCTGGCCGCAAAAGAACCAATCCGCAGCACTAAAAGCAGAATTTGCCTTCAAACGCCTCACTCGGCGTGCCAAAGATGCCATTCTTGCAGCCTGAATGAGTCGCTAATTGTCATGAATCGTCACATTTGATGATGGTTTCTGAGACAGAACTGCATTCGTGTGGTAGCAGGGACGATGGTCACTACTAAAGCAGTTACAAAAAAAGCGCCTTTCTCCCGTCGAGTTGTTGACCACGTCACCGATGAATTGGTGAACGTTCTCTCCTCCGGTGAAACTTTTGAATTCAAAGCCCTCTTCACGAAGGTGTTTGAAAGACTAAAGCTCAAAAACGCCGTCAGTGGTGGTGAAGAGATGCTTCGCCTGCGTTCGTACGAAAAAATTCTCAAGCTGACCAATTGCGGTTTGGTTCAGAAGGTCGGCAAGACCTATCGGGCACTCGAAGGCATCGAAACAGCCTCAAGTGTCCACCGTCTCGCACGTCTTGATTCCGCTATCTTGGCGGCCCAGAGCAAGACTGCTGTTTAATTCCCAAGGAATTGATCCTACTGCCCACGTCTTGACTCGAGCGTGGTTGCCTCACAAGGATTCGAACCTTGAATAACAGATTCAGAATCTGCTGTGTTACCATTACACCATGAGGCAATAGGTGGCGGGCGCGCAGAATAGTGGTGCCCGCTGTGGTTGCAAGTGACACGGCAGACTTTTTCAGCTCTTACCGGTCAAATCATTCGCGTGCGCCTTCGTTTCGGCCACAATGACGCCGCTCAACGCGATGAGGCAGATCAAATTCGGAATCGCCATGAGGCCGTTGGCGGCATCGGCAAAGTCCCAGACAGCCTGCGCGGGCTGCACGGAACCGAACAGCACGGCAACCACCCACAGAATGCGGTAGGGCTTCACCGCCCGAGTGCCGAACAGGTATTCGGCCGCTTTCTCGCCGTAATAGCCCCAGCCGAGAATCGTCGAGAACACGAAGGTCATCAGCCCAAAGAGCAAAAAGATCGGCCCGATGGTGTGCAGATCGCCAAAGGCGGCGCTTGTGAGCGCGCCCTTCGGCAGGCCTTCTTTCCAATGACCGCTACTCACGATGACCAGACCGGTCATGAGGCAGACGACGACCGTGTCCCAAAACGTGGCCGTGCTGCTGACCAACGCCTGCCGCACGGGATTCCGCGTCTGCGCCGCCGCCGCCACGATAGGTGCGCTGCCGAGACCAGACTCGTTCGAGAACAACCCACGGGCGATCCCGGCCTGCGCGACTTGTTTCAACGTGGCACCCACGAAGCCACCGACCGCGGCTTGGCCGTTCCATGCGCCATTCCAGATGTCCACAAATGCCTGCGGCAGCGCTGCGTAATTTTTGATCAACACCAGCGCACAACCGAATACGTAGCCGATCGCCATGATCGGCACGAGCAGCTCGCACACTTTAGCGATGCTTTTCACACCACCGAGCACCACGGCGGCGGTCAGCACTGCCATCACACTGCCCGCCACCCAGCGCAGCACGGCGTCTGACTCCGGTTTGATGTGCTCGCGCAGCAGTTCGACGATGCTGTTGGCCTGCGTCATGTTGCCAATGCCGAATGCGGCAACGCAGGTGAATGCCGCAAACAGCACGCCGAGCCATTTCATCTTCAGTCCGCGCTCCAACGCATACATCGGCCCACCGGCCATGCTACCATCCGGCATCGTCACGCGATACTTTACTGCCAGCACGGCTTCGGAATACTTCGTCGCGATGCCAAACACACCCGTCAGCCACATCCACAGCACGGCACCCGGACCACCCATGGTAATCGCACCAGCAACGCCGACGATGTTGCCTGTACCGATGGTCGCTGCGAGTGCGGTCATCAGCGCGCCAAATTGCGACACATCCCCTTCCCCCTCTTTTTCACGTGAGAAGGACAGCTTGATCGCCTGTGGCAGGAAGCGCTGGATGAAACCAGTGCGAACGGTTAGAAACAAATGCGTACCGAACAGCAGCAGGATGAGCGGCACACCCCAGACGAAGCCGGAGAGGTCAGAAGCGATTTTTGCGAAGTCCATGCGGATGTTTTAGCGGCTAGGCATGGTATTCGCCAAGCACAAAAAATGCCCCGGCCACAATTCTATGCAAAAGGCGTGATTTTTTCGGAATGCGACATTCACGTTGCGTATTTCCAACCCTCACCGCTATCCTAGCGGCCCATCCAACCATCATGAAGCCATCGCTCTTCCCCAATCGTCGTACATTTCTACGTAACACCGCCGCTACTGCTGGTAGCATTTTCCTTCCCAATCTGCTGATCGGACAAGAAGGCGCCGTCAAAAAACTAAACGTCGCTGGCATTGGTGGCGCAGGTGGTAAGGGCGAATCCGACATCGGCATCGCCGCCAAGGGCGCGAATGTCGTCGCGATCTGCGATGTGGACCGTGACCGCCTCAAGAAAGCGCAGGCGAAGTATCCTGATGCGAAGATGTTCGAGAGCTTCCGCGAGATGTTTGAGACCATGGGCGACAAGATCGACATGTGCACCGTTTCCACACCCGACCACGCGCATTACCCCGCCGCGATGGAAGCCATCAAACGTGGTAAGCACGTCTGCGTGCAGAAGCCGTTGGTGAACCGCATATGGGAGGCCAATCAGCTTCACGAAGCCGCTAAGAAAAAGGGCGTGAAGACCAACATGGGTAACCAGGGCCACACCGGCAAAGGCATCCGCTTCCTCAAGCAGTGGGTCAGCGAAGGCATCGTCGGCAACGTCAAAGAAATCCACGTTTGGACCAACCGCCCCATCTGGCCCCAAGGTAACGAGGCAATGGCGAAGTACACTCCCGGTGAAGTTCCTGCAAATCTCAATTGGGAGTCATGGCTGGCCGCAACGCCTCAGGTGCCATTCACCAACGGTCTGCATCCCTTCGCCTGGCGTGGTCATCGCGAATACGGCGCTGGTGCCATGGGCGACATGGGTTGCCATCTGCTCGACGGTCCCTTCTGGGCCTGCGGTCTCGGTGAACCCTACAAAATGGAAGCCGAGTGCGATGAACTCACCGATGCAAGCTGGCCAAAATCCTCCCACGTCGTCTGTTACTTCAAGACCGAGAAATACGGTGAGATCAAACTTCACTGGTATGAAGGCAGCCGCAAACCTGAGCGTCCGGCCGAGCTGGAAGCCGACCGCGACTGGTCCAAGATCAAGGGTGGCTTCATCCTGCGTGGCGATGCTGGCGTAATCCTCAACACCGACGACTACTGCGGCAGCCCGCGCCTCATCCCGAGCACCAAGATGACCGACTTTCTCGGTGGCAAATCACCTGAGCTTAAGATCGAGCAATCCATCGCCGAAGGCGAACCCCAACTCGAACTCGTCCGCGCCATTGAGCAAGACAAGACCTGCGGCAGCAACTTCGACTACTCCGTGCCGCTCACCAAGTTCTGTCTCCTCGGCAACCTCGCCATCGCCACCCCCGGCAAAGTCATCAACTGGGACAGCGCTAAGCAGGAATCCGACAACGCGGATGCCAACAAACTCATCAAGCGTGCCGCGTATCGCGAGGGCTGGGACTACAGCGCCGAAAAGATTTAATTCGAAGCGGCTTCGAGTCATCTACCTTAACCACATCGCTCGGCAGCATATGCCGGGCGATTTTTTTGCGCTTAACGCTCAACAATCAAGACTGCTTCATGCTCATGTCATTGAACATGCTTTTAATCACATCCACGGCCTCGCCCATGCCCTTCAACAGCTCCTGCAGCCCAGGACCGAGAATCCATGAGGCGTAGGTGATCGCCATCCACCACGCGAATGCATTCACAATGATCATGATTGTCACCAGCACCTCCACCCAGCGGCCCCAGACTTTGAGGTAACCGTTTTCGTCCTTTTTCTGGCGGAAAATGTGGTCTGAATAGAGCGACACCGCAGCCAACCACAGAAGCGGCGGCACAAACAAGAAACCCATAATCATGCGCCGCAGCACCGCACCACCGCGCTGGTTGTAGGGCACGCGGTTGTAGTCGCGATAACGTGCTACGCGGCGGCGAGTAGGCCGCGCGGTGAGACCGTCGGCAGAAATGTGCCCCTCAGCATGCAATTCCAGCAGCGTAGAAACCGGACGCCATTGTTCGTCATGCTCGTTCTTTACCAGATCGCTGTCCTTAATGGATCCATACGCGAGAAAATTCCGCAGATCATCCTTGGAGCAAGGCCCCAATGTTTTCTGACCTCTGGCTATGTAGTAGAGAGCATGCACGATGCAGGAGAGTCGGACTGGCATAACGATAAGCCAGTCGTAGGTAAGAATGCAATATCTGCGCCAAGAAGTATTGTAATTTTTTCCTCATGAATCCTCAAGCCTAAAGCCGCCATCCCCTTGCAGTCAGAGGCTAGTCGTGACAAAGCAGCGAACCATGAATAAACTCGTTATCATCACTGGTGCCTCTTCCGGTATCGGTGCCGCCACTGCCCAGGCATTCGCTGCTGCTGGACATCCGTTGTTACTCATCGCTCGCCGTTTGGAGCCAATGGAAGCTCTCCAGCTGCCAAATGTGCTTTGCAGTGC
>CANIZT010000192.1 GCA_947471905.1 Verrucomicrobiaceae bacterium
CACTGACGGCAGCAAGGCAGCTTCGATGGCACGACGCATGTCGCCGACGGATTGGTAACGCTGCTGGCGATCCGGCATTAAGGCGCGAACGATGATGCCATCGAGGCGCGGATCTAGTCCCGGCCGCAAGGCAGATGGAGGCTGCCAAGAGCCACGCGGCAGCACTCCAGTGAGCATCTGATACATCAGCACACCCAGCGCATAAATGTCAGCGCGGTGATCGACATCGCGATGCGCGTTGAATTGCTCCGGCGCGGCGTATTCCGGCGTGCCCATGACCATATGTGTCTCCGTAACGATCGACGCGGAACGCATGACATCCTTGGCGAGGCCAAAGTCGGCGATCTTCACCTCGCCCTCGCGAGTCAGCATGATGTTCGCGGGCTTGATGTCACGATGGACGATGCCCTTCGAATGCGCATACTCGAGTCCACTGCATATTTGCGGCAGTAGTTGCAGCGCGAGTTCGGGCGTCATGCGCCCCTGAGTCATGATATCGCCGAGGTCGGTGCCATCGACGAACTCCATGATGAAGAACAGGAACTCGGTGCCCAGATGGCCATAATCGTAAATAGCGACGATGTTCGGATGGTTCAGGGTCGCCATAGCGCGTGCTTCACGACGAAAGCGGTCTTCAAAGGCGAAGTCGTAGCCATCACTCACACGCAACACTTTGACGGCGATCGGTCGCCCCAAACTGAGTTGCGTGCCGCGATACACCGTGCCCATACCGCCGATGCCGACCTGTGCCTGCACCGAGTAACGCCCAAATGGCATCATGGCCGAAAGTTCCGACGCTGTGGGCGGCGTGGAACGAGTCACGGTGGGAGGGGCGGCGCTAGAACTGCTGGTGAGTCGCATCAGGTTAGTACTGTGACACACCCGGCGATGGGAGCAACTACGGCGAGCTTTAGTTTGCAGCCAGAAGGCGCATTGGATCAAAAATTAGCTCAAGCTGCGGCAGGCTTGCTGGCGGCTGCGAGCTTGCGCATGTAGATGAAGCTGCCGACGGCGAGCACCAAAATCGCGATGCCAAGCACTGGCCGCACGAAAATCCAAGCGATAGCGATCACGACCAGCGAGATCGTTCCAGCGAGGACGAACGAGATCAGTCCGGTGCCCATGCCGATGATGTTGCCGATGAAGGGAATCACGCTGCCCAGCACGCTGAGCGGCTTCATGATAGCCATGAAGCCAAAGGCCATGAACAGGAAACCCAGAAAGCGCAGCAGCCAGGTGATGATCGTATTCGCGCTGGCAGCGTTCTTGAACATCGTTTCGGCGCTCACGGTGCCCGCTTCAATGAAGTCGATCGCATCTCCGGCCTTGGTTTGATACGGTTCAAAGGTGTCGCCAAGCTGGGCTGCCATGATACTGAAAACGCCGGGCTTCACGATCTCAAAGGACGTGCGCAGATCACCCACCGCCGGAGCGTCTGGTTTTGCGCCAAAATAGAATGCGCCTGACTGAATTTGAGTGCCCTCTTTGAGATCGGCAGGCAGTTTGGCAAGATCGGCATCAGTGACGGCATACTTGGCTGGGCTACCCATCTGTTTCACAAAACTTTCTGGCACCTTGAAGGCACCCAAGGTCACGTTTTCGGCGCTGATGTTCGCGTTGCCAGCGATCAACTCGCCCTCATTGGTGTGGCCATCGGGCTTTTTGAACTCAGCAGATTTCACTGGCTCATCCACCCATTTCTTTTCGTAGGTGTAGGTCGTCGTCGTTTCTTCGCCACCACCGACTTTTTGCTTGGTCTCAGATTTCTCGTTTTGCACCCACTGATAAATTTCCTCGCTGCGCACCAAGCGCAATGCCGGGGCACTAACGCCATAATCAGGATCGACCACCGCCTCGGCAGCTTTGGCATCGCCCGTCAGGTGGACGAGTTTCTTTTCATTGGCGGCATCGACTTTGTCAGCGGCCACATGCACGACAGCTGCAGCACCTTCCTTGAGGCTATTGGCAGTGGTGACGGCGCGGCCTTCATTCCACCATAGCAGGATGATCGTCACCGGAATGATGATAATGCCGAACAGAATGCCTTTGATCGATTCGCCAATGCGGCTGAACCAGTTTTGTGAAGTTACTTCGGTGTAGGAGTCAGCCATGGTGTGCGTGGGTTACTTGAGTGTGATGAAACGGAAATCGGCACGAGTGTCAATCTTTTCGTCCTCACGAAAATACCGCAAGCCGTGATAAGTAAGCAAGAAATGGTCTCGTTCAGCAGGTTTGTTTCTACCAACATGAAATCGCGTCTTCTCCTTCTCGCGCTCGGCACCTCTGCCTTCGCCGCTGATCCTAATGTCAAACCCGACGAAGTCGCCGGCAATGACGCAGTAAAAAAAATCATGGAGACACGCCCTGGCCGCGGCGTGATGCGCGACGACACACCTCCCACGCCCGCCGCGGAAGCCGTGAAGAAGTTCAAAGCACGCAGCGATGTCGCCATCGACCTCATGGCGTCCGAGCCAGATGTGGAGCAGCCGCTTTATGCGAGTTGGGACAGCAAAGGCCGCATGTGGGTCACGCAGTATCGCCAATACCAGTTTCCCGCCGGCTTAAAGATCGTAAGCTACGACCAGCACCTGCGTGCGAAGTTCGACAAAGTGCCGCTACCACCACCGCGTGGTGAAAAAGGCGCGGACAAGATCACCGTCTTCGAAGACACCGACGGCGACGGCTTTTTTGACAAGCATACCGATGTCATCACCGGCCTGAACATCGCCAGCGCAGCGCTGCACGGCATGAACCGCATCTGGGTGCTCAATCCGCCTTACCTGCTCAGTTATCCTGACGCGAATGGCGATGCGCTACCCGATGGCGATCCCGAGGTCGAACTCAGCGGCTTTGGTCTCGAAGACACCCACAGCGTCGCCACCAGCCTGCAATGGGGCATGGACGGCTGGCTTTATGGAGCCAACGGCAGCACCACCACCGGCAACGTCAGCAGCGCCAACACCAAGAACGTGAAATGGGAAGGCCAATGCATCTGGCGCTACCATCCGAAGAAGAAGACCTTTGAAATCTACGCCGAAGGCGGCGGCAACACCTTCAGCCTCGACATCGACAGCAAGGGTCGCATTTTTTCCGGCACCAACGGCGCGAGCCGCGGCATGCACTACGAACAGGGCAGCTATGGCATCAAAGGCTGGGGCAAACACGGTCCGCTGACCAATCCCTATGCCTTTGGCTGGTTCGAACATATGAAGCACGAGGGCGACAACAAACGCTTCCCGCAGGCCTTCACCGTTTATGAAGGCGGTCTGCTCGGCAGCGCCTACGAGGGCAAAATCATCGCCCCGAACGCCCTGCAAAACCTCGTCTATGTCAGCGAGCGCATCGCCGACGGTTCCACCTTCCGCACCAAGGACGAAGAACAGCTCATGACCACCACCGACCGCTGGTTCCGCCCCGTGTGGGCCGGAGTCGGCCCCGATGGCGGCTTCTACATGACCGACTGGTATGACACGCGCCTCAGCCACGTCAGCCCCGTCGATGACTGGCACAAGACCAGCGGCCGCATCTACCGCGTGCGTCCTGCGAGCGGTGCACCGAAGTTGAAGGCGTTTGATTTGAGCAAAGCGAGTGGCGAGGAACTGCTGGGGTACCTGAGCCACCAAAATGAGTGGTTCAGGAAGCAGGCGGTGCTGGAGATGGGTTGGCGCGGGATGAAGGAGCTGGCTCCGAAGCTAACGCAAATGGCTGTCAGCAAAGATCCGCATGCGCTGGAAGCTCTCTGGGCTTTGGACATGACAGCAGGCGGGGAAAGCTGCATCTCGCCGCTGTTGTTGAACCACTCTGATCCTTATGTTCGCCGATGGACGATCAAGATTGCTGGAGAGGCAGCGACCAGCGGCATGCCTTTGGTGGAAGCTCTCTGGCTTCCTTTGCTGGTGGATAAAAAACTGATTCAAGAGACACATCCCGAAGTTCGCGCCCAAATCCTCGCCACCGCCAAGCGCCTGCCCGCTGCAACGGCGCTTCCCCTGCTCTGGAGCGGTGATGCTGAAGATGAAAGCGGTCATCTCCCTCTCCTCGCATGGTGGGCGCTCGAATCGAAGGCCGAGAAAGAACGCGAGGCCGTTTTCGCCTTCCTCAAATCCGACACCGCCTTCCTTAAGACAGCCCTCTTCCGCGACAACCTCGCCGAAAAACTCGCCAAGCGTTATGCGCTGGCCGGAGGTGAAGAAAATTTCCAGTCCTGCGCCGATTTGCTCGCGCTGACGAACGACGACGCACTGCGCGGCAAGTTCATCGCCGGCATCGCGGCGGCGTTTGAAGGCGCAGAGATGCCGAAACTGCCGGATTCGCTCACCAAGGCCCTCAACGACTACATGGCGAAGCAATCTGGTGGCGATCTCACGCTCGCGTTGCGCAGCGGCAGCAAGGATGCGCTTAAAGACGCTCTGAAGCTGCTCGACGACAAGAAAGCCAGCAACACCGCACGCATCGCCATCGCGAAGACGTTGGCGGAGCTTGGCAAGCAGGACGCCGTGATGCCGATGGTGAATCTATTGAAGACCACGAACCCGGCGAGCCTCAAACGCGGCATTTTGCAGGCCGCAGCCAAGTTTGACGACAAACGCATCCCCGAAGCCCTGCTGCTCGGTTGGGAAGGCCAGATCGCCGGTGACAAGGCGTTGCGTGGAGATGCGTTGCGTGTCATGGCGGGCCGCAAAGAGTGGGCGCAGATCCTGGTGAGCTTCGTCAACGACTGGAAGGTGCCCGTGAAGCATTTCACCATCGACATCGTCCGCCAGCTCAGCCTGCACAAGGATGCGGACATTGACGCCGCCATCGACAAGCATTGGAAGGGCCTGCTCGTGACCGGCCCCACCGAAGCGAAGAAAAAAGAAGCCGAACGCATCAAGGCCGTGCTCAAAACCGGTCTCGGCGATGCGGACAAGGGCAAGCTGCAGTTCACCGGACGCTGCGCCATCTGCCACACGCTCTTTGGCGAAGGCGGGAAGATCAGCCCCGACCTCACCGGCTACGACCGCAGCAACGTGGACTTCTGGCTCGACAACATTTTCAACCCCAGCATGGAAATCCGCGAAGGCTTCGGCGCTTACATTGTGAAAACGAAGTCCGGCCAGCTCCTCACCGGCCTCATGGACGCCCAGGACGCCAACGGCATCGTCATCAAGGACATCGCCAACAACAAAACGCCCGTGAAGCAGGCGGACATCGAAAAGATGGAGGCGTCACCGATTTCGCTGATGCCCGAAGGTCTCACCACCGGCATGAGCGATGCCGATTTGAAGGACTTCTTTGCGTATTTGATGAAGAAGTGAGCTGCCTCAGCGATACAGCACGCCCAGCCCGCGCAGCCATGTCGTGACGATGCCGAGCAGCATGACGAGGGCGCCCAGCTCTCCTGCGTAAGGCAGGTGCAAGCTGGCGAAGGCGTCCGCAGTCGCGTACAACGCGCCCAAGCCCGCAAGAGCGGCGCCCCCGCCGTAAACATAGCGACCCAGCCAGTGATCATTGGTGAAGGCAGCGGCGTTGACGACGGCGGCAAGGATGCAAACGAGCGCAGAAAAGCCGCCTTCGGCCGTGAGGCTCCACGCGAAGCCGAGCACGAGGCAGGCGACAGCGGCAAAGATCAGCCCGCCGACCACGACACCCTCCCAATACTCGCGCGGACGCAGTGCCTGGCGGGCGAACCGATCCATCACCATGAACGCGGAACTGAAACCACGCGCCAGATGCGCCCACAGCACGAACAGCAGCCATGCGCCGATGACAAGGTAGGCCAGCATGGGAGAAACGGTCTTCAGCCAAGTGCTGAGCACCTTGTAGCAGACGAATCCGCCAATCATGATCGCCGTCTGCCTTCCTTCCGTGAACTGGTTCATGAAATGCGCGAAGCGCAGTTGCTGCCGATACGGCCACGAGCGGGCACGGAAGGACTCGATGAGGCCCATGCGCGCCGCTTCGTTCATGGGATTGAGCCGCAGGGCCTCCATGAAATGCTCGTTGGCTTTTTTATGATCGCCCTCCATCACAGCCTGCCAGCCGGCGCTGGTGTGGGCGCTGTCGTCCTCGGCGTTGCGCTGAAGCTGGTAGTTGATGAGGTGTTTGTTATCACCATCCTTCTTTTGCAGCAGCAGCGCGGCGGAGAGTACTTCGGCGGCCATGGTGTTCTCGGTGTCGAGCGAAAGCGCGGCGCGGGCGGATTCTTCGGCTTTGGGATAATCGCGCAGACGCAGATGTAGGCGTGAGAGCACTGCGTGGCTAAAATCGCTGTCAGGATCGAGGCCGACGGCTTCTTCGGCTTGTTGCAGCGCTTCTTTGATCGCAGTGGTCTGGCCGTCTTTGGCGTTCGCGTTCAGAGCGAGCGCGAGGACGCTGCGGGCGAAGGCGTTTTCGGGTTCGAGCGCCACGGCGCGGCGTGCGGCGTCGATGGACTTGGGTGCAGTGTCGTCATTCTGCATCCAGCACAGCGCGAGCATGATGAAGCTGGGAGTGTGATGCGCGTCGAGTTCGAGGGCCTGCTTGTAGCACGCGATGGCATCCGGCAGGCGGTGCTGGTTCTGCAACAGACGGCCACGCGCAAACGCGGCGTCAGGCGAGGGATGAAGATCGTCGGACATGCGCGGTTGAATGGGTCAGCGCTTCATGAGGCCGAGATGCTTCAGCACGTCGTCGTAGAAGCCGCTTTGGTTCGAGTACATCGCGTAGTTCTTCGCGCTCTCGAACCAGGCCTTCGTCGTGGGTTTGTGACGGCCGGCGGACTTGATGAGATCCTTCGTGGTCAGCGGAATGACTTTGCCGGTCTTCATGGCCTCGTTCAAAACATCCTCGGTGGCGAGGTCGAATACGGCTTTCAAATCCGCGCCGGAGAAGTTTTCGGTTTTCTTCGCCAGCGCACGTGGATCGAGTTCGGCGATGGGTTTTTTCTGCGCCATGACGTCGATGATGGCAGCGCGACCACCTTCATCGGGCGGTGGAACGAACAACGTGCGGTCGAAGCGACCGGGACGACGAAACGCGGGATCGATGTGCCACGGCGCATTGGTGGCACCGAGGATGAGCACGCCGTCGTTGTTGGATTCAGCGCCATCCATCTCGGAAAGGAAGGCGTTGATGAGATTGCGGCCAGCGCTTTGACGCAGATCGCGGCGGTCGGCAGCCAGGGCATCGACTTCATCGAAGAATAGGATGCTCGGCGCGTTCTGGCGGGCGAGTTCGAAGACCTCGTGCATGTTTTTCTCGGAGTTGCCGATCCACATGTCGAGAATCTGATGCAGGCCGAGTGCGATGAAGTTCGCCTTGATCTCACCGGCGGTGGCCTTGCTGATGAGCGTCTTGCCGCAGCCGGGCGGGCCATAGAGCAGCACGCCACCGCCGACTTTTTTGTCGTAGGCTTTGAACAGCTCCGCGTGCTGCAACGGGTAGATGATCTTCATGCGGATCTCCTCTTTGAGCGCGTCCATGCCGCCGACGCCGGAGAAATTGAGCTTCGGCTTCTCGAAATCAGCGAGACCGAGATCAAAGGCCGCACCGCCGCGTGGATGGCCATCATCGTCGTCTTTGTCCTCTTTGGTGGACTCCATATAAGAACCGCCAGAGGTGATGGCGGCACGTTTGCGGCCTGCGCCGTCGTCTTCCGACGGTTTGACGCCATGGAGGTCTTTTTCGATGCCGGGATCGGCCAGGGAACGGTTCAACGCGATGCCTTTGTCATACATGGCCTTTGCCTTGGGCAGATCGCCCTCGGTGATGTGAATGCGGGCGAGGAGGATGAAAGCGGCAGCGCAGGAGGGCGTATCGGCGATGATCTGTTCCGCACGCACGGCGGCTTGCGAGGTCTTACCTTGCAGCAACGCGGTACGAGCGAGGCCAAGTCGTGCGTCGGCATGCGCAGGATCGTTTTGCAGCACGCGCTGGAAGCTCTGCTCCGCTTCCTCGACGAGCCCTTCATCCAGGCAACCGTCTGCAAAGAGCATCAGCAGCGGGGCATTGTCGGGCGAATGTTGCAGGGCGAGGCGAAGCGCGTCGAGATTTTGGGCCATGCGCCTGACTCCAGCGTGCGCTGGATGCGGTGGCAAGAACATTTCACATCGAGCGGCGATATGACTCCACTTTGGCGATGAAGGCCTGCCACTTCGCGCCAAGACGGCCGCGATCGAGGAGAAAATGCGGGCAGAGCTTGTGGCCGAGGTCGCGATGGTCGTCGTGGCGAATCATGCGCCAGTGCATGTGCGGCACGATGTGAGAGATGGGAATGCCGTGTTCTTTCATGAGCCAGGCGGTCAAGCGGGCGGTCTTGTCGATGGTGCGGGCGCGGTCATTGCCGCGATTTTCGCACATTTCGATGCCGATGGAGCTGCGGTTGCCCTGGCCGTCGTAGTCGGCGTGCTCA
>CANIZT010000193.1 GCA_947471905.1 Verrucomicrobiaceae bacterium
GAAGCTTTTTGAATCTGTGATAAGCAACCCTTTGAGTTGGGGCAGTGTGGCAAAAACCTCGGTATCCGAGTCAGAGATCGGATGAAAGTGTGTCTCGATTGTTTCCACGCTTTTAAGGTTCGCCAGTGGCGCTAGCGTCTCGAAGGTGTCCGGGTTTGCTTTGGTGGGCTGGTTTCGATCCAGCCCGATGTAATAGATATCGAAGCGACCTTCAGGCAGGTCATCCAGATTGGTGATGGTCTTTGCGCCGCTGCGGTCGCGAATCTTGCAGTGGCCGCCCACGCTCAGCACCCACTCCGCCGCCTTGCGGTCATCGCCGGGTGGGAATTTCTTGAGGGGAGCGCGGGCACTCTTGTCCGCTTCATTCATCGTCGCGGCTGCGCCGCCATTGGTTGAAGTGCGGACAGGAGTGTCCGCGCCCCCTTCACTGAGCTTCTCCCGATACTCGCGCACGGTTTTGGCATCGGGCACGCGGTCTTTCTTGGTGAGGTCGGCTTCGAGCTGCTTGAGGCGGAGGGTGAGGGGATCGGTGAGCTGCTTGAGGTTGGCCACGCGCGCGGTCTCGATCTTGGCATAGGCGGCGCGGTAGATGGCGCGCAGGGCTTTGAGGTTGGCCGTGGTGCCTTCAGCATCGTCGGCGGGAATGGGCTGCTGGTCGGCGAGGAGTTTCTTCTCCGCTTCCAGCGCGATGATGCCATCGAGATGCCCGGCGGCCTTCTCCTCGGCGATCTTGCGGTCGATGCCGCCGATGTAGCCCGCATTGAGCTTCGCCACATCGGCCGCAAACGGCGCGGTGACGCGCTCGGCGGTGAGCTTCACGAACTGCTCATGCAGCGTCTTCAGCTCAGGGATGGCGGCCATGGCATCCGCCGCCTTCGCCTGCTCGGCCATCTGCTGCTCCTGCTTCGCGGCGAGGGCGCGGAGGTCGTTGCCTTTTTCATCCACACCCAGAGTGCGCAGCGCTTCGGCTTCGGAGAGTCCGTCGAGGTTGATGACTTCGATGTCGCGGATGGGTTCGATGCCGCTGACGTAGGCAATGCCGGTTGGTAGAGTGTTATTGACCGCATTGACGAGAAGTTTGTTGTTGTAGCGACCAAAGAGACGATTCCCGAGCACTGCGAACTCGAGAGTGTATTCGTTGCCAATTTCGGGCACCGGCACAGATAAATTGGAAATTGAGGTTCCTGTCGCCGCATTAACAATATACGAGCACTTAAAAGTCGTGTCGAGTTGAAGGCCGTACATCGCGCGTCCGCCGACCCTTAGCGCAATGGATCTATACGCGGTCTTGCCAGCACCCCGTCGGATACGTATGCGAATCGCACAGTTGTTGCCGAGGCCATCCGGCAAGTGCATCGGATTCCGATCATTGCTTTCGTTGATCAGCCAACCATCCTCGAACTTCATGTCCTTTTTGCGCGGGCCCTCCGGCAAGTCCTCGAACTTAGTGAACAGCTTCACCCACTGACCGGGAGGGAACTTTGAATCGGAAGACTTGGAGGCTGGGAGACTGGGAGAAGAGGAGATGGACGCAGCCGGAGCGGTGGCAGCAACGGCGGCGGGCTTGCGCAGGTCATTGCCCTTCTCATCCACGCCGAGGATCTTGAGCGCCTCGGCTTCGCTGAGGCCGTCGAGGTTGATGACTTCGATGTCGCGGACGTCTTCGTTGCTGAGCAAAAAACTTCGTCCTGGCTGGTATTTAGCAACTGATCCGCTGCTAAAAATTGAGTCGCCTTGTCTGCAGATCACGCGTTGCCCCACGACTGCAGCCTCCAATGTGTATTCCTTCCCTGGCAAAACGGGGACAGTACGTTCGCTGGTAAATATCTTGGCGGAATGATCTCCTTCGTGTTCGCGAGCGTGCAGTACACCGGAGCTATCCATCGTGACTTTATAAAAGTAACCCTCCACCGATGCGCAACGCATGTTAAATTCTGATAAACTCGTCGATCTGTTACCACGAATGAAGCGTGCACGGACCCCACAGTTGCTAAAGAGTGCTAAATGTAAGCGGATGGACTTCTTGACAGCACCTTCCGATCGAATCCACCCATCCTCAAACGTCACGCCGCTCTTGCGCAGGTCTTCCGGCAAGTCCTCGGCCTTGGTGAAAAGCTTCACCCACTGGCCGGGAGGGAACTTTGGATCGGAAGACTTGGAGACTTTGGGACTGGGAGAAGAGGTGACTGAAGGAGCCGGAGCGGTGGCTGCGACGGCGGTTGCCAAAGCGCCCAGCGGCTGCACTTCCACTGACTCGAACCAGCCGGATCCGACGGAGATGCCCCAACGGCCTGGTTTCTTGAGAAGCGTGTCTTGGACATCCATAACAGGAGCACCATTAACTATACCGATGAGGCGGTCGCCTTGGAGTATCAACCCAAGCGACAGCTCATCTCCGGACGTTAATGGGCGGGGTAAGAAGTGCCTCGCAAGAATGTCTCCCTGAGCGGGCAATGTTTTGAAATAGCCGAGGAAGACATGTTTCTTATCGGTGCCCAACCCCACAACGTATTGGCCTTCAGATTCGGTGCTGCGAGCAAAGACAGCCGGTGTGCTTGTGCCTTCGCGGTAAATGATGTTGGCACGGATGGCACCGTCGGCTGACGGCTGCGGCTTGGGGATCAGTTTCCGACGCTTCACATGCAATAGCCCGTCCACGAACTCTTGGTCATCATCATTCACACGCCATTCCGCTTGCGTGAAGAGAGGCTGCCAGCCTGTGGGAGAGATGGAAATTAGGGAGGAACTGGAAAAGACGGTGGTGGTCTTGGGCGTTGGCAGAGACGATGCCGCAGGTTTAGGCGTCGAACTCGCTAAGCTGGCGGGCTTGGAAGGCGGTGCGCTGTCTCCGACAGCAGCGGGTGGTGTTTTCTTGCCACCGCTGAACATGACGAAGGCTGCGATGCCCAGCACGGCGGCGATGCCGAGACCGGCAAAGAGGGGAGCGCGGGCACTCTTGCCCGCTTCTTTTGGCTTCGCGGCTGCGCCGCCTGGAGTGGATGAGCGGAGAGGAGTCTCCGCGCTCCCTTTGGACTGCTGCGGTGGTTTGCCGACGGGCTTCTGCGCGGCGCTGCGTTGCGCGGGCACCTGGGCGACTTGTGCGGCGGGAATGGCCGACTGGCCGGTGGAGGCGTCCTGCTTCACCAAGGGCACGGTCAAGATCACATCGAGCTCACGGCGCAGTTCGGCGGCGCTCTGGTGGCGCTCTTCACGATCATGCTGCATGGCCTTCTGAATGATGGCGTCATAGCGGCGATCCAGACCGGGCACGAGCACGGAGGCGGGCTTGAACGCACCCCGTGGAATATTCCCCGTGAGCATCTGATACAGCATGACACCGACGGCATAGATGTCGGCACGGCCATCAATCGCCGTGCCAAGCATCAGCGCCTCGGGCGCGACGAAGTCGGGTGTGCCCATGGCGTAGCCGGTCTTGGTGAGGCCGTGGCTGCCGGGCTCCTCGATCTTCGCCAGCCCGAAGTCGGCCACCTTGACCTGGCCCTTCATGTTGATGAGGACGTTGGCGGGCTTGATGTCGCGGTGGACGATGCCGAGCTCATGCGCGGCGGTGAGCGCATCACACACATGCGCGGTGATGGCGAGCGCGTGATCCGGTGGCAGCTTCTTCTGCGTGCTGATCATCTGCGCCACGTCGGTGCCATCGACATACTCCATGGCGATGTAAAGCTGCCCGCCGCTGTTGAGGCCAAAATCAAATACAGCTACTACCGCTGGATGGAGCAGTTTTGCCATGAGCTTGGCTTCGTTCTTGAAGCGCTCGGCGAAACTGGGGTCTTCCTTCTCCACACCGGGTGGGAGAATCTTGATGGCGACGGTGCGATCCAGATTCGTCTGCACGCCTTTGTACACCGCCCCCATGCCGCCCCGGCCGAGGATTTTTTCAATCGTGTAGCCCGGCATCATCGCCTGAAGTTCTTCAGCTGATGGCGGCTCCCAACGGAAGCCGCCTCCCGTGGTGCGTGGTGGTGGTGTCTCGGAGGAGGAAGCGGGGACGTCAGACATGCGGTATGGCTTTTACGAAAGACGGTGGGGAATGGCAAGCTGGAAGATGCGCGTGCGGGATGCTGGATGCTGGAGGCAACGCCTTTCCGAACGTCGTGGCTCATTCCCCAACTCTTAGCCGGGAGCTATTCGAGCGGTTGACCACAGTGAGGGCAGGTGGCTACCACGGTAAAGGACTTCATTGGGACCATCTTCCCACAGTGTCGGCAGGGTCGTCCCTGGTGCTGGGTCATCCAGAAAATTTCCTCCGTGACATAGGCCACCCCCAGGAGCAGCGCGATCACCAATCCGGTCACCCACTTTGGCGACAACTCGGGTGCCGTTTTCATCAAGAGCAGCGCCAGGAGCACCAGCGGAATGCAGAGAATGTTCTTCCAAAGTCGATAGTGCTTATTCATCGTCAGTTTAGTTGTGTTGCGGCCCCAAGTTCAGCGGAGGTAGAAGAACACGCCGACCCCAAGTGCCGTTAAAACAGCGCCGGATGCAGCGATCAGAGTCTGGCGTTTCACATAAGGCGTCGCCTTTCGATAAACGCCAACTGTCATCAAGATGCCATACAAAGTGATGCCGATGTAAACCGGCAAGGCGAAGGAGCTGTTGGGAAAAAGGCTCGCCATCAGGATAATGGCACACGGGGGGAGGATGGCCAATGGGGGCATGATGTAGCGCATGCGGATGCTGAAGTGGTTGGAGGATGGGTGGATGGCGGGACACGCTGGGTGGCCCTAGCATGGTAGCTCCAACTTCGGCAATGCGTCCACGATCTTCATCGTCTCTAAAATGACATTTATGACACGCAGGAAGAGTTCCATGGGTTCCAGGGATTGCTCAGAGTCTCGCTGAGGCTTCGGCGTCCAAGGAGACTTGAAGACTTGAAGACTTGGAGACGTGGGGATGGTGGATGCTGGCCTCAATTCTTGGCAATTCAGGCGTGGTGAATGGCAAGGTGCGGGTGGGAAGTGGCTGGCTGGTTCGGTAGTGTATGAGTATGAAAAAGAAACCCAGCACGACGAAGGAAAGCCACAAGAAAGCCGGAGCAGTTTCGGGAGTCACTGAGATCCTCAAGCTGCCGAAGAAGCCACTCACGGAAGCTTTCCACGTGACCGAGGATCCCGACGCACGCGGCACGCATGGCAGTCCGGGTCGCGCTGAGATCCGGAAGACGACGCATCGTGTCATGGGCTCTCGGCAGTCCCAGCGGCCGCTGGAGCGCAGCAATCAACCGCGTCAGAAGCGCGGTTAAGCTCAATCAAGGCCACAGTGCCAGAATCGCTACACCGCCGAGCAGGGCGGAGGTCAATCCCAGCATCACGGGCTTGATGAAAGCACGCGCACCGAGGGTCATGACAAGGATGCCTTTGAAGACGATGTTGGCCAGGCCTCCGAGCAAGATCATGCGCCAGGCGGTGGACGTTTCCAGACTGGCCATGCTGACGAGACGTGAGGTGGAGAGGGTGATGGCGTCCATATCGGTGAGACCGGAGATGGCCGCGGCGACGTAGAGGCCGGAGTCGCCGAAATGGTGGCGTGCCGCAGCGACGACCAGCAATACGACGGCATAGAGCAGGCCGAAGACAACCGCGCTCTTGAGTTCGGAGGGCGGTGATTCATCCGCCGTGTGCTTGCTCGATCGCTCGGACAGGCGATGCGTGATGGCGGCGATGAGGCCAAACCAAAACATCATGGCGATGAGCGGTGGCAGCATGGTCTGGATGTGCGCGGGGGCGGCAATGGAGACTTCGACGATGACACGGAGAAAGACGATGGCAGACGCTATCAAAGTGATGGCGGCCAAGGTGATGCCGCAGGCACCGGCCACACGGCTGCGGCGTGCGAGGCTGGCGGTGGTGGCCGTGCTGGAGATCAAACCACCGAAGATGCCGGCGAGTGCTGCGCCCTTGCTGCCGCTCATGAATTTACCGGCGAGGTAGGCGGCCAGGCTAATGCCGACGATGAGCACGACCATGAGCCAGATGGCAAAGGGATTGAGCACGCCGAGGTAACCCATCTCGCGATTTGGCAAAGCAGGCAAGATGACAAGCCCTGCGAGCACGAGGCGGGCGATCTCACGCAGATCGTCTTCGCCAATGCGGCGCACCATGTCGTGCAGTGGCTTTTTGCTCTGCAACAACACCATGACCGTGCCGGCGATGATCACTGAGACGAGGCGCAGACCTTGCATGGTGATCATGCCGGTGGTGAACATCACCAGCATGGCCATTTCCGTGGTGAGGCCGGCATCGGGCTCCTTGTTCTTCATCTCAGCCAGATGACCGATGATGACGACACTGACGAAGGCGATCAGCGCGGCAGCGATGACCCAACCGCCATAGAGAATCCCCAGCAGGCCGCATAGCGCACCCAGGAGTGAAAGCAGCGCAAAGGTGCGAATGCCAGCGACACGGTTCTGCACCCATTCACGCTGCAATCCGACCAACAGGCCCAAGCCGAGCGCCGTGCCAAAGGACTGCAGCAGCTCGGCGGTTTCTGGGAGAGGCGTGGGCATGAGAGGTGAACGAAATGAGGTTGGCATTTCACACGCACTTGCCATGCAGGCCAACCCAGTCCAAGAAACGTATCTCCCAAGCACCAACCATGTCCATCTGGAATTACGCCAACTCACAGCTTAAAGACCTCGTCGCCTATGAACCCGGCAAGCCCATCGAGGATGTGGCCCGTGAACGCGGCTTGAAGCCGGAGGACATCATCAAGCTGGCGTCGAACGAGAATCCGCTCGGCCCATCCCCCAAGGCCATCGTGGCGATGCAGGAGGCGGTGAAGGAGGTGCACATCTATCCCGATGGTGCCTCCTGGAAGCTCCGCCAGGCGCTGGCGGAGAAGTTTGGCCTGGAGATGGGCAACTTCATCATGGGCAGCGGTTCCAACGAAGTGATCGAGTTCATCGGCCACGCCTTCCTGAAGCCTGGCGACAACATCATCACTGCCAAGCACGCCTTCCTTGTCTATAAGCTGATGGCCAAGGTCTTCGGCGCCGAGACCATCGAGGTGGATGATCCGGGCTACGTGCATGACTTGGATGCCATGGCCGCTGCCATCACGCCGCAAACCAAAGAGGTCTTCATCGCCAATCCGAACAATCCGACGGGAACGCTCGTCACGCAGGAGCAGATCGACCGTTTCATGGCCAAGGTTCCGCCGCATGTGGTGGTGGTCTTTGACGAAGCCTACTACGAGTTCCTCGACAACCCGCCCGACACACTCAAATACGTCCGCGAAGGCCGCAACGTGGTCGTGCTGCGCACCTTCTCCAAGATCCAGGGCCTCGCGGGAACGCGTGTCGGTTACGGCATCGCCAACAAGGAACTCATCGACGTGCTGCAACGCACGCGGCAGCCGTTTAACCTCAACTCCATCGCCCAAGCAGGTGCCTTGGCCGGATTGCTCGATCAGGAGCACCAGGACAAGACGAAGCGCATCACTGACGAAGGTCGCAACTACTTGCAGGCTGAGTTTGGCAAGATGGGTCTCGAATACATCCCCAGCTTCGCGAACTTCGTGCTCGTCAAAGTCGGCGATGGCCACGCCGTCTTCAAAGCCATGATGGACAAGGGTGTCATCGTCCGTGCCATGGCCGCGTACAAACTGCCGGAGTGGGTGCGCATTAGCATCGGCACCATGCCGCAGAATGTGCGCTGCATTGAAGTGCTGAAGGACGTGCTGGGGAAGTAGCCCGAGCTTTCAATACGCTTAGTTCTACGTTGGCTTTCGGTTGGCGCGAACCGAAAGAACATCACGCGCCATGCGGATCGAATCACGGACAAGATGCACGTGACCACCAGGCGTCTCGTGCCAGACGATGGGAATTTCATCCACTGGGGAGCCGCAGTCGTGCAAGGCGGAGAGGAGTTCGACATCGAAGGCGAAGCCGTGGATGCGCAGGGCAGGGGCGATGCGCTGGTAAGCACTGCGTGGAACCAACTTTAGGCCGCACTGGCTGTCGTGGATGCGGATGTGCAACAAGGAGGAGACGAGCCAGCCGAAGACACGGCCAATAAGACGGCGCTTCCACTGGCGGCGCACTTGGCCGCTGAACTGGCTCAGGCGTGAGGCAAACAGCGCGGTGTGTGGTGTGGATTGTTCACGGGCGAGTTGAATGAGTCGCGCGACCTCAGCGGCGGAGCAGGAGCCGTCGGCATCGACGAAGGCAAGCCAGTCAGAGTGCTGCTCCAAATTCCAACCGGCATAAACGGCACCGCCTTTGCCGAGATTGGCGGGCAGGAAGAGCGGATCGAGCAGCTGTGCATGCTGCTGGCATAGCGGCGAGAGGATGCCACGCATGCGGGCGACTTCGGCGGCATCAGAGCCGTCTTCGACGA
>CANIZT010000194.1 GCA_947471905.1 Verrucomicrobiaceae bacterium
AAATGTGGAAACGGCAGCCCTTTTATAGTCTGAGTCGGCCCCGAGCGCAAACGTTCTGACGCCCCGGTTCTTTCCCGTCCTTGATTCCTGCCCGGACTTGGCACAAGGAGCGCTGACAAACCTACTTATGGCTAAAAAACCTGTTGTACTGATTATCCGTGACGGCTGGGGCATCAACCCCGGTGGCAAAGCTCAAGCCGTCGCCAATGGCGACGCCACCCTACTCGCGAAGACGCCGTTCCACGATCACCTTTACGCCACCTATCCACGAGGCACCGTCAGCGCCAGCGGCGAAGATGTTGGATTGCCAGACGGCCAGATGGGCAACAGCGAAGTCGGTCATCTCAATCTCGGTGCCGGTCGCGTCGTCTATCAAGACCTCACCCGCATCAACAAGAGCATTCGCGATGGCGAACTCGCCAAGATGCCCGTGCTCGTCGAGGCCTTCGAAAAGGCTAAAGGCAAGCGCCTCCACTTCCTCGGCCTCATCAGCGATGGCGGCGTGCATTCGCATCAGGACCACCTCGCCGCACTATGCAATGCCGCGAAGGCCGCTGGCGTCACCGATCTCATGGTCCACGCCATCACAGATGGCCGTGATACCTCGCCGAAAGGCGGTGCTGCGTATCTTGCCAAGCTGGAGGCCGATTTGAAACCCAGTGGTGCCAACATCGCCACCGTCATCGGCCGCTATTATGCCATGGACCGCGATACTCGCTGGGAGCGCAACAAGCTCGCATGGGACGCCATTGTGCTCGGTCGTGGCGAAGTCCGCACCGATCTACCCAGCGCTGCCGTCAAAGCCGCGTATCCGAGCGACCCGCGTGGTGATGAGTTCATGCAGCCCATGATCTTCAGCAACGCCAACGAGCAACGCATCCGCGATGGCGATGTCATCCTCTGGTTCAACTTCCGCGCCGACCGCGCCCGCCAGCTCAGCGATGCCTTCTTGAAATCAGGCTTCTCCGCTTTCGATCGCGAAGTGACGCCGAAGACCGGCTACTACACGCTCACCGAATATGACGCCACCTACACTGACCTCGGTGCCCGCGTCATCTTCGCTTCGGAGAGTCTGAACAACAACCTCGGCCAGATCATCGCCGCTGCCGGCCTCACGCAGCTCCGCGCCGCCGAAACGGAGAAATACCCGCACGTCACCTTCTTCTTCAACAGCGGCGTCGAAGAACCCAATCCCGGTGAAGATCGCTACCTCGCCATCTCGCCGAAGGAAGTGCCCACCTACGACAAAAAACCGCAGATGAGCGCTCCCGACCTCACCTTTGAAGTGCTGCGCCGTCTGGAAAAATATGACGCCGTCATCATGAACTACGCCAACCCCGACATGGTCGGCCACACCGGCGTTGTTGAAGCCGGCATCCACGCCTGCGAGACCATTGACCTCGCCGTGCGCATGATCGTCGAAAAAGTCCTCGAACTCGGCGGCAAGCTCTTTATCACCGCCGACCACGGCAACTGCGAACTCATGCGCAACCCCGACGGCAGCCCCAACACCGCGCACACCACCAATCTCGTCCACGGCATCTACGTCGCCGCCGATGCCGCGAACTACAGCGTCGCCAGCGGCAAACTCGCCGACATCGCCCCCACGCTGCTCGACATGCTCGGCGTGAAGCAACCGGTGGAGATGACCGGGAAGAGTTTGTTGGTGGGGAAGTGATCAATAGCTATGGCATTCATTCTACTTTCAGACAGTAAATCGAGTCCCATGGATTCGGATTCCTTTGAGGAGTTAAAAAGATTGTGGGGTGAATACCAAAGCTATATCGATTCTGTTCGGGATCGACTGCCGCCAGGAGCATTGAAGCTGCTTGATTCTGCAGATTGGTATGACTTCACAGTTCATGCTTGCCCACACGACGCATGGCTGGAGGAATGCCGGGTTATCGAATCTGATCCTGGCGGGGAAACACCTCGATATTGCAGCCTCGAAGTAAAACTGCTCGGTGCTTATCACGATGGAATGCTTCATCTTCGTTATCCTCGACTGTTTGGCTATAGCATCCAGTCTGCGAAGTGTGAGCGCGGCATGGGTGACTGGCTTTACGACGAGTTTCGCCTTTCAGACAACGGTCATCTTCTGCATGAAATCGAATGGGCAGACGGAGGTCGCTGGCTGATCGAAGCAGACGACATCGAATTCGATTGGCGTCCGTTTGAAGCGGAGATCGGATCAAAATGAAAATCCTCTTCCTCTGCTCCCGCAATCAATGGCGCAGCCCGACTGCGGAGGCCATTTACCAAAACGATCCGCGTGCCGAGGTGCGCAGTGCTGGAGTCAGCGCTTCCGCCCGGCAGCGTGTCACGGAAAAATTGTTGCTGTGGGCAGATCGCGTGCTGGTGATGGAACACGAGCACAAGCGGCGGCTGCGTGAGCAGTTTCCAGACATCGTTCACGATCTGCATATCGACGTCCTCGACATTCCTGACGAATATCCCTTCATGGACCCGGAGTTGATCACGCTGATTCGTGAACGCGTTGAGCCGCTGCTGGCCTAAACGGCCTTGCGGATCGGAACGAGCTGCCACAGCCCGACGACATGCTCCCAACGGCGAATGGCAGTGTCGATGAGGAAGATCAGCAGCAGTGCGAGCAGCAGCGGCGGCCAGAGTTCTTCGTGCTGCACGGCTTTGGTGGTTTCGAGATTGGGCAGACGTGATGAATCTGCCAGGTAATCACCACCAGTGATGCGCACGGCTTCCTTGAGCAGCGTTTCATTCACGGTGCCGAGGCTCGATTCGGTGGAGGGATTGTGGATGAGGCCGGTGGTGACCATTTCAGCGCCGGATTGCGCGCGGATGAGATAAACACCTGCCTGCGTTGGCTTGAAGTCAGCGCTGTAGCTGCCTGGGGCATCTTGACGCAGCGAAAGCTTTTGCACGGCCTTCATCGGCGCACCGAGGGCATCAGCCGCCACATGAAACACTTCGGCTTCGACGATGGCGTTGTTCGCACGCGTGCCGGCATCGGCCAGGAGATCGACGCTGATGTGTGCATCATCGCCTTCCATGCGTGCGGACAGATCCATCAGCCGACCTTGCGGTGCGCGGGCTGTTTCGCGCAGCACCTGCGACCAAAAACGGCCAAAACCATTCCAGCGCGTGATCCAGAGCGACGCCCAGCGGCTTTTGGCATCGGAAGTGAACGCGGTGGCTTTGCCGAGGCCAAAACGCCAGTACGCGAGCAATGGGTCGCCGGTATCAGTAACGAGCGGCACCTGCGCAGAAGTGCGACGGGTTGTTTTCACATAACCGAGCAGTGTGGGCGAGTCCCACTTCTCGAATCCGGCCAGAATGGGATGCTTTTCTTTCAATTCAGGAATGAACGGCTCCTCGCGGATCATGCGGCCCGTGTGCATCAGCGTGTCCTGCGTAAAGATGCGTGTGATGCTGCTGGCATCCATCGTCGAGTATGACTGACCGCCGCCGCTGGAGGCAATCGCCTGCAGCAGCGCCACATGCGAACCTTCGCCAATCGCGACCGTGGAAATGGTGAGCCCTTCGCCACGGCACTGCGTAGCGAGCTGTTCGTAGCCTGCGCCTGCGGTCTGGCCGTCCGTGAGGATGATCATGTGCTTCACACGTGCCTTCGTGCGCAGCAGCGCCTCGCGAGCGAGTTGAAATGCCGGCTGCAAATTCGTGCCGCCACCGGACGCAATGGCGGCGATCTGACCAGACACGGCGTTCGTGGATGTAAGTCGTGTCATCGGTGCGACGACGTGTGCTTCAGAGTCGAAGGCCCACACACCGAGCGAATCATTGTGACCAAGAACCTCCGCCGTTGCGATGGCTGCGCTCTTGGCCATTTCGAGCTTCTCACCAGCCATGGAGCCGGAACGGTCCATCACGATGGCGACAGCGGCGCTTTGCTTTTCCTCTTCGTCGGGAGCTTTCAGTCGCACGGGCAGTACTTCTTCAATGGGCGTGCGATAATAACCGCCCACACCGAAGGAACCCGGCCCGCCGAGCATGATCAAGCCGCCACCGAGTTTATCGACGTAATCACGCAGCGCATTCATGAGCGGTTCGCCGAGTTGATGCGCGGGCACATCGGAGAGGATGATACCGTCGTAACCACCGAGCTGATCAAACGTGATCGCGAGATTGCCCGGCTGACGCAGATCGAGTTCGATGCCTTCTTTCTCCATCGCCTGCATCAAGTAGCGTGCCTCGCTGGCATCCGACTCAATGTAAAGCAGCCGCAAACGTCCGCGCACATCGACGATGGCGAGCGCGCTGTCGTTGCCGGGCAGCGTGTCGCCCGTGATGCCTTCAAGCACGGCGCGATACTGAAAGGTGTTCCGCGTTGAAGGCGTGCGCGTGAAGGCGATCTCCTGCGTGGCACCCGGTTTGAGTAAAACGGGCCGTTTCTCCACCTCGATGCCGTTCTCATAGAGCTTCAGCGTGCCATTGCCTTCGATCGTGCTCTCAAACACGGCCTTCAAGCTCAAGCTCGCGCCTTCAAACAAGCGAGTACGGTTGGGAGTGAGCGCAATCATGCGCGCGTCTGGCCGACGTGGGCCGGAAACCGGCAACGCATGCAGTTTGATGCCCGAAACTGCCGCTTCGCGTGCAGCGGTGAGTAAATTGCCGCGTGTTTCGTGTCCGTCGCCGATGAGCAGGATGTTGCGGCTAGCACCCGGTGGAAACAGCGCCTCCGCATACTCGATGGCATCGGCGTAGTGGCTGTCGCCACCGTTTTTCTTCTGCCACTCAACCTGCATTGCCGGTGTGCTGCCTTCGGGCAAAAGTTCCGGCTGGGCACCGAGTTGAACGATAAACGAATCAATGCTGCTGCCGAGCGCCGAGCGCACACGGGCGGCTTCAGCGAGGGATTTTGTCAAACCTTCCGCGCCCATGCTCTGACTGGCATCGACGACTATGCCGAGTGCTTTGCGGCCCGTTTGAGTCACGCGTGCCGGACCTGCGAGTGCGGCGAGTGCCAGCATCACACCGATGGCACGCACGACGAGCAGCAGCCGTTTCCGCAAGCCGGACATTGGGTGGGAGGAACGCGATTCGATCCACAGCAGCAGGGCGACGGCTGGCAGGATGAGCAAGAGGAGTTTTGGTGATTCCCAGTCCAAGGTCGCGGAGGATAGGCGTCCCGCCTGTCTGCGGCAAGGGGCGTCCCGCCTGAGTCTGAAAAAAGGCGGGACGCCTCAATCCGTTGTCAGGCCGGAGGCCTAACCTCCGAGGGCGGAGCGCAGCGTTGCGAGCAGGTTCTCGACGTCCTCCGCGGTGGTGTAACCATGCACGGCGATGCGAATTCGGCCGACTTGGTGCATGACGTGGATGTTTTGGGCGAGCAGCGCCTCGTTGATCTCTGCCGTGTTTTTGTGAAGGAAGGCGACGATGCCGCTGGAGCAGTCTGGCTGCGCGGGAGCCAGCGGCGTGATGCCGAGTTCCTTCAAGCCCGCATGCACGCGCGCCACGAGCGGGTCGGCATGGGCAATGATTTTGTCCATGCCGACGGCATCAAGGTAACGCAGCGAGGCATTCAAGGCATAGAGGGCGGCGAAGCTGGGCATGCCGACGGAGAAACTGAGTGCGCCGGGCTTGATGCGGGCGCTTTCAAAGCGGTCGGCGTCGAAGGCGTTGGCGATGTGATACCAGCCACCGGCACTGGTGGTGAGGCGTGCGGCGGATTTTTTCGGGATACCGATGACACCGCCGCCGTGAATGCCGAGCGTCCACTTGTGCGTGCTTGAAATCATGATGTCCGCGTCCTGGCAGTCGAGCGCGACGCGTCCGAGCGCCTGCGTGACATCGACGGCGAGCACGGCACGAGGTGCGAGGCGGCGCACGAGGTCGCGCAGCGGGGCGAAGGCGATGCGGTGGCCGTTGTAGAAGCTGACGAGGCTGACCTGCACGAGCGCGGTGCGCTCATTGAGCAACGGTGCGAGATCGTCGAGGCTTAAAGCGCCGCCGCGATTCTTCCAGAGATGTGAAACGGGACGCGAAGCCGCCGGGGCGGTGAGCCAAGGCGTGGCACCGGCGGGGAAGTCAAGATCGGTAATGACGACTTCGTCCTTCGGCGTGAGTTGCAGCGCATTGGCGAGCAGGTTGTAAGCTTCGGAGCTGCAGGAGCAGAAGGAAACTTCATCTGTGGCGAGTCCGAGATGCTTGGCGGTGATTTCGCGACATTCCTCGACGCGCGGGAAGTGGAAATCGCGACCGCGCATGCCCAGCGACTTGTGGTGCATGTATTCGGCCACCGCCTCATTCACGCAGAGCGGCGGGATGCTCTCGGCGGCGGTGTTGAGGTAATGGATGCCCTTGAGGCTGGGAAAATCGGCGGCGCGGGAAGTGTCGGTGAGCATGCGAGGCATCTATGGAGCGCCGACGAGTCGTCGGCAAAAGGAATTGGCATGCCGACGACTCGTCGGCCCTCCATAAGCGATCAGTTGTCCCGCTTCAGCTCAGGTGCGCCATCTGGCAGTTTGATGAGAGGTTCGCCGCCGAGATAGCCGAGCGAGATGAGGAACTCCTCCATCTTCTTCGCTGTGATTTGCATCCATGGCTCCTTGTTGAAGAAACCGTGTCCCATATCGGCAGCAGACCACATTTCGGCGCGGAGGCCGAGCGCGGTGGCTTTCTTCACGTATTCATCGCCGCCAGCTTTGAGCTTGTCGGCAGTGCCGAAGAACAGGATCGCGGGCGGCGTGTCTTTAGCGACGAAGTTGTTAGGCGTGATCGCTTCAGCTACATCGAGCGTGATCGGGCTGTCTCCTGTGGCACGTTCTTTGAAGAGCGTGGCGATGTTCATCGCCGGATTGAAGAGCACCATGGCGTTCGGTTTGGCGGAGATGGTTTTGTCATCGGCTTCGGCGTCGTAGGCGGAAACAAGCGCCGTGCAGGCGGCGAGATGGCCGCCTGCCGAACCACCGGCGGCGATGACTTTCGTGGGATCAATGCCCAGCTCGGTGGAGTGGCCACGCATCCAGCGGATGGCGCTTTTGGCATCTTCGACACATTTGTCCGGTGTCGTTTTGTGGATGCTGGCGATGCGGTAATCGGCGCTGATGGCGATGATGCCACGGCTGGCGAGGTATTCGGCCTGCGGGACGAACTGCGTGAATGATCCGGCCTTCCAACCGCCGCCGAAGAAGAACACGACGCAGGGGCGAAGCGCGGCGATTTGAATTTCGCCAGCGGGTGAGAAGACGTGCAGCTTCAACTCACCCTGCGGCGTGGTTTTATAGACGATCTCCTTCGTGGCGACTGCGACATCGGTCAGTTTGATCGTAGGCTTGGTCTTGCCGGCTTTTTGAGCGAAGACGGGAAGCGAGAGAGCGATGAGGAGTGGCAGGATGAGGCGCATGGTTGTGGGTGAAACGACTGGGAAGGAGCGAAGTTGCAGGAGCGCGAGTATGGCGAAGCCTACTCGCCTGTTTTTGGGCGATTCGTTGACGCTGGGGCTGACAAGTGGCGAGTAGGCTAAAGCCATACTCGCGCTCCATGTGGCGGCGTGGTTTCGTTACTTGAGCGTCATGAGCCAGGCGACGAGATCCGCTAGACCTTGCGGGCCGATGGCGGCGGCGAGGCCGGGGGGCATGAGGGAGTCCTTCATTTCCTCCTTTTTGGCGATGTTGGTCTTCTTGATCGCCTGCGTGGCACCGCCGGCCATCTTGAGCGTCAGTTCGGCGTCGGTTTCGCTCACGACGTAGCCGAGGACCTGCTGGTTTTCCTTCGTGGTGACGGTGAGGCCACCGAAGCTGTGCTCGACGGCAGCGCTGGGATAGAGAACCGCAGTGAAGAGGCCGTCCTGGCTGAGTTTGTTGCCGATTTGGGTGAGGTCGGGGCCGAAGTTGATGAACTGGCCTTTGACCTGATGGCAGGCCACGCAACCGGCCTGCATGAACATTTGCTGGCCTTTAGCGGCATCGCCTTTGAGCTTCATGAGATCAGCGAGCGGCGGGAATTTCTCCGCACCGAGTGCGGCGGGCAGCGGGAGTTCGGTGGCGGCTTGATTGCGCAGTCCGGCATCGGTGCTGCGGCTGAGGGCCAGCGCGGCTGTGGTCTTGACAGTGTCGGGCAGTTTTTTCTCGCTCTGCCATTTCAAGATGGCGCGTCCGCCTTCGCCGCTGAGCGCGAGGGCCTCGACGATGCTGCGGCGCACGTCATCGCGCTTCTCCGGCCAGAAGGCCTGGTTCAACACGGCCACGCTGGGCCGGTCGCTGACCTTGCCGAGCGCGGCGACGAGTTTCTTCGCCGACGCGGCGTCCGCCTTCGTGAGGAAGGCCACGGTCTTGCCCGTGTTCGCGGCGAGAATGCGTGCAGCGTTGATGGATTCGCCCGCATCAGGATGCGTGGTGAT
>CANIZT010000195.1 GCA_947471905.1 Verrucomicrobiaceae bacterium
ACCGTTGATCGCAAAACGGCCGACTACCCCGAGGCAAAACTCCTGGGTGGACGCGTGCAGGATAAAACGGAAGCAGCTAAGGAAGCGTCTCCCGTCACACATGTCTCTGCGGGTGATGCGGCCTTCCTAACGGCTCATGGCACAAAAGATCCGCTCGTTCCTTATGCGCAGGGCCAGGAGATCGATGCTGCGCTGAAAAAAGCAGGCGTTGAATCACTCCTCATCACCATGACTAACGGCGGCCACGGCTTCCGCAGCCCAGAACTCGACGAACGTGTGCTGCAGTTCTTTGATAAACATCTGCGCGGCATCGCTGCGGAGATTTCGACCGCAGCGATCCTCACGGAGCCGAAGAAGTGATCACATCGCCCCCGGGGGCGATTCTTGTTCTGACAGCTCGAGCGCCGCTGGGGCAGAGGCTCCTTTACCCAAGCGCCCGCTGTAGAGGTCGATGGTTCGTTTGGCAATGATGTCGATGACCGCTGGCTGGAGCGTGCGCGCAGCGACATTGGAGACGGCCACGCTGGCCCACATGATCGGAGATTTGAAACGCAGCACCTGCCAGAAGGGCAGCACGCGTTTGTACCATTTGTTGGCCGTCTGCATTCTATCGTGTGTGGCGATCTTGTGTGTCATCTCCCAGGTCTTGATCGCCGTGCTGGCACTGACATCAACAAGGCGACCAATCGAGCGCGTTTGCAGGAAGTCGGCCACATCCATCGCAGCGAGATGCACGGCGCGGGAGAACTGGCTAAGACCGGGAGCAAGTAGCGCTTCCTGCTTGCCGGGATGATAGATGGCTGCGATTTCGCGCACGAGTTTCGGCACTTCATCGACCAGTGGTGGCAGCCACTCAGGATTGAGGTTCTTTTGCCAACGCAGTCGTTTTTTGCACTCTTCGACTGCCCTGTGGGCTTGTTCATCGGCTACACCACATTCAGGGAAGACATAACTGGACACCGCATGCCTTGCGGCACGCAGATCGGCAGCAAAGCGCAGCGCTTTCCACAAAACGAGCGTTGCCGCGCCGACGAAAACACCGGCGAGGAAGACCATGATGTGGCTCCAAGGCATACCGACACGGGAGAGCACTGCACCGGAAGTGTCAAGACAACGAAAGTGTGCGGAGAGGCGGCTTGCAGCAGCGGAATGACACGCCATAGATGCGCACCTCACCATGTCCTCCATTTTCGAACTCTTCTCTCTTCAAGGCAAAACCGCCGTCGTCATTGGCGGCACCGGCGAACTCTGTGGCGCAGTCGCGGAGGGATTTGCCTCAGCGGGTGCAGAAGTCGTCCTTGTCGGTCGTGATCAATCGAAAGCAGACAAGCGCCTCGAAACCATTCAAGCCGCAGGTGGACAGGCCTATTTCGTTTCTGCCGATGCCAGCCGCAAAGCCGACCTGCAAATCCTGCTCGATCAAGTGCTGGAGCGCTCCGGGGGCTGTCACATCCTCGTCAATGGTGCGGGCGTGAACTCTGCGACGCCGTTCCTCGACATCGCCGAAGAAGAATATGACCGGATCATGAACATCAACACCAAGGCCGTGTTTCTGGCCTGCCAAGTGTTTGGAAAATACTTCGTCGAAAACAAGATCCCCGCCTCCATCATCAATCTCGGCTCCATGTCCGGCCTGCTGCCACTGAGCCGCGTGTTCACTTACTCGATGAGCAAGGGAGCCGTTCACAACCTCAGCAAGAACCTCGCCCGCGAATGGGCGCCGCTCGGCATCCGCGTGAACACGCTCGTTCCCGGCTTCTTCCCTGCCGAGCAGAACAAGAAGGTGCTCACGCCCGACCGCGTCGCCAAAATCATGGGCCACACGCCGATGAACCGCTTTGGCGAAGCCAAGGAACTTATCGCCGCTGCGCTGCTGCTTGCTGGTGCAGGCGGCTCCTTCGTCACCGGTCACGAGATGGTCGTGGACGGCGGGTATTCGTCGATGACGATCTGAGTGTCTTCGCAACGCAATCGCTATACTTTGTCAGCGCAGCGGTGGATGAGGAATATCCGAGTAGAAAGCAAAGGTGTAGCCACTGATTCCCGAAGGATCAGATAGGGTTTGGGTTTGCCATCCATGATCTTTAAACTGAAGTCTTCTGTGAGCGCAGGTGCTAGCGCAACCTTGGGATCGCCTACGCTGTCACCTCTTACGTCCACACGTTCTAAAATCATCCCCTCGAAGCAGTTACCCGCGCGGAGTTTAACCGAACGTTCCTGTCTTTGTCTTGGACCACTAACAAGCATTTCCAGTTTTGGCTCCGGCAAGCCATCGACAAAGGATGGACTTTTCCAAGCTTTGATCACCAAATCGTGATGCCCAAACGCTTTATCCAGCCCCAACACCTCAATATCAATCTCTTCTTTTGTTGAAGCACACCCAGCCAAGGCCATGGCGGCAAAAAATGATAACACGAGAGGCGCTAAAAATTTCATAGCCGACATCATTCAATTGAATCACCTGATGGCAAGAGCGTGCCCAAGGCCCGCGCCAGGGAGAGCAAATCATTGCTCACTCGATAGAATGCAAAACTCGGCCCCGTTCTAGCCAGTGGTAAGACCTCTAACCACATGGCCTTTTCATCCATCAAACCCCAGCGCGGCCTCGTTGAGGAAGTGTGCGCACGTATCGCTTTGGAGATTCGCGACGAAATCACGGTGGGTGATGGCTGGCTGCCGCCGGAGCGTGATCTGGCGCTCAAGCTCGGCGTGAGTCGGCCGGTGGTGCGTGAGGCGACGAAGCGGCTGGAACTGCAAGGCCTGCTCGAAGTGAAGCACGGCGTGGGCACCAAAGTCGTGGACAAGCTGCACAAGCCGCTGAACGGCTCGCTAGCGCTGCTAATCCCTGACGATAAGGAGCGCCTGCGCCAGCTCATCCAAGTGCGTTTCATGATCGAGCCGGAAAATGCCGGGCTCGCGGCGGAACACGCCAGCGCGGCGCAAATTCGCAAGCTGCGCACCGCTTTGAAGAAACTGGAGGAAGCAGACGGCTACGATGCGGCGGTGGACGCCGACATGACGTTTCATCGCGAGTTGGCGATCTCCTCAGGCAACCAGATCTCGGCGCTGCTGCTGCATTCGTTGTCCGATCTGATGCAAATCGGCCTGATCCGCGGCTACAGCCGTGCCTCCACGCAAAATGCCGTGCGCCAGCATGCTGCCATTCTCACCGCCATCGAGAAACGTGATCCCGCCGCAGCCGCGAAAGCGATGCGCGAGCATCTGATCACCGCCGAGGCCGACCTAGCCCTGCCGAAGTCCAAAAAATCATCCCGAGCATGAAACCTCTCCTCTCCCTTTCCTTGATAATTGCCAGCAGCCGCCTGCTGGCAGTCGAGTCCGATGCCGCGAAGCTATTTCACGAGCAAGTGGCTCCGATCCTGGTGAAAAACTGCGTCGAATGCCACAACGATGTGACGACGAAAGGTGGGCTGAACATGGAGACGCTCGCCGCAGTGCTCAAAGGCGGCGACGACGGCCCCGCCATCGTTCCTGGCAAGGCAGCGGAGTCACCGCTCTATACGATGATCGTGCCTGAAGCGGAAGGCGAGAAGGCTGAGATGCCGAAGAAGAAGCCCTCGCTCTCTGCCGCCGAAACCGATCTCATCAAACGCTGGATCAACATGGGCGCGGTGTGGCCGCAGGAGATTGTGCTGAAGGAGAAACCGAAGGGCGATGTGACGCATTGGGCCTTCCTGCCACTGAAAGCCTCAAAGAACACTTCCATTGATGAGTTCGTGATCGAGAAGCTGAAGGAGAAGAGCTTGGCGATGAATCCTGCCGCCGACGCGAGGACGTTCATCCGCCGTGCGAGCTTTGATTTGATCGGCTTGCCACCGACTCCTGAAGAGGTCGCCGCATTCGAGAAGGAGTTCACCAAACATCGAACATCGAGCATCGAGCATCAAGCATCTCGTGGACCGCCTGCTCGCTTCACCGAGATATGGCGAACGATGGGCGCGGCATTGGCTCGATGTGGTGCGCTTCGCGGAGAGCCACGGGTTTGAGATGAACCGCTTGCGGCCGAGTGCGTGGCCGTATCGCGATTACGTCATTCGTTCGCTCAATGAAGACAAGCCGTATGACCAGTTTGTGCGCGAGCAGATCGCGGGCGATCAACTCGGTGCGGATGAAGGCACGGGCTTTCTCGTGGCGGGTGCCTGGGACCAGGTGAAGGGCCAGGACCCGGCGCTGCGGGCCAATCAGCGTGCGGATGAGATGCATGACCTCGTCAGCACGACGGGCAGCACGTTCCTCGGGCTAACGGTGGGCTGTGCGCGCTGCCATGATCACAAATTCGATCCGGTGAGCCAGGTCGATTACTACCGCATGCGGGGCATTTTCGAAGGTGTACAGCATGCGGAACGCGAACTGCGGCCAGCGGATGCGGAAAAGAACCAAAAGAAGACCGAAAACATGCGACAAGAAATCGCGGCGATTGATGCGACGCTGTCGCGCTTCCAACCGAAGGCGCAGCTCACGAAGCGTGTGCTGGTGGATGATGATCTGCCGCCACCGACGAAACCGGATGCGATTGGTTGCGTGCAGATCGAGCAGCCAGCGAATGGAAAGCCGATTGATTACTCGCCAGGCACGGAGGCCGGTCAGTTGTCTGATCTGGGTGACTCAACTCGGCTACCGAACCTCGGCGAAAGCTACCGCTACTGGAGCGCGAAGACCGACGAGTCGGGCAAGAACTTCTTCTCGTGGAATCCACGTGTGAGTGGCAAGCGGCGCCTCTGGTTGTCATGGGGCGCATGGACGACGCATGCGCGCTACATTCTCGATCTCGACGGCGATGCGAACACGAAGGATGACCAGAAGGAGATCGCCTCGGTGGATCAGAGCAAGTTTGCAGACGGCAGCGGAGCGATTCCGCAGCAGAAGCGCTGGAGCGGCTTCAAATACGCGGGAACGCATGTGCTAACGAAGGATTCCATTCTCATCCTGCGCAGCGGCAAGCTTGGCGGTCCGACGGTGGCAGACGCGGTGCTGTTTGAAGAAGCGGCGGATGCGCAGCCTGCCTCCCAGCCGCATCTACGTGCGCCGGTGACGCATCTGGCGAATCACGAGAGCTTTGATGCCGTGAAGGCGAAGTTTGTACGCTTCACGATCCACGCGACGAACGGCGGACAGCCGTGCATTGATGAACTGGAGGTCTTCGCAGGCGGCAAGAACGTCGCTCTGGCAAAGCACGGAGCCAAGGTGACGGCTTCGGATGTTTTTGCCGATGGCTCGAACTCGATTCACCAAATCGCGCATGCGAATGACGGCCTGTATGGCAACGCGAAGAGCTGGATCGCGAAAGGAGCCAAGGGCTGGCTGCAAATCGAACTGCCGCGTGAAGAGACGATCAGCAGCGTGGTTTGGAGCCGAGATCGCGCCGAAAAGGGCAAGGCGTTTCAAGATCGTATCTCCACGAATTATCTGGTCGAGGTCTCGCTGGATGGGAAAGCCTGGAAGGCCGTGGCGTCATCAGCGGATCGACTGGCGGTGGATTATCGGGAGCGGATTCGCGATGTTCCGACGCTGAGCGGCGTCACAGGCGAAAATGCCGCCGAGGTGAAGAAATACAGCCAACGGCGAGCGGTGCTGCAACGCGAACTAAAGGAGCTGACGAGCTTTCCGATGGCCTATCTCGGCAAGTTTGAGCAGCCAGGGCCGACCTTCCGCCTGCATCGCGGTGATCCGATGTCGCCGAAGGAGGAGATTGCGCCGGGAGGGCTATCGCAGTTCGGCGCGAAGCTGGATCTGGCGAAGGATACGCCTGAATCGGAGCGCCGCGTGGCTTTGGCGAAGTGGCTGACCGATTCGAAGAATCCGCTCACGGCTCGTGTGATGGTGAATCGTCTCTGGCATTACCACTTCGGCACCGGCATCGTCGATACGCCGAGCGATCTGGGTTTCAACGGCGGCAAGCCGTCGCATCCTGAGTTGCTGGACTGGCTGGCGGCGGAATTCATGAAGCGCGGCTGGAGTTTGAAGGAGATGCATCGCCTGATCATGAACTCGGCGGCGTATCGGCAGTCGAGCGCGGCGCATGATGCGGGAATGCTCGCGGATTCGGGCGCGCGGCTGCTGTGGCGCTTTCCGACGCGGCGTATCGAGGCGGAGCCGTTGCGTGACACGATCCTGGCGGTGAGCGGCGTGTTGGATCTGACGATGGGCGGGCCGGGCTTCGACCTGTTCGAGCCGAATGACAACTACGTGAAGGTCTATCAGTCGAAGCAGGAATTTGGTACCGACACGTTCCGGCGCATGATTTATCAGAGCAAGCCACGGGTGCAGCTTGATGACACGTTTGGCGCGTTTGATGTGCCAGATGCGGGTCAGATCGCCCCGAGACGCACGTCCAGCACGACGCCGCTGCAGGCGCTGAATTTCCTGAACAGCACGTTTGCGATGCAGCAGGCGGGCCTGCTTGCCGCACGGCTCGAAAAGGAAAGTGGCAAGGCGGCGGAGGCACAGGTGAAGCGGGCGTTTCAACTGGCTTACCAGCGTGATCCGCGTGCGGATGAGCTGAGCGCGTCCACGCACCTGATTTCCGAGCACGGGCTGGCGATGTTTTGCCGGGCGCTGCTCAACACGAGCGAGTTCATGACCCTTTACTGATTTCCAGCCATGAAAAACCATCTCCTTTCACGTCGCACCTTCCTGAATCAAAGCGTCAGCGGGCTGGGCAGCATCGCATTGACGTCGCTGCTGGCTCAGAAGGGCCTGCTGGCGAATGATCCGATTCGTCCGCTGATCGACCCATCGCGTCCGTATGCGCCACGGCCGCCGCATTTTGCGCCACGCGCGAAGAACGTGATCATGATCTTCTGCTCGGGAGCGATGAGCCACGTCGATACGTTTGATTACAAGCCGGAGCTGGTGAAACGCCACGGCATGCCGCTGCCGGGCGCGGCGGATTTGATCACATTTCAAGGAGCACAGGGGAATCTGGTGAAGCCGCTGTGGGAGTTCAAACCGCGTGGGCAGTCGGGCAAGATGATCAGCGAATTGGTGCCAAACATCGCCGAATTTGCGGATGACATGTGCTTCATCCATTCGATGACAGCAAAATCGAACACGCACGGTCCGGCGGAGAATCAGATGACCACTGGATTCATCCTCGACGGCTTTCCAGGCATCGGCTCGTGGGTAACGTATGCGCTGGGCTCAGAGTGTGATGACATGCCGGCCTTTGTGGCGATTCCCGATCCCCGTGGCGTGCCGCAGAGTGGTTCGCGGCATTGGAACTCGGCGTTTTTGCCGGCGGTGTTCCAAGGAACGGCGTTCAATGCGAGCAAGCCGATTCCGAATTTGATCCGGCCCGCGAGTGTGAGTGAGTCGGCAGATCGCGGCACGCGTAATCTGGTGAAGCTGCTCAATGAGCGCCAGCTCGCCGAGCATCCGGGCGAGAGCGATCTCGCGGCACGCATCGCGTCGTATGAGCTGGCCGCAAGGATGCAGATCGCGGCTTCGGAGGTCGGCAACATGGCGGGCGAGAGCAAGGCGACGTTGGATCTCTACGGCGTAAACGACAGCAACGAGAACAAGGCTGGTTTCGCGAAGAACTGCCTGCTGGCGCGGCGCTTGATCGAGCGCGGGGTGCGTTTTGTGCAACTTTTCAACGGTTCCTATGCCATGGGCGAGGGCGTGGGCAACTGGGACGGGCACAAGACGATCGAGAAGCAGTATGCAGTGCATGGGCCAATTCTCGACCAGCCGGTGGCGGGGCTGCTGCAGGATTTGAAGGCCCGTGGGCTGCTGCAGGACACGCTGGTGGCGTTTGTGACCGAGTTTGGCCGCATGCCGACGTTTCAAAAAGGCGCGAACGGCCGAGATCACAATCCGAAGGGTTTCACCGTCTGGCTGGCGGGTGCGGGGGTAAAGAAGGCCTTCAGCTATGGCGCGACGGACGAATTTGGGTATCAGGCGGCGGAGCGGGTGAGCAGCATTTACGACCTGCACGCCACGATTTTGCACCTACTGGGCATCGATCACGAGCGGCTGAGCTACTACAACAACGGCATCGAACGGAGGCTGACAGACGTGCATGGGCATGTCATCAAAGACGTACTGGCGTGACCCAGACCGAGAAAGTGGGGAAAAAGCGGTTGATTTCCTTCCCAGAGTCTCCACCATGCGCCTCCCCAAAACCTGACCCCATTCCCGTACCCGCATCATGGCCGTAGTTATCCGTCTCCGTAAAGAAGGTGCCAAGCACCGCCCAATTTTCCGTA
>CANIZT010000196.1 GCA_947471905.1 Verrucomicrobiaceae bacterium
GCGACCATGTTGCCGATGTCCTTGCTCTTGATCTCGACCTTCATGAGGTTCTTGGTCTTGTACTCCTCGACGGTCATGTTGTAGCGCGTGGCGCTCTTGAGCAGGGCCTCAGGGGTCCAGAGCTTGGTGTCGAAGACGGCGTCGGGATGGACGATGTTGACGCGGATTTTATGCGGGGCGAGTTCGAGGGCGGCGACTCGGCAGAGCTGGGTGAGCGCGGCCTTGCTGCATGAGTAGGCGCTGGCTCCGGGGCCGGGGGCTTTGAAGTTGCGGCTGCCGACGAAGATGATGCTGGCGTCGATGCCCTGTTTCACGAACGGAATGACTTTGTTCATGAGCTTCTGATGGCTCGTGAGGTTGATCATGAGGGTGCGGTCCCAATCGGATTGGGCCATCATGTCGAGGTGGTCGTTCTTCGGGAAGATGCCGGCGTTGCTGACGACGATGTCGATGCCGCCGAACTCACGCACGGTGAAATCAATGGCGTCCTGGACGGGCTGGTCCTCGGTGAGGTTCACGACGATGCCGATGCCGCCGATCTTCGTCATGATGGCAGGGATGTCCTTGTCGATGTCGAGACCGACGACCTGCGCGCCTTGCTCGGCAAGAGATTCCGCGATGGCAAAGCCAATGCCCGCCGCGCAACCGGTGACGAGCGCAACCTTGCCCTGATGCACCTTGCGGGCGGGGCCTTTACGCAACTTGGCCTGCTCGAGATCCCAATACTCGATCTCAAAGATGTCCTTCTCCGGCAGCGGCTCCCAACCGCCGACCGCTTCACCGAGTTGAACGGTCGCAGCGGTGCTTTCGGCGATGTCGAAGACGATCTTGGCGTCCTTCAACGTATCGCCGAAGCTGACGACACCTTTGCCGGGCCAGATCGCGAAACGCGGGGCTGCATCAAGCATCGTCTGGCCTTTGGCGTGACGATTGAAGTAAGCCGCGTAGTCATCCGCGAACTTCTGCACGCTCGCGTCGATGTCTTCGCCAATGAAGGCGGGTGCGCGCTTGGTGCGAATGCTGTGATCCGGCGTCAACGGGCCGCGTGTGCCGAACGTGGCGACGTTTGGAATGCTCGCATAGCCGACAGCTTCGGATGAAGCGTTGAGTCGCGCGATCTGCGGGAAGCCGCGCACTTTGGAAACGGCCTGACGCAGCTTTGCCAAGGCCATGAGGTCTTCGCTCGCTTCAGCGCTGGTGGGCTTGCCGCCTTTCTTGGCGAGGTAATCCTCGGCCAGCGTGACCAGTTCGATGTGCTTCTCGTAGCTTGCCTTCGCGTCATCGGCGAAGGTGAAGAGTCCGTGCTTCAGCAACACGATGCCTTCGATGCCTTCTTTGCGGAGGTCGGTCTTCTGCAGCACTTCGTGCACCTGTTTCGCGAGAACGAAGCCGGGCATGACATAAGGCAGGACGAGCACGCGCTTGCCGAAAAGCTCCTGGGTGAGGGCTTCACCGTCAGAGGCGCAGGTGAGGGCGGAGATGGCGTTCGCGTGGCTGTGGTCGACGAATTTAAAAGGCAGGATGGCGTGCAGGATGGCCTCGATGCTTGCGGCAGGAGCGTTCGGGTTTGTCATGGCCGCACGTTGCTGCAGCACCATGTCCTCATCGCTCATGGTGACGAGTTGGGACATCTTGATGAGTGCCGTTTGCCTCACCGGAGAGAAATCGGCGCGTTCAATCGTTGCCAAGTCCCAGCCGCTGCCCTTGACGTAGCAAAGCTCGACCAGCTCGCCGAAAAAGTCCTGCTCCGTGACCTTCACCGAGGTGTTGCCGCCGCCATGGAGGACCAGGGCGGGATTACGGCCGAGCAGACGGGAAGTGTAAACGCGTTGTCCGAGCAGATCGGTGCCGAAAGAGGCGGCTTCAGTGTCGTTCCAGAGGGATTGCATGGTGGGGAAATGGGAGCGCCAGACTTCGGATGAATGAGCCCTCACGCAAGAGGATTTTACCCCTCAAGCAGGGCTCAGTCCACGGCTGCGCATCTCGCCCAGTGTCCACTCATACTCCTTCACGAGCTGATCCACGACATCGCCGCTGCGCATCTCGGGAGGCAGCACTTCCCAAGTGTAAGTTTCCATCTCGATATGCTGACATTTCGTCGGGTTCGCGGCCAGCCAGTCCATCGTGCCGATCAAATGATCACGTGTGCTGTCAAAACCGCCGCCGGGCTGGGCGTGGATCGGGATATGGAAGTGCACACGCCATTCCTCGCCAAGGCTTTGTGGATTCGTCTGCGCGAAATGAAGCGCATCAGGTAGGTCTTTGAAACGACGCACAGGCTCGTCCTTGCCGTAGCTGGCGATGACTTGGTGGAAATAGACGGGCTCATCGAAGGCGTGGAGCTTTGCGATGTTCTCAGCGGTCGGTTTCAACTTCAGCGCGGAGCTGAAATGTAGCTTGCTGAGCCGGATCCCAGCGCCGGTGATGCGGTCGAGCGTCTTCTTGGCGTCCTCAAACTCAATGGCGAGATGGCAGGTGTCGTAATTGAGGCCGACGAACTTGAAGAAGTCATGGTCACGCGGATTGCGGTCGAGGTAGAGGCCGAAAAACTTGAGCGTTTCGCCACTAGTCTCGAACAGGCCGAGCGGTTCGGGTTCCATGCCGAGATGCAGGTCATGCCCGCTCTGCGTGGCGACTTTCTCGATGTGCTCGCGGCAGAGGCGCAGATTCGTGAAGATCGCCTGCAATTCCTCCGCGCCCACATTGAAAGTCTTGTGGGAACCCGGCAGCGTGCTGACGCTGCCGCTGACTCCCGGCGGGAGAATCTGCGCGAGTATGTCGAACAGTAGATTCGTGTAAACGAGTCGCTCCTGCGTGCTCCAGTCCGGCTTGAAGACTTGTTCCTTCACCCGTGTGCCATGGAACGAGCCATACGGAAAACCGTTGATGGTAAAAACATAGCAGCCGTTCGCATCGAGCCAGGCCTTGAACTCAGCGATCTTTCCCGGCGCACTCAGTTCACGTGCGGCCTGCTCGCTTAAACGCAAACCGATGCCATACGGTTTCCCGCTGCTTACGCGGTCTTTGACGCGAAGCGTGTAGTTTTTGAGTCCGTTCCATGTTTCCTCCCACGTCTCGCCGCGATGGATGTTCGTGCAGTAGCCGAGGTGGATGTCTTGATTGAGGCGCATGGAAGAAGTGGGTGATTCAAAAAAGCGGGCGTCCTGTAAGACGCCCGCTTCGATTCAAATGCATGAATCAGCCGTTTACGGCATCGGCTTGATGAAAATTTCCTTGTAGTAGGTCGTGCTTTTCGGGTCGTGCCCCTGGATGGCGATGGTGCCTTCGCTGAGCTTGCGGCCAGGCATGTTTTTCAGTTCCTTAGCAGGATCCCAGCCTTCAGGCTCGATGAAATCGACGGTGGTCTCGCCGTTGACCTTGATGGTGATGTGCTTGCCTTCGACCTTGATGTTGTAGTCGAACCATTCGTCGTCCTTGCTCGGCGCGAGCGGGACTTTGATGTGCTTGCCGCCTTCGGGTTCCTTCTGGCCTTCGAGCAGGGCGAGGATGTTGATGACGCCGTAGAGGCTGCCGGTTTTCTTGGGGTCGGTGTGGGTGCTGTTGACCTGGCACTCGTAACCGGCATCGGGCCAGCCTTTGTCCTGATACTTGGTGTGGATGTAGACGCCGCTGTTCGAACCGGCGGTGGTCTTCACCTTGAGCTTGAGCTCAAAGCTTTGGAACTTCGCTTCGCCGGTTTCACCGACGTAGAACAGATGCGCGCGGCCGCCGCTAACTTTGAGTTCACCGTTTTCGACGGTAAAGCAGCCGGGAACTTCTTCGTTGGATTTCCAGCCGGTGAGATCCTTCCCATTGAGTAGGGGAATCCAGCCGTCGTTATTGTCCGCAGCAAAGCTGGCTACGGACACCAGCAATGCCGCACAAGCGGAAAGTGTGATGTGGTTGATCATAGGGTCGCTGTTTTACAGCGCAGCGCGGGTGCTGTCCAGCATCCTTGCAGGCGGTGTGGCTAGCTGGCCTTTTTCACCTTCTTCACGGTCACGGCAGGGGCCGCAACCGGGATCTCTATAGCAGCCGTTTTTTTGACGGCGGGTGCACTCAGGTGGCTTTGGAGAGTGGCGTTGCTCAAGCCCAGGAATTTGGCCGTGAGATCAGCATCTTCGTGAAAGTGACGGTAGGCCATGCGTGAGAGTTCGCGCTCCACCCATGGCATCAACTCGATGTCGGGGGATTTTTCGGCCACGTTTACGAGCATGCTCAGGGCGTCGCGCATGCGTGTGACGGTGCTGGTGGGGGAAGGATGGTGGCGGGAGCCTTTGCTTCCGAGCGGAATGTCGGAGGGTAGCAGCACATCGGAGTTACACAGGGCGCAGGCGCGCTGGATGGTGTTTTCCAGTTCACGCACGTTGCCGGGCCAATCATAGGCATCGAGGATGTCGAGCGCGTCATCGGTGAAGCGCATTTGTGGCCCACGGCGGCGGTTGGACTGCCGCTGCAGGAAGAATTCTGCCAGGATGCGCACGTCTTCGCGGCGCTCACGCAGCGGCGGAATGTGGATGCGCACGACGTTGAGGCGGTAGAACAAATCTTCGCGAAAGGTGCCCTTGGCGACTTCGTCTTCGAGATTTTTGTTGGTGGCGGCGAGCACGCGCACGTCCGTTTTCAGCGTCTGATTGCTGCCGACGCGGGAATACTGGCCCTCTTGGAGCACGCGCAGCAGTTTGCTCTGCACCGCGAGTGGCATATCGCCGATTTCATCGAGGAAGAGCGTGCCACCGTCGCATTGCTCGAAGCGCCCAACGCGTTGATTCACCGCACCGGTGAAGGAGCCTTTCTCGTGACCGAAGATTTCGCTTTCCAGCAGGTTGTCGGGAATGGCGGTGACGTTGATGGCCACGAATTCCTTCTGCGCGCGCGGGCTGAACTTGTGGATGGCACCAGCAACGAGTTCTTTACCGCAGCCGCTTTCACCAGTGATCATGACCGGCGCATCGGAGCGCGACACGCGGCCGATGAGCTTGAACACCTCCTGCATCGGACCGGAGCGGCCGATGATGGTCTCCTGAATCGTTTCCGCAGGAACTTCAGCGGCTTGGGCACGTGTGACACGACGTGCTTCGATGGAGGTAAGAGCGCTTTCAACCACGGTGCGCAGTTCGTAGGGCAGGCGTTCCTTGCCCAGGACGTCGTAGGCACCCAAGCGCATGGCTTCAATGACGTGGCTGGTGGTGGCGCTGCCGCTGAACAGGATGACCATCGACTGCGGATCAGTCTGCCGCAGGCGTTTGAGCAGTTCGATGCCAGTAGTGCCGTGGAGGCGGACCTCAGTGAGCAGCAGGTCGGCACGTTTCTTTTGATACGAAGCTAGGGCGTCTTCGCCACGCTCGTAGGTACTGATCGTCACACCCGGAGCCTTCAAATGGGTGGCGGCCCAGTCGAGGAAGTCGGTATCTGGATCCACGATGATGATGTGGGTGTCCGGGTTTTCTGACATTTTGGCGATTAAGAGGGTTGGGGAGGGGTGGTATCGCAGGAAATTGACGTAAGGTCAACCGTCGTCATACGCCTCCGAAGCGCCGGTGGCGCTCATGAAATGCCCGGATGGCGTCTTTGAGGTCGTCTTTGGCGAAATCCGGCCAGAATTTTTCGGTGATGTAGAATTCCGTGTAACTGAGCTGCCAGAGCAGGAAATTGGACAAACGCATCTCTCCCGAAGTGCGAATAAGCAGGTCAGGATCGGGGTAATAGCGTGTGTAGAGGTGCTTGCTGAACACCTCCACGTCGATCATGGCCTTGTCGAGATGGCCGCTTTCGATGCTCTGCAGCAGGCTTTTCACGCCATCGACGATCTCTTCACGTCCGCCGTAGCTCAGGGCCAAAATCAGCGTGAGGCCGGTGTTAGCCGCTGTGGTTTCGATGCAGCGGTGTAATTCCGTCTGGCAGGACTGTGGCAGATCGTGCAGGCGGCCGATGGCCTGAAGGCGCACATTTTGCTTCATCATCAGGGGGAGTTCGCCACGCAGAAAAATTTCCAGCAGTTTCATCAGCGCTTCGACCTCGCGCTTTGGGCGCTTCCAGTTTTCAGAGGAAAAAGCGTAGAGCGTGAGGAACTCGACGCCGATCTCACTGCAGCACTCCACGACACGGCGCACCGTTTCTGCGCCCATGCGATGGCCTTCTGTGCGTGGCAGGCCACGTTCTTTGGCCCAACGCCCGTTGCCGTCCATGATCATGGCGATATGGCGGGGGACGGGCTTCAAATCATCGTTGGGGCGACTCATGTGGGCGTGAAATCTACCGCTTCATGTTCTTTGCACAACCAGTTCGCGGTTTCTCGCGGTCTGCGCTAAATTTTAGCACCCATGAATCCTGGCACCACCGCCTGTCTGATCTGCCCGGCTTGCGGGCAGGCGTTTCTCTCCATGCAGCAAAGCATGGCGGGCGTGGCGCAGTGCCCACATTGCGCGCACAGCGGATCGCGTGCGCAATTCGGCACTCAGGCGCAAGTGGCCGGCGTCGTGCAGGAGCGGCGGCGAGAGGCTCCAGTGCAGCCTATGCAAAGCGTGACGGCACCCATGATACAGCCGCCGCAATATGCGCCGCCACCACCCGCATGGCCGATGCAGGAGCAAGCGCCTGCCGCACCCGTCGCTCGCATGACTTTGCAGCACTCGCAGGCGCTCATGCCGACATCAGCGCCGCCACCTGCCGCGGAATTTACCACGCCACCGCATCTGCGCACTTCGTCGTGGAAATACGCCTTCATCTTGTTGGCGTTTGCGGTCGTCTGCGGTGCGGCTGTCTGGCTGTGGTGGGATCATGCCAATGAGCCAGCCTATGCGTCGAACACGCCTGCTATACCGCCTATCGTGGCTGAAGTTCGCAAGGCTCAAACCTCTCCCAAAATAGAAGTCGCAGCGATTCCACCGCCGGATGTGACAGCCATCTCCGCCGAAGTGAAAGCACTGGTCTCAGAACTGTTTGCGGCCGACACACCAGAGCGCCGTGCCGCATGTTTTCATGAGGCGCAAAAATACAGTGCTGAGATCGAAGCGTTACTTGGAACGACAGCGGTGGAAAAAATCGAGATTCGCATGCTCGCGCGCATTCCTGGCATGCCGTTGAGCCTCCCAGGTGGTCAGCCCGTGCCAGTATTCAAGCTCGTCACCTCGAAATGTTCCAACGGTGCCCTCATTCGTCTCGAAACGGGTGCCGATGGCAAACGCCGCATCCACTGGCCGCTCTTCCTGGAAACGCATGAGGGCAAACTGGCGAGTCTCATCAAAGACACCGACGCCGAGCCGGCTTGGATGTACGTCGGCCTGCGTCCCAGCCACGGACTCGACATTCCTGCCGAACTACGTGCCAAATATATCACCTTTGATGTGCAGGTGTCCGCCAGCAGCGATCCGCATTTCGTGGCCTGTGTCGAACGAGACACACCGCTCGGCCGCTTTCTGGATCGCGAGACCGAGTGGGGCAAAGCCTACCTCGCACGTCTGCTCGTGCGCAGACTCGACATTCAAGCCGATGCACCGAGCGTGATCGTGCTCGATTGTGAAGGTGCGCAGGAAAAATGAATGAAGCGTGCTGTGTCCAGCACGCCTAACTCATCATCTGCGAGACTTACTTCGGCGCGTCACCCGACCGCTTCTCGTCCTCACGGGCCAGTTCTTCGAGCGTCATCTCCTTGGTTGGGAGTTCGGCTGGATCTTCATCCGGCATCTTTGAGCTTTGGTCTTCGCCGAGATTTTCTTCCTCGGGTTTTTCGACCTCGGGCGGCGGCGCGGACGGAGTGGCGGCTGGAGCTTGGTATTCGTCCTTCTGGTCTTCCTCATCATCGGCGGACGACCACGGATTGTAGTTCTCGTTGTCCCAGTCGTCTGCGCCTGGCTTCTCAAGCTCCTTCGCGTCTTTGTCGATGTCAGCGTAGTACTCGGGGTAGGCGGCACGGTCTTTCTTCTCCATGAAATAAGCCAGCCAGATGCACACCTCATAGAGGATATACAGAGGCCCGGCCAGCACCAGCATGGTGAACGGATCAGGCGTCGGTGTGACGATCGCCGCGAAGATCGCGATGGCAACGATGGCATACGAGCGCGTCGTGCTCATCAGCTTGTAGTTCAGGAAGTCCAGCTTCACCAACACCATCACGATGACCGGCAGCTCAAACGCGACGCCAAAGAGCATGATGAATCGCGAGGCGAATTTCACATAGCCGTCCAAGCGCCA
>CANIZT010000197.1 GCA_947471905.1 Verrucomicrobiaceae bacterium
TAGAGCGTCTTCATGTCGGGTCCGCCGAAAGCGTTGTTGGTGATGGTGTCCTCGACGATGGGGATGAACTTGATGCGTTTTCCCTGCGGCGAGATGACATGCACGCCGCATTTCGTATCGAGCGTCTCAGCGCTGCCACGCAGGTGATTCAGACCAGCTGAAGCCCACAGATTCCCCTCCACGTCGATGCTCATGCCGTCGGCACTGCGTCCCGGCGAGAAGTCATAATGCACGCGCATGTTCGACACCGTGCCGTCCTCAGCCAGATCGTAGGCGCGGATGAGTCGTGCGCCTCCTGCAGCCTTGTTTGCCTCCACGAGATAGAGCGTGTGGTCGTCCGGTGAGATCTGAATGCCATTCGGATTCTGCACGGCGGGTGCGGCGAGGATGCGTGAGATTTTTCCCGGCGCGTCGATGCGATACACCGCGGCTCCATCCAGCTCTGTGAAATAGAGTCGGCCTTTGGAGTCGATGGTCACATCATTTGGCCCCGTAAGCGGCTTGCTCTCGAAACAGTCTGCCAGCACCTCGATCTTGCCGGTTTTGAGATCGGTGCGAGTCACACGTGGGATACCGCTGACTTTCACGCCGGGCCGCTCAAACGTCGCGCCCTCGCAGGCGACGAGTCGGCCTTTCGCATCGAAGAGCAAGCCATTGGCCACGTTGCTGTTCTCGCGAAAGACGCTCAATTTGCCATCCGTGCCGAGGCGCATGATACGCTGGTTCACGATCTCGGTGAAATACACGCTGCCATCCGGAGCGGCGGCAGGCCCCTCGGTGAATGTGAGCGTCGCTGCGAGTTGCACGTCCTGCGCAGCGGTGAGAGAGGCGAAAGCGAGTGAAAGCGTGAGTATGAAGAGTTTCATGACGGCTGATGTGGGCGTGCAGAGTAAACGCCAAATCGCCGCAGTCTTAGCGGGTGTTCTCCATCGCAATGAGAGAGGCGTTCAGGCGCATCATTTATCTGACCAATCGCCAATCTTTGCGAGTTCAATGACTGAATCATCAAAGGCAAACCCTGCTTACTTGGATTCGATGGTCGCTGCGGCTCCGAACGGCTTGAGGACATCCACAGATTTTAAGGATGCCTTGGCTTTCTCATCGCCTTTGAGGTAGGCGTCCCAAAAAGCGAGTGTGGTGGCCTTCACGACATCCGTCGTTGCGGAAGTGCGTCCGCCGAGTCCGCCAAACGAGACATGAGTTGCTCCTTCGATGAAGACGAGATATTTGTCGCCGAGTGGGCTGAACTTGTAGGGTTCCTTTTTCCAATCGGGGCCCTGACCGCCGGCGCCCTGGTCGCGTGAGCCAGTCATCGTCATCATTGGCAGTTTCAGATTTGCCCAGCTTGATTCGGTCAATCCCTGCTGCCCTGTGCCCTGGCCGCTGATGGGCAGAATGCAGCGCACGCGTGCATCGGCAAAGCTCCGCGCCTTCACGTCGCCAACGTCCGCCGTGACTCCGCCGATGAGCATGGAGGTATAGGCACCATACGAATGCCCGCCCACGCCGATGCGTGTGGTGTCGATGCGTCCCCTCAGCGCGGGAACCTTTGTGTAGAGTTCTTCGAGAGCATCCATCACCGCAACGACGTCACCAACTCGCCCTTCAATTTTCGCTGGATCATTCAGCAGTCCCGCGAGTCCACCACCGGAACGCAGGGCGCCAAATCCGGCAGCGCCCTCCTTTTTGCCACTTCTGCCGAAGCCATCCCCGTGCGAGGGATGAACGATCACAAAGCCGTGCTCAGCGACGTGCTGGCTGATCGGCGCAAACGCCGTCTTGTCCGCGCCGAAGCCGTGGGAGAAAACAATGAGCGGCAACTTCTCTCCGGCATCGGGGAAGTGGACGCGACATTCGATGTCCTTGCCGCGCTTGGCATCACGCAGAGTGATGTCTTCGGACTTTGCGGCGGCGATCGCGGACGATGCCATGATAAGAAGAGCGAGAAGTGGCTTCATGCGGGCCTTCAACACCCGACTTCTGCTGCCGGTTGCGGCATAATCTATTTTTTGGCAGGTCATTCTTTCTGCCGCCTTGCCTTCAACGTCTTGACCCTGCGCTCGACGAGCGCCTTTCCGCCGTCGAGGACGATCTGCTTGTTTTGGTTCACCGATCTTTTCACGCAGCGTTGCCTGGCATGACGGAGTGGGAGCACCTGGCAAATGGCCATGGCATTCAAACACCCGTTTTCCGTCCGCTCTGCAAGCTCAGGCCGGCTTCACGGAAAAATCACTGTCATCGAACGAGCGCAGCACGAGTTCCTGCGGGACGGAGAAGTAGTCCATCTCGATGCAGCTCACGATGCCGTCGTCGATGTGCTCGGGTTTGAGAAACAATTGCCTCGGGGCCTGCCGCGTGCTCACATCGGCCCGGAAAGCGGTGTCGCCACCGCCAGGGAGGATCGCCGTGACGCGGATGCGATGTGCGGAGGCTTCTTCAGCGAGGCCTGGGTGAAGCCGCAAACTCCCCACTTTGCGACACAATAAACCGTCTCGCTTGGAATGCCGCGCAGACTGGCGATGGAGAAGACATTGATGATGTGGCCGTGTATCTACGGGATCATGGCTTTCAACGCGGCTGGGGAGCCGAGGATGGTGCCTTTGAGGTTCACATCGAGCATGAGGTCGATCTCGGCCTCGGTGTAATTGGAAATCCAGCGATGGCGGACGAGTCTGGTGATGGCGCAGACTTGGTTCGTGAGGTTCATAAACCGCGACAGAGGCATTAGGCGACGTTTTTGCCAAGTCGAGAGCTTTGAAGCCGGAATTCATGGGTCACACATGAGATAGCGGATGAGTCTGAAGAGGACCGATGATTTTGTGGTTGTTGAAAATGACTAAAGCCGCATTTTCCCGCATGAATCGTCACTTCACATCCCTCGCGCTACCGAGTGCTCTAGCATTGAGCATGATCCTTCTGGCCTGCACGACGGTGCCGGACACCGGTCGTTCTTCGTTTAACTTCATTTCCGCCGGTCAGTTGAATCAGATGGGGCTGACGCAGTTTGAGAAGATCAAGTCGCAGAAAAAGCTGTCCCACAATCCCACACAACTGGCGGCCTTGAACCGGGTGGCACAGCGGCTGCGGCGAGTAGTGCCGGTTCAAAATGCCCACTGGGAGTTTGTGCTGTTTGACGACAGCACGCCGAACGCGTTCGCGCTGCCGGGCGGCAAAGTCGGAGTGAATACGGGACTCTTTAAGGTTGCACACAATGACGCACAGCTTGCGGCGGTGCTCGGGCATGAGCTGGCACACGTGGTGGTCGGCCATAGCGGCGAGAGAATGAGTACGGGGATCGTGGGCGCGGCAGGTGTGGCGGTGCTAGGGGCGCTATTGGGGCAATCCAGCAACTCGAGTGGTTCGGCGGTAAGCAGCGCCGCCGGGGCCGTGGTGGGATTGGGAATGCTGAGCTTCAGCCGTAGCCAGGAGCTTGAGGCAGACCGCTTGGGCGCGCTTTACATGGCACGTGGCGGCTATGATCCGAGGGAAAGTGTACAACTATGGCGAAATTTTGCCGCAGAGCACAGTCGTCAGCGAGGCGGGGGTTCTCCGGCATTTCTGAACACGCATCCGCTGGATGCCACCCGCATCGAGAATCTGGCAGCATACATGCCGCGGGCGCTCATGGAGTATCATTGAGAGCGGCCCATGTCTGGTTCCAGACTTGTCTCAGACACCGGGCTGATTCAGCGGCTGCGTCATGGCCTGGAGGGCGGTTTCCTTGCCATAGGCGGTGACGACATCGCCGGCCTGGATCAAATCATCGCGGCTGGGGATGCCGGGATGAGTTTCGCCGTCTCGCTTGATGGCGAGGACGACGACACCGCGATCCCAAGGGCGAGATTCGCGCAAGGAGCGTCCGGCGAGGAAGGTACCTGTCAACACCTCGATCTCGGAGACGACGTAGCCATGCTGGATGCGCAGCAACAGTTCGTAATCGAGTGCTCGCACCATCCCTGTGCGTTCCAGCGTGTATTGGATGACGCGGTCGAGCACTTTTTGAAACCAGCTCATGCGTGAGACAAACAGCAGCAGCAGCAATCCACCGATCAGCCAGCCAAGCATGAGCATCGTGTCGCCTTCGGAGCCGCTTTGCAGCAGCGTGACGATGAGCGTGGCGAGCGCAGAGGTGAGGCCGACGTTGCCGGCGAGAATGAGATCGCGAATGATGCGGCGGCGCACGGGGTGGTTCACCACGAGTTCGGCTTCCTTCGTGGTGAAGCCGACGCCGAAGAACGCGGAGTAGGCTTGGAAGCTGGCCGTGTCCCAACTAATTCCAGTCATCATCAGCGCCGTCGATCCCACACGCACGGCCAGCAGCGAGACGAGGGCGATGACGAGCAGGGCGATGACGGGGGCGACCATAAACTTGAGTTTAAAGTTTCAGGTTCAAGATTCCAAGCTCAGAGGTGCTTCTCGCTGATGGATTTGTCGTGGTCGTAGATTTGTTCCTTCGTTTGTTTGCCCTTCATGTCCCAGTAGCGGTTCAGACCGTGGCGCTGGCCGTGATCGAAGTTGGTTTCGGCAGATTGCTGGCCGTTTTCCCACCATTCCTTCATCACACCGTGCATCTTGCCGTTCTGGTAAGGGTATTCGCCCGCGGTCTTGCCGTTGGAATGCTTGTTGCTGACAAGGCCGGTGTAGGGCTTACCCTTGTAGTTCGCTTCTTTGCCCTCATTGAGCATCTCGACGTCCTTGTCGGCGAAATCGACCTCGGTAGGCTGCTTTTCACAGGCGGAAAGACATAGTGCACAGAGTAGGATAGTGATGAGCCGTTGCATGGGTGAAGCTTGCAGATACTGCGCGATTTTTCAATCAGCAGTCGATATGAGACGACTGACGCTGAGTAGCAAATTGAGCACAAATAAAGCGCCGATATTGACCTGCTAAACTACTCTTTCGATAGAGCACCGAGCACCTTAGCGACGGTATTTTCGACGCTGAGGCCGTGCTTTTGGCGAAGGATTGCGGGAGTGCCGTGCTCGACGAACTGGTCGGGCCAGCCGATGCGGACAACGGGTGTGTGGATACCGGCGTCGCTGAGCTGCTCGATGACGCCCGCACCGAAACCGTTGCGGAGAACGTGGTCTTCGAGGGTGCAGACGACCTTCACTTTTTTGGCAAAAGATTCGAAGCAGGCCATGTCGAGGGGCTTGATCCAGCGTGGATTGATGAGGGCGACGGAAAGGCCTTTGGCTTCGAGTTCTTTTTTTGCGGCTTCGGCGACGGGGAACATGTCGCCAAGGGCGATGAGGGCGACATCGCTGCCGTCGGCGATGACTTCGGCCTTGCCGATTTCGAGGCGAACGGGCTTGTCCTTGGGCATGATGCCGGGGCCGTTGCCACGCGGGTAGCGGATGGCGATGGGGCCAGATTCGTAGCAGGCCATGGTCCAGAGCATGTCCACGAACTCGTCTTCGTTGCGCGGCTGCATGTGGACGAGGCCGGGGACGCCGCGAAGATAGGCGATGTCGAAGAGGCCGTGGTGCGTGGGGCCGTCATCACCGCTGAGACCGCCACGGTCCATGCAGAGGCGAACGGGGAGGTTTTGAACGGCCATATCATGCACGATCATGTCGAACGCGCGCTGCATGAAGGTGGAGTAGATGGTGAGGAAGGGTTTGAAGCCGCGTGTGGCGAGACCGCAGGCAAAAAGCGCGGCGTGTTCTTCGGCGATACCGACATCGAAGTAGCGCTCGGGGATTTCTTTTTTGAAGACGCTCAAGCCGGTGCCGCCGGGCATGGCACCGGTGATGGCGACGATTTTTTTGTCGGCCTTGGCGAAGTCGGTGACGCTGCGGGCATAAACCTGGGAGTAGGTGGGCTTGTCGCTGGTGGGGGTCTCGCCGGTCTCGCTGTTGTATTTGCCAAGGCCGTGGAATTTGCCCGGGTCGTTGAGCGCGGGGGTGTAGCCGCGGCCTTTTTCGGTGATGATGTGGAGGATCACCGGTTCGTCCTGAGTCTTGAGGAACTCGAAGGTCTGGATGAGCAGGGGGATGTTGTGGCCGTCGATGGGTCCGTAGTAGCGGATGCCGAATTCGTCGAAGAGGGAACTGCGATTTGAGGGCGTCTGACTTTGCGGCAGGAGAATGTTTTTGGCGTGGTCTTCGACCTTCTTGACGATGCGGCGTGCGTCTTCGCCGAGCATGAATTCAAGCAGCTTGCCGGCTTTTTGATGCAGGTTCGCGTAAGCGGGATGCGTGGCGATGGAATTGAAGTACTTCGCGATGGCACCAACGTTGCGGTCGATGGACCACTCGTTGTCGTTGAGGACGACGATGAGGCGCTTGGTGTGCGCAGCGACGTTGTTCATCGCTTCAAACACGGGGCCGCAGGTAAAGGCGGCGTCACCGGCGACGCAGACGACGTGCTCGTCACCACCCGCGAGATCGCGACCGGTAGCCATGCCGAGGGCGGCACCGAGGGCGGTGCCGGCGTGGCCTGCGCCGTAGCAGTCGTGTTCGCTTTCGGTGCGGAGCAGGAAGCCATTGAGGCCGTCGTGCTGGCGGATGGTGTGGATGCGGTCCCAGCGGCCGGTGAGCATCTTGTGGACGTAGCCTTGATGCGCGACATCGAAAACGAAGCGGTCTTTGGGCGTGTCAAAGACGCGATGCAGGGCGATAGAAAGCTCCACGACGCCGAGATTCGGGCCGAGGTGGCCGCCGGTCTGGCTGAGGGTTTCGATGAGCGTCTGGCGGATTTTTTCCGCAAGTTCGGGCAGTTTCTCCAGCGGTAGGGCTTTGAGATCGGCGGGGGAGTTGATGGCAGGCAATTGGGTGTCCACAGGTCTAAAAAAGTCGGATTTCGCCGCCTACGGTCTCGGCGGCTTTACGTCGGCGGGGTTGATTACGGGGTTTTTCGGCAGAATCGGAGGCTTGTTCGTCGTCCGTAGCCTCTTCAAATGGCGTTAAAGACGCTTTTCCACCTTCCAAATCGCCGCTTATGAGTTCCACACGGCGGCGTGCACCGTCGATACGCTGGCGGCAGAGTTTTAAAAGGCTCACTCCTTCTTCGTAACTTGAGATCATTTCTTCGAGTGACAACTGGCTGTCTTCCATACCCGCGACGATCTCATCGAGACGCTGCATGGCGTCCTCAAAGGAGGGATCGTTCTGTTGGGTGAGTTTGCTCATGAAATGGGTCGCTCTGACACTAGGCCGAAGGGGGCGCCATTATCAGGGGCTCCAAGGGTGCCGCAAGCAGGAAAAGCTTGTTAAGAAACGTGCTTTCAATCGCCAGTGCTGAAATCCGCTCAGCCCTTCAGGAAAGAGCAGAAAGACAAAGTGGTGAATAGATTGGGATGTGCAGAAAAATGGGCGAGTCAGAGGTCCTGCCAAGTATAAATTTTCTATTATTGTATTTTTATTCAGTATGGTTAAGTATATATTAGTTAACTTGTGAAAAGACCTATTTTCAGATTTTGCCTCGATGTCTGCATCCTGAGCGCCATTTTTTGGCCTCAGTTTGCAAGTGCTTATCTGGGCAGTTTTGAGGAGCAAGATGGCTACCGTATTCCTTTGAACGGCCAGATTCTTTCCGCTGACATCATTGGAGACGCACAGTTTTATCTCAACAATATCGATTCTAATGGCTATACTGGAGTAGTCCCTCTGGGAACTTACCCCAATACCCTCGGCGATGGAACCCATGGCGCCGACTTGAGTCGTTATAATGCCGGGGCTTATGGAACCAACCGTGGCGGTCCCGGTGGAACTGCGACGGACATTGCAGATAATTCAGGTCTCTGGCGTGCGCTTGCCGGCGGACGTCTCAATGAAGATGCCAATGCCCCCTACTACTATGGCGGCAGTTTCACCCGTGACTATGTGCATGCTTATCGTTACCCAGGAGCACGTAGCGGTTCAGCAGTCCTCAACCTTCTGGCTTCAGAAACGAACCTTAGCTATGCCTACACACTTGATGCCCGCGATTTCAATGGCACCACGCCTTCTGCCTCCGGTTCCAGCTTAATTCAAATGGCATTTTGGGTCTGTCCTTCTGATTGGGATGATACTGATACAGGGAATATTCTGGGATTATCGCTAAAGGATGCGATGAATCAGACGGTCTTTCAGGTGGGTTATACCGGAGATAACCTGCTCCA
>CANIZT010000198.1 GCA_947471905.1 Verrucomicrobiaceae bacterium
GATGAAATTGCTCACCGTTTGCGGTGCATCATTCGGAAACAATTCGATCATCACGGTTTCACGCATGCCACCAAAGGCGACATCCATGACCGCGATCTTGCGCACCGAATCCTTTGACCATTGAGAGGGATCGTCAGGCCGCTGAGACGGAAGACGCATCGAGGAACTGGAAGCTGGGATGTTTTTGGTGCTGGATGCGCCACCGGCTTTGTCCACTGACTGATAGAGCGATTTCTGCGCTTCTTCGGCAAGTTTTTCGACTGCGGACGCAGGTGAAGCAGGAGTCTCCACTGCCGTAGGCTGGAGTTTGTCAGGAGCCTTTAATTGCTGAGCGTTCAAAGCTGCATGGCAGCCAAAAGCAAAGAGGCAGGTTAGGGACAGATTCTTCACGTGGCGTTCGCGTTGAAGGAGATGAGATAAAACTGCTAGCGCAGGGTGGACGGAATTGTCGGGCTGATCGGAGCAGGACTTGGAGCTGCGGAACGGGCGGGCGCAGGAGCCGGGGCAGCAGGAGCCGAAGGCGCGATCGATATCGGTTGCGATATGTCGTTTCTGGCGCTGGCGTTGTACTGATATTTCAACTTTGGACTACCGTGTGATTTGCGCGGTGGCATCCCCCAACTGATGTCATAGGCGTCCTGCTGGGAAACCGTGGGGTTGCGGGAATCGGCGTGTGCAAAGGAACCACAGGATACCAGCGTGGTCGAGGCAAGCAGAGCGGCAAAGAGAAGGCGCAGAGATGTCATTGTTTGGCAAAATTGATTTCTAAAGTGGCAACGATACTAGGCGGTGTGGTTGTGGCTGGCAAGATGGAAGTCTGACCCGCTTGGCAGCACTGAGGTTCAAATCCCACGCACCAGACGCACCGCCACGTGCTCTGTGTCGGGCAGGATGCGTTTCCGCAGTTCGATGGTGACATCGACGGCTTTAAATTCAGCCAGCAGGCAGGCCGCCATCTCAGCTGCAAGGGTTTCGATCAGCTTACGCGGACGCTCAGCTGCAAGCGCCTGAAGGCGGGTGGCAACGACGGCGTAATCGGTAGTGGCGGCGATTTCATCGTTCATGGCCTCAAACCGTTCAGCGACGCGAATGACGATATCAGCTTCGAGCACCTGGCTGGTAGCACGCTCAACCTCGGGAACCCCGACGTGTGTGGTCAGTCGCAGCGCGGACAGGTGTATTTCATCAGGCGGATTCATGGGGAGATCATGACACAAGTCCACGCTGCACGCATTCTTCGATGAGAATGCGGGTTGGGATGTTTAAATCCATCCGCAGGGCTGCGGCCAGTGGCAGCCATTGGAATGCCTGAGCCTCCTCGTTTAACACCACCTGAGGGTCGTCGTCCTGGCAACGAGCTACGTAATTGAGCAGCAGAAAATGCGCGGAACGCTGGAACTCAGGCGGCTCGATGCAGTCCTGCACCATGACGAATTCGATGCCACTGAGGGTGAGCGCCGTTTCCTCGGTGATTTCGCGGATCAGCGCCTGCTCGCAGCTCTCGCCGCGTTTGATTTTGCCACCGGGAATACCCCAACGGTGGCTCCACTTGTGCGTGCGAATGAGCAGCATCTCCCCTGCCCTATTCAGGATCAGTGCCCCCACGGTGGAGACCGGGGCAAAATCCCCCTTCACCTCCAAACCGCCGAGCAATGCAGGCAACCGCGACAAATCCTGCACCAGCATGTCTGGCGCTGCTGTCAGCAACAATTCAGCACTCTCATAGCCAGTGCAGGTGCCAATCGTGACCACTCCAGCAGATTTGCCAGCGTCGATGTCATGGCGCATGTCACCGATAAAAGCCGTTTCTGCAGCCTGCATGTCGAGTTCAGCCAGAAGGGAGTGGATTTCGGTGCGTTTGTCGATGACGCCGCAGCGCATGACCTCAAACGCATCCCGCACGCCAAGCGCCTCTGCCTGGGCCTCCACATGCTGCGTCGGCGCACTGCTCAGCACCACCATGCGTCGCCCTGTCGCCGCACCGTAGCGGATGAACTCCACCGCATGCAGCAGCATTTTCACACCTTCATGCGCATGTGGAAAATGCTCGAGATAGAGACTCTGCAACTCCTCCAAAGGCACGCCAGGGAGCATTTCCTCAAAAAACTCGGTGTAGGGCAGGCGAAAGCGCCTCTTAAACTCCTCACGCGTCAGTTCCGTTTGTCCGGCAGATCGCAGCATGCCGTTCACGGCTTGCACCACGCTGGGCAGGTCATCCGCCAGCGTGCCGGACCAGTCGAACAGGAAATTCCGAATCATGCGCAAGCGCTCTAACTTCGGAGACGGTGCTTTGCAAACCGCCTTCGACTCTTCAGAGCCTGCTACGACGCCGGATCATCATCAGTATGCCCGCAGCGGCCAAGAGAACGGCGCTGCCCGGCTCAGGGACGGGGGTGACTACGAAGTCGATGCAATAGCTGATTTGAGCCGTGGTCTCTTGAACCCAGAAGGTGTAGGTGCCTGATCCTAGTGGGGATGTAAATGTCTCGCTTGGATTACTGGAAAATTGCGGAGTAAGAAGGATGTTCATCAGATTCGTGAAGGTGGTCGCACCACCATCCGGAGATTGCTCGTTCCAAAGACCATTGCTCAAATGCTGGAGCGGATCACTCATGCTGATGGTGGATCCAGTCTGAATGGCCATGAATGAGTAAGTGGCACCTAAAGCACCCGGCGTGGTATTTAGGTCCGAGTAGGAGACGAGATTGATCCCCGTGAGGTAATACCCTGCATCGATGGTAAACGTCCAAGCATCCGCATCGATGGTACCAATTCCATCCAGCCTTCCCATCGTCCCTTCAATCAAGTTAGACCCATTCGAGAATAAAATGGAAGTCGGACTATTGCCATCGCCCGATAGATCGCCGTAACCGGGAGTCAGTTCATTCCAATTCAAAGCCTTCGCCGTGCCGAAAGGCAGGGTTAAAGCGGCAAACAGGGTGGCAACTCTCCGAAATGTCATATTGCAGTAATTATACAAAACATACTCAATACTGTCAATGAGACTTATTGATTTCCTTCTCCAAACTTTCGGCCCACATGAATTCAGGCTCGCCCACAGCCTCTCCCACCCCCATTTTGGCCTTCATGCGCCCTCTGCTACCCCTGCTCTGCCTCTTGCTGCTACCTTCCTGTGTCCATGTCTTCACCACCCGGCAAGAGTATCAAGCCAGCAGCCCGGCTCCAAGCCTCGGCGGCAGCGCATTCCGAGCAGAGTTCATTCCACAGGGCAAGGAATCCGGCGTTGCCCTGAGCGCTATGGTCGTTGGCGGAGCGATGGTTTCCGAAATCGGCCCATACCAACTCAGATTGCATGCCTTCGGGCAGGACGGCGATCAGAGCTGGTTTGAGATCAAGCGCCTGCGCCTTAGCAGCAAAGATCAATTCGCTGCCCCCATGGAAGCTCGCGGCTTTGCAGGCCGTGCCGAGTTCAAACCCACTCAAACCGCCGGCCACACCCGCGCCAGTCTGTTACTGGGGCCAAATATCAGCCTCGATGCCAAAAAGCAGCACGACATCGTCCTCGATGCCGATGTCGTGGTCATGCGCCACAGTGGTCTTGCTCGCGGCACCCTCCGCATCCCACTCACCCTTACCAAGACCAAAAGGCGCGAGAGCATCTTCATTTTTTCGGAGATCGTGAGCGACATCCGTCACCGCGACAGCATGGACATCCCAGCCGCGCTGCCACCGCCACCTGAGACGGCGGATTGACTGTCCCTCCCGCGTTTTGCCTCTCGACAATCCGCCGCCGTTCGTCTCAAATGCGCGCCTGCTGGCCATCGCGCCCGCTGTTCATTCCAACGCAACCTCTCCACCAACAACACACCATGGGCAAAATCCAATTCGGCTCCGAAGTCTATACCTGGTTCATGCAGGGCACCGGCAAAGGCTACGACAACAAACTCGACCACATGATCAAGGTCGCCTCAGAATCAGGCTTCACCGGCATCGAGCCCATGGTCCTCGAAATCTCCACCAGCGCTCTCGGCTGCAGCAAATACTGGCTCGGGCCCCTGATCGACCCCATCAAGATGAAGGACACCCTTCAGCAGTACAACATGCAGCTCGCCGGCCTCGCCCTCGTCTGCGCCTGGGATGGCGAAACCGAAGCGCCCAACGAAAAGGAAGCCGCTGACTTCACGCTCAACTTCCTCAAGCACTTCCCCGGTTCCATGCTCGGCACCGTCACACTGCCCAGCGGTCGCAAAGACAACCTCCAGAGCCGCCGCCTGAACATCGCCAAGAACGTCAACGCCGTCTCCAAGCGCGCCGCCGACCTCGGCATCAAAGCCTCCTACCACCCAAACAGCCCGCCCGCTTCCCTCGTCCGCACGCAGGAAGACTACGATGTCGTTCTCAGCAGCCTCGACCCCAAGGTCACCGGCTGGACCCCCGATGTCGGCCACATCATCCGCGGTGGCATGGATGTCATCGCCACCCTCAACAAGTGGCAGCACCTCGTGAACCACATCCATTACAAGGACTACTCCGGCAACGGCGCCGAGCCTTGGGCGCAGATGGGCACCGGCAAGCTCGACTTCCACAAGATCACCGAATGGCTCGTCGCCCGCGACTACTCCGGCTGGATCATCTGCGAAGACGAGGCCCACGTCGCCGTCGATGACCCCGATGGCGTCACCAAGCAGAACGGCCAGTGGTGCAAAGACAATCTGCATCCCATCGTCGCGTAAAGTCGCTTGGATCCTCGACATTCAACCCACGCCTTCTCTCGTAAGGGAGAAGGCGTTTTCATTGCCAATAGAGCGGACGCCCACGTCCGCATCCTTCCTGCGTTACCGTCGCTTGACGTGTGCTGATAAAATAGGCTTCTCATCAGACCTTCCACTCTGTAAAACCTCGACCATGAAAAACCTTCCTGCCGCATTCACGATCCTCCTGCTCGTTACATTCAGCAGTTGCGCCTCCGCACCCAAGCCCCCGGTTGACCCTTATGATTATCTGACCCTCTCGGGAGATATTGACGGCAGCGACAAGTTCATTTTCACCCCAGACCGCGTGGAGTGGGTTCACCTCCATTGGTCAGCTCCTGTGAACATGAAGTTCCAAGGCAAAACCTGGACTGACCTGAACAAGACCCCGGATAAGTGGAATGCGTTCGCCAATCTCGATCTCAAGCATGCTACCATCGTCCGTCGCAAGGGAAGGGATGTCATCGCGCTTGAAGCAACATCCGCCGGCTTTGTCCTCTATCTCGATGACTCACCCAACGGGGCCGCCAGTTACTCCGTCACTATTGCCATCCCCTGGCTGCCAAAGAAGTAACGCCTCCCGCCACCAATCCGGACATAGCTGCTGACACACACACGAATCAATTAACCATCCACACTGTTATCCCAAAAAATTGATTTGGAACCGCAGCTACAAATTAGAGTGATCGACCCCGACCCAGATTACCTCGGCATCGAGATATTCGCTTCGAGTGATCGCTTCGCCGGAACAACGCGAGTTTACGCCGCCAATGATGAGCTGTCCGATCTGTGCCGAGCGATTGAAGGCTTCCCTGTGGGAATCGAAGATCAAAGGTCTCACCTATTTGGAACACGCGAAGCTGGATATGCTGGTGGGTTCTGTAACCTTCGTTTTTTCTGCACAGATGGTTCCGGCCATATTGCGATACGAGTCGAAATCGGAGATGACGAAGCTAGACATTCTGATGGATTTGCAAGAATCACGATACCAACGCTTCCCGCTGAGATAGATACATTCATTGTTGCGCTCAAGCGGCTCCAGTTGAACCGCACCGGCGAAGCCACTCTAAAAAGATGGGGATAACAAGACGCGGACGTTAGCCGCTGCATTTAGAAAGCAGCTCACAACAGCAAAACCTCACCCGAAACAAAACACCCGTCAAAACAGGCACGGCAAATGCATTGACGCTTCTCCGCCGCCCGTTCAGCATGCGGGCCCAGATTTATGAACTTCAAACTCATCACCCTCGTTTTCGCTCTTGGAGCCATGGCCGCCTTCGGCCAGCAGCCAGCGGTCTATTCCGACACCGAGGCCGCCAACCATGTCGATGAGGAAGCCACCGTCACCGGCAAGGTCTTCGGCGTCTCCACCTCAAAAACAGGCACGACGTATGTGAATCTCGGCGGCATTTTCCCGCAGCACACCTTCGCGGGGGTCATCTTCGCCAGCAAGCAGGCCGACGTGGGCGATGTGAAGCAGTACGAGGGCAAAGACGTCTCCCTCACCGGCCGCATCACCCTCTCCCGCGACGCAAGCAAGAAGCCGCAGATCCTCATCAGCAAGGCGGATCAAATCAAACTCGCCGTCCCAGCAAGTGCCCCGGCCTCGATGCCGCCGGCGCCCGTGGCAGCGACGTCTGCACCCGCCACGGCCCCCACCTCGGCCCCCGCCACGCCAATGCCTGCATTGACCCCGCCCGTGCCCAAGGAAGTTCCCATCTCCGCCTCCACCGTTCAAATCCAGCTCGCCAGCAGTTGGAGCTCGCCTCGTAGCGGCGGCGACATGACGCGCAAGGATCTTGCCCGCATCTTTGGCACCATCGGCACCCCCAGCGACACCACCACCGCCTCGGCCGCGCTCGAAGTTTACCCCGGCATCCCCTTCCTCACCCAGGTGGAAACCGTGAAAAAGCTCCTCAAGCTCGAAACCCTGCAGTGTGCCAAATCCAGAATCACCACTGCCGGGCTGCCCTTTGATTCCCTCACCGATCATGACTTCTCCGGCGTCTTCCCCGGCGGCTACGACCAGCTGCACCTCATCACTGACAAAAACGATCAGGTCGTCAGCATCCTGCTGGTGGACTCCAGTTCACGTGCCCGCGTGACGAACGAAGTCGATGGCACCGGCTACCACACCTACAACTTCATCACCGGCGGCAGCAAAGCCGTGTCCTACTACGCCATCCGGCACCAGGTCACACCGCCCAGCACCCCCACCGCCGCCGTGGTGGTGGACACCCTCCTCGTTGATCCCACCGATCCCGAAACTCCGAAGCCCAAGACCAGCAAAAAAAGCTCCAGCAAATCCAGCTACTCCAAGCCCAAGACCGGCAAGATCCTCGAACGCTCCCGCTGGTTCGTCCCCCTCCCCATCGTCAATCTCATCCTCCGCAGCACCGGCGGGTGAGCAGTTTGACAAAATGCTATACCACCGGCCCCGGCACATCGGCCCACTTGGCATGCCATTCCTTGAACACGATGGGTGAGATCTCGCTGGGTTTGATCTCGCTGCGGCCGCCCCAGAAGACGTTGGTGTATTCGACCGGGATGCCGGCCTCGACGAGATGTTGATCGATCGCGGCCTTGTGGGCGAGCACGGTGTCTTTGTCGGTGCCGTGGATGACGCCCATGATGTTCACGTTGGCAAAGCGCACGCCGCCTTCACGCCAGTAGGCATGCGTCATGATGGGATGACGGCCGACTTCGCCGCCGGCACGTTCTTCCATGCCCTTCGGCACCTTCCAATGGAACAAGGCATTGAAACGCGTCACGCGCTGGCCGGTGGCGCTGGGTTTGACGTGCTCCAGGAAAGTCGAGAGGCGGCCGATGACGCCTTTACCATCGAGACGCTTCGCCACCTCGCAGAACTGCTCCATCGTGACACCTGCGGCCTTCGCCCGGCCTGCCCAGGGCTCCGGGCCGATTTCCTCGGAGGTAAGATCACCCTTGAGATGCAGCAGCACATTCCACTCCTCGGCGTCGAGATCGGCGATGTTCGTGGTCATCATCACCGCAGGCTCGTCGGCCCTTTCGCCCGGTTCCATCGTCTTGCGGCGCACATGACCGACGCCGAGGGCGAAAATGCCATGCGCCTGCATGGTGTAGTAATCCTCTGCACCGATGAGGCGCTTCAGCACATCGCAGTGCTCATTGATGGCGCGGTCTTGCGGCACCTTGAGCGTTGTCCACAGACGGAAATCACTGCCGCTCACCTCGCGGTCGGTGCTGCGCAGCACGACGTGGCCGCTGAAGGGGTCTTGCTTGAAGAGAAATTCAAACGCGCCTTCCAGCTTCTCCGTCGGCACCTTCCAGGC
>CANIZT010000199.1 GCA_947471905.1 Verrucomicrobiaceae bacterium
TGGCTGCTACTCGACGAAGCCCATGCGGTGGGTGTGCTGGGGCCGCAGGGTCGAGGTCTCGCTGCCGCACTCGACGTGGCTCAGCGGGTGGATTTGCACATGGGCACCATGAGCAAGGCTTTAGGCCTCAGCGGCGGCTATCTGGCCGCGTCGCGTCAGGTCATCGACCTGCTGATCAACCGTGCGCGCAGTTTTATTTATTCGACGGCTCCACCGTTCCATCTGGCTTATGCGCTGTGCGTTGTGGTGAAACTGGTTCGCAGCGCGCAAGGTGACATTCTGAGGAAGGCGCTTCATGACAATGCTTCCCACACAAAAAGCCTGCTTTCTGCGGTTGGCATAGGGTTTCCAACCACGCCAGCTGCCATTCTACCCGTTATTTTAGGTGATGAACGACTGGCCATACAGGCAAGTGACAGGCTGCGAGAAGCCGGGTTTCTCATTCCATGCATTCGTTATCCTACCGTCGCCCGTGGCACCGCTAGGTTGCGTATCACCGTCAGTGCCTCGCATACAGCCGACCAGATTGAGTCTCTTGGCCAGATTTTGCAGTCGGCACTTCAAATCTAAGGCGTGGGCACTTGCCCGAGAATTTGCAAGGCGCGCTGCCGTGCATCCCGGATCTCCTGTGCGTTCAACGAGACGCCGTCGCGCCCAGAGGCCATCAGGTTGGTGTGATCCTGGCGATGTTGCAGAAATAGCACATGGCCTAGCTCGTGCGCGATCACACCTGCGACGGGGTTGTCCGCCCCACCGCGGACCTTGGTAAATTCAGGCGCCTCGCTGACCACGACAGGTTCACCATAAAAAAAGCCGTTGGGCCCCATGTCTCTGACAAAGCACACGTCAATGGCAGTGGGGCTAAAGCGCTGGGTTGGAATGGCAGATTTCACCCAGTTACGATCCCTCTCGAACCACTTTTTGGGCACAATATCGAAGGCTTGCACAGCATCGACCGCCTCCAAATGAAAACGAATACCTGCAGGTGCCCAGATGGTATTCACCTCGTTAATTAAGGAGCGAACTGCGGCCTCATTCAAAGATGTCTGCAGCCCGGGATGCAGGATAGACTGCATCAGATGCGCTCGGACTCGCAAGGTGAGCAGTGGTAATACATTTTGAGAGTGAAGCGGCAAGAGCCCTATTAAGAAAAATAGGCAGAGGACCAAAAAACAGTTCATTGGAAAATGATAAACCAGCTTCCTAAGGCCATGCAATCTTAGAGGTTCACTAAGGTTTCCGGGCGCCTGCCTGATAAGCAAAAGTTAGTAGTTAAGCGTCATTCGTGCCGTCCCGTGAAAAAAGTTTCCCAAAATGCAAAAAAGTTCTTTTCAGCGGCTATGCCACCTGCTAGCATCGACACGTGAACGGCTCACGTACGTTGGATTGGACTAGTTTCAAACCATCACATGCGAGTGTCCGACCTCAAACCAACCAACCTAATACCAAACTAATCAGACCATGAAATTAAATGCATTGCTGAAAACGCTGGGGTTCTTGGCACTGGCCGCCACTCCCGTTGTGGCCGGAACCGCTCCCGCTCCTAAAAACCCAATCGCTCCCGCTCCGGTGAACGACGATCTGGGAATCACCGCCTCCCTCGGCTACGACACCAACTATGTGTGGCGTGGTATGAACTTCGGCCAACATTGGGTGCGTGGCGGAGTTAATGGGTCGCTTCTTCTTGTTGAAGGAACTTCTCTCAACTGGGACGCTCAATACGGTTCCCTTGCTGGTGATCAAGACACTGGCATGCCTCAGGGCGGTGGCAATGCCTCCTTCCAGCGCGCTGAAGTCGGTGCTGCTTTGGCCCGTGATTTCGGTCCAGCCACACTGAGCCTCGGCTATCGTTATTACCGCAACATGGGTGTGCTTAACACCACTGGTGGCATGAATGACGGTCAGGAAGTGCAGCTTGGTCTTGCTACGGCCCTCGGCCCAATCAACATCAAATCCAGCGCCAACTATGACTTCGTGAACAGCTACTATTACTTCGACCTTACGGCAAGTTCTACGATCGCTATCACGGACTCCATCAGTGTTGTTCCCTATGCCACGATTGGCTATGGCCACAACATGAACTGGCAGTTTGCTAAAAACGATGGTGTTGCTGGTGGCCTTTGGAATCGCAACAACGTGACCAGCTTTACGGCTGTCACTGCTGGCCTTCAGTTCCCGATCAAGCTCAACAGCCGTGCGACACTGACTCCGTACATCGCGATCAACGCGCCTTTGAGCGGCATGCAGAATCTGCCACTAAGCGGATCCCCTGACAATTATGTCAGCACTCTGGTTTATGGTGGTGTGACTCTTAGCGTCCGCTTCTAATCGTTCTCTGAGCAAATCCAATTCATTGGTTAAACCTCCCGGCGAAAGTCGGGAGGTTTTTTTATAGACAAAACTCAAGACTTTGTTCGGTTGCTGATTCTATGAGGACTGTGCAAGTCGGCACCAATTGACTTAGCTTGCGACGGTTACGTTTAGTTTACGAGAGCGCGAAAGCGTCTTTGCGCTGGAGCGTGCTGGGGCTAGATGGCCACTGGCTGCCTTCAGGCTATAAGTGAATCAACTCAGTCCTATCGGGAGCTTTCAGCAGCCTTGTTTGCTCGAAAACACACGAGGACTGGCTCTTCTCTAAAGTGCCGCCATTCATTTTCCCCAGGTGGTTACTTTTGACCGAGAAGGGCGATTGCGCACCATCGCTGCGTGTAGCTCCAGCCGTAATCATTAGGGTGGGACTTTGTAAATCAGGTTTCCACACATCATAAACATGCAAATTATCATTATATGATTAAATTATGGTATTGACGAATTCGAGAACGGCAATAACATGGCACGGCAACTGCTTAATCCCCAGTTGAAAGCTGCACTGCCTTCCCGGTCAGGACAGCGCCTCAACACCAACAAACGAAACTCGACCAAACACATCACATGAAGCCAAAAAGCATGACATCCCTGATCGCGAAGTCTGTGGCCGTTCTCGCCGCTTGTGCAGCGCTGAACGCAACCGCCGGTACCGCCCCAGCCAAAGCACCAGTTCCCCCAGTGGAACCAGGCGCTTTGTTCGACTCCATCGGAGCAACCCTAGATGTCGGTTACGACAGCCGCTATTATTTCCGCGGTCTGTGGTTTGCTGACAACATCATCTGGACTGCTCTCAACATCAGCGTGCCTATCACAGACAAACTGACTTGGGGCATCGGTGCTGCCTATATCAATACTGCAGGAACTCCATTTCCTACAGTTTTTCCCAACGGCCCGTCTGCCGATGGAGGTTTTCAATATTCGGAAGTCGATGCCATCACATCTTTGAACTACAATGCCGGTTGGGCGAAATTTGGGATGCAGTATCAATACTACTTCTATCCCGATAACTACGGCGGTAGCTTCAGAGGTGCTCCAAACGCCGGTGCTGACCCTGAATTCGGTATTAAAGGTGCGGGTGAGTTGGGTTTCACGATGGCAGTCCCGCTTGGTGCCTTCAATGTGTATGCAGGATACTACTATGACTTCCGCGTCAACGGCCATTACATGTCACTTGGAGCGGATTACACGTACGCAATCACCGATTGGGTGAGCATTGTGCCATCGGTTAATGCTGGTTATGGTATCGATTATTACACGGGCAACAACGCCGCATTCAATCCTGGATCAGTTCAAACCCGCTGGAATGGCCAACCTCTGGGGCCAACCTCTGGTTTCACCCATGTTCTTTACACGATTGCGGCACCGATCAAGCTCACCAAGACAGCAACTCTGACCCCATATGTGGCCATGAACCAGTCTGAGCGTCTGCGCGCGGGTCTTAACGCGACGCGTAACGAAATCTATTGGGGCGTAAAGCTCAGCCTCGCCTTCTAATCCACACGGGCCACAAAGCCTGCATTCAAATCTGATTAAGTTGGTGCTCCCGGTCTGTTCGCAGGCCGGGAGCTTTTTTTTTGGCGTGTGACAGCATCCTGCATAGCATCTGTCTTGTATGTCCGAACACCCATCGCTCAACTGGAACTCGCGCAACGTCACCCGTGGCTGGCAGCGCGGCATCACGGCCTTCTATTGGGGGCTGGGCTTCAAGGAAGAGGATTTCGACAAAGCACAGATCGGCATCGGAACACCACTTTTGGACGGCAACATCTGCAACGTCCACACCCACGAACTGGCCAAACTCCTCGCGAAAGGCTGCACGGAGGCGGGTATGGTCGGCTTCCCTTTCGGCGTCTCACCAGCGAGCGATAACATCACGCAGGGCAACATCGGCGGCGCGGCTTCGCTTTGCTCCCGTAATCTGATGGCCAATGGTACGGAGATGGTTTGCACCGCGCACAGTTACGATGCGATCATCGGCCTGCATCATTGCGACAAGAACGGCCCTGCCTTCGCGATGGCGCTGGCTCGCACAAACTTCCCTGGCCTGATCGTCAACGGTGGCAGCATCATGCCCGGTTGCCACAAAGGCGTGCCTACCAGCATCCTCGATGTCTATGACGCCGCTGCGAAGGAAAGCCAAGGCACCATGAGCTACGAGGAGAGCGAACAGATCATCCGCACCGCTTGCCCCGGCCCTGGTGGATGCGGCATAGCGGCTTCGTTTAACACTTGGGGCATCACGTTGGAGGCAATGGGCCTCAGCCTGCCGGACACTTCATCCATGCCCGCCATCGAGGCCGGAAAGCGTGAAGAATGCCTCCGCGTCGGCAAAGCGGTGCGGAATCTCCTCGAAAAGAACATCCGTCCGCGCGACATCATCACGAAGCAGTCGCTCACGAACGCCATGACGGCCATCGCGGCCATCGGCGGCAGCACAAACGGTGTTTTGCACCTCCTCGCCGTCGCCCGCGAGGCCGGTGTGGACTTCACGCTCCGCGATGTGCAGGCCATTTGCCGCAAAGTGCCCGTGCTGTGCAGCTTCGCGCCCCGCGGACGCGGCACGATGGTCGATCTGCATCGCCTCGGCGGCACCACGATGCTTTTAAAGCACATCTTTGACGCCGGACTGTTCGATGGCTCGTGCATGACCGTCACCGGCCGCACCTTGGCCGAAAATCTCGCCAATGCGAAGGCGGTGCCGTTTCCGAACCACCTCATCGCGCCGCATGACAAGCCCTTCAAAGACTACGCGGACATCCAGGTGTGCTTTGGCAACCTCGCGCCGCACGGCATGGTCTTCAAAGTGTCCTCGCTCAAAGAGCCGCGCTTCAGCGGCCGCGCGATCTGCTTTGAGAACAGCAAAGGCGTCTTCGAAGCCGCCGCGCAGGGCCGCATCAAGCCCGGCCACATCGTCATCATCCGCGGCAGCGGCCCGGTCGCGCTCGGCATGCCGGAAATGCACGTCGCCAGTGCCGCACTCGCCGTGCCGGAGTTGTATGGCAAAGTCGCGCTGATCACCGACGGCCGCGTGTCTGGCGTCTCCGCAGGCGCGGTGGGTGTGCATTGCACTCCAGAAGCCGTTCTCGGTGGACCGATTGCCCGTGTTCACGACGAAGACGAGATCGAGTTCGACCTCCTCGGCGGTACCATTGAGGTCAAAGCCGATCTCGATGCCCGCGACTGCACCATCCCGGTGGTGACACACCCCTTTGGCTATCTTGCCGACTTTGCCGCCACCGTTTCACAGGCGCATGAGGGCTGTGTACCGCGGTGGACACTTCAGCGTCATTCTGTGCTTGCCTGAAAGTGGTCGTTTGGCGCATGCTGGGCGCATGATCCGACTGTTCACGCTCTGCTACATTTTCTTTGCCATTTCTCTTCACGCTCAGGAGAAGCGGCCGAACATCTTGTGGCTCATCGCCGAGGACTTCGGGCCGCATCTGGGATGCTATGGCACGAAGGAGGTGTCCACACCGGTGCTCGATGGCATCGCGGCGAAGGGCATGCGTTTCACGCGGTTCTTCACAACGGCACCGGTGTGCTCACCGAGTCGCTCCGCTTTCAACACGGGCATGTATCAGACAACCATTGGCGCGCATAATCATCGCTCGCACCGCGATGACGGCTACGCGTTGCCTGCGGGTGTGAAGCTGATCAGCGAGCGCATGCGCGAGGCAGGCTATTTCACGGCGAATGTAAAAGAGTTACCAGTAGAGGCAGGATTCAAAGGGGTGGGAAAGACGGATTGGAATTTTGCGGCACCTGAGAAGCCTTTCGATTCGGCCAACTGGGATGAATTGAAGGTGCATCAGCCGTTTTACGCGCAGATCAACTTTCAGGAAACGCACCGCACTTTTCATGCGGCACCACATGCCGATCCGGCGAAGGTGGAAATCCCGCCGTATTATCCTGACCACGAGGTCACGCGGAGGGACTGGGCGCAATATCTCGACGCGGCGACGGCGATCGATGAGAGGATTGGCAAGATCATGGCATTGCTGAAACGCGACGGCTTGCTGGAAAACACGATTATCTGTTTCTTCGGCGACAACGGCCAGGCCCACGTGCGTGGGAAACAGTTTGGCTACGAGGAAGGGCTCAACGTTCCGCTCATCATGAGCTGGCCGACAGGTATCGTGACTCCGACAGGCTTCGAGTCGGGCAAAGTGAGCGACCGCCTTCTCATGAGCATTGATTTGACTGCGACATCGCTCTCTTGGGCAGGAATCGCGAAACCAGATGGCATGCAGGGGCAGGTATTCTTGGGCGATAAGGCGGAGGCGCCACGTGACTATGTTTTTGGCGCACGGGATCGCTGCGACATGACGGTGTTCCGTTTCCGTACCGTCCGTGACGCGCGCTATCGCTACATCCGCAATTTCACGCCGGATCGGCCTTTTTTGCAATTCAACGCCTACAAGGAGAAGCAGTATCCCGTGTGGAACTTGATCAAAGAACTCGCAGCTCAAGACAAACTGACGCCTGAGCAGGCTGTTCTTGCCGCGGCGACGATGCCGGAAGAGGAGTTGTACGATTTACAAATGGATCCGTTTCAGATTCATAACCTCGCGAAATCAAATGCGCCCGAGCATCGCGCCGCGTTGGAACGTCTGAGTGGTGTTTTACAGACATGGATCGAGAAGACTAACGATCAAGGACGCATTCCTGAGCCAGAAGAAGTGGCCAAGAACGAAGGCAGCACCAAGGGGCCGACAAAAGAGAAGAAAGTGAAGAAGAAAGGCAAGTGACGCCGTGATTGCATGCTGGCGTAAATCCGCCATTCTCCGCGCGTGAAGTTGCTTCCCAACCACCGCGCGCACGACGCGCAGCACCTCATTCAGCGTTGGCGCGTGCTTGCGCGCAGGGTGGGTTGTGGGCTGAAGACCTTGTGCAAGGTGAATGAATTGCCGGTGATCGTGATAGAATCGACCGCGGCACAAGCAGGGCAACCAGCGGCCTATCTTTCCTCCGGTGTGCATGGTGATGAACCGGGCGCGGCTTGGGGATTACTGCTGTGGGCTGAAAAGCATATGCGTGAAATTGAGCATGGCTCGTTTCTTATCGCCCCGTGCCTCAATCCAGTCGGTTTGACCCTCAACACTCGGGCGGATCATCGTGGCATTGACATCAATCGACGATTTCACGATGCAGACGATGTGATCTGCGGCCCGTGGCAGCGCTGGATTGCGGGAAGGGCGATGCGCTTTGGCCTTTGCTTGCACGAGGACTATGATGCCCAGGGAATTTATCTCTATGAACTGAATCATACGCACCAGACGGCAGGCCACGCCATCATTGAGCGTTGCGCGCGTGTGATCGCACCTGATCCGCGCAAAACCATCGATGGTCAGCGTGCTAAGAGCGGGGTAATCCGCCGTCGCACACTGCCCGCACATCTTCCCGGTATGCCGGAGGCGATCGAATTGCATGTGCATAGCTGCCCGCTGACGATGACGTTTGAAACACCGTCGGAATTTGATCTGGATAAGCGAGTGCGTGCACAGGTGAAATTCATCGAGACTGCAATGGAGGTGCTAGTATGAAGCAGTTCGCGTGCATGTTGGCGCTGCTGCTCGTTGCTTGCTCAACAATCAAACCGTTTAGCGGGCATGCAGCTTTGAACATAGCGGAATGGACGAGTTACGATGGCAAA
>CANIZT010000200.1 GCA_947471905.1 Verrucomicrobiaceae bacterium
GCGTAGCCTTCGCTGCGGACCGGTTCGTTCATAGTGACGATACGCTTCTCTTCATGGCTGCCATTGATCTTGGTGACCTTGCTGGTGAAGCGCCGCGCACGTTCGGTGCCGGGATGTTTTTCTTGCTCGGTTTGATCGAGACGGACCGCAAACGGCAGCTTGTAGCTGCGATGCGTGAGCGAGACGAGATACTTGTCACTGCCGAACGTGAGCGTCAGCGGAGCCGCCGCAAACTCCCACAGAATGCCTTTCTGCTCGTCGCCGGTCTTTTTGTCTTTCGCCACGACGACACAGGCACTCGCAAGCTGTTCATCAGGGTGTGCTGCACCAGCTTCATCGAGCATGCTGAGCTCCTGAATGAAATAACCGTCCACCGCATCGCTGCGGGAGCCTTCGGCATCTCGCTTCGGCTGTGAGTTCTGCTTCCAGTTCGTCAGCATCAAATCAAACGGCAGACTGTCATGCGTGAAGGTGCGGCCTTTGCCGGCGCTGAGATCTTTGTATTTGCTGTCGCCAATCACGAGAGCGCTTCGCTTCGCCGTTGCATCCGTCTGCACCTTCTGAATCTCGATGACGCGTTCGTGGAAGCTCTGAAACTCATCGTTTGTCTGCCCTTCCACCAAATTCAGGCTGCCCTCCTTGGCAAAATGGTAACTCACCGCTCCGGCAGCGATCATGCCCAGGATGGCGAAGTGCGAGATGATGACACCGATCGTTTTCGGCGACTTGCGGATGCGGACGATGCCGCCGCAGAACAGATTCACGAACAAGATCGCCATCAAAGTGTAGCCGCCCGGCACAATGTAGAGCGGCAGCGTCACATTACCGATGTCCCAATACGCATTGAAGGCCAGCGCACGCCAGCAGGCACCGATGTCGATGCGGTCGATGAAAAAGGACTCGAAGTAACGCGCCTGACTGGCCACGAGGCCATACTCCGCCTGCTCGAGTGTGCCGAGAAACGTGATGAGCAGCAGCATGCTCAGCGTGAACGTGGCGAGGCCGAATGAGGTGATGAAGGCGAAGAGTTTCGCGAGAGGAGATGAGGAAGGAGAAGACACGGTGGGGCGAAAGTGAAAGTGCTCAGGTTCGGTCAGACTACTCGTGCTTCATCAAAGCCGAATTCGGTTTGATCGACTGGCAGAAGGTGTCAAAAGCGGCGGCATTTTGATCAACGAGCGCCTTGGGGCCGGTGAGTTTGACGAAAATGGTGGCTTGTTCGGCACTGTGGATCAGACCGAGGAGGCGATAGCCCGTTTTAGCTTGTTCGGCACCGAAGCCTTTGAAATCGCCATCGAAGGCGATGAAGGTCGCATCGCGATTGAAGAAGGGTTTCTTCGAGAGTTTGGCGATTTCATCCGCTGTGTAAGGCGTCTGGCCCATCTGCGTGCGCCAGCGGTTCACGTTCGCCTCTAGGCCGCCTGCGGGACCGGGCATGAGAGAAATGTAGCATTCGCCTTCTTGATTCGGACCGAAACGAAGATCGAGCATGCGCATGCCGCTGGGATCTTGAGCTGCGGACTCGGTCCAGCCTTCAGGAACCGTCCAGGTAAGCAGTTCGCGGAAGTTGGGCCGTGCCTGTTCCTTTTCTTTGGCATCATCAAAGAAGCGCGTGGAGCTAGGGATATCGACATGTTGTTTACCCGCGTAGCTAGAGATCTCGCGCGTCTCAGTGATGGCCTCACGTTCCTCCAAGCGGTGACAAGAGGTGAGAAGGCCGATGATGGCGCAGCATGTGAGGGGGAGTTTCATCGAAGTGGAACGCATGGAGGGGCAGGATGTTTAGCATCATCCTTTGTGAACGCTACGAAGATACGCGTCAGCAAAGATTGGAGGGGCGACGATTCGTCGCCAAAACAAGAAAAGCCGACAAGCCGTCGGTGCTGCGAGTCATGCGCCCTTGTGATCGGTGTGGCAGGCCTTGCAGTTCACGGCAGCCTTGTAGGCAGCGACGCCAGTCGCGTCCTTGGCTTGAATTTTCTTCACGGAGCCGATGAGGGCCTGGCATTTGGTAACCCAGGCGGCTTTGTCGCCCTTTGGCGGCATGGCGGCGCACATATCCTGATATGCTTTGAGCAACGTGGCGAGTTCGGAGTCGGTAGCGGTGCCACCGCTCACTTTTTTGCACAGAGCATCTTCAGGCTTGTGATAATTCTTCATGATCGTCTTGATGACGTCACTGCCAGCGGCAGTAGGCTTCGCGGGAGCTGCGGCGGCTTTAGGATCGGCCTTTTTCGGGTCGGCGGCCTTCGCAGGAGCAGTCGGCGGCGCGGGAGGTGCAGGAGGAGGAGCGGTGAGCTTGGCGATCTCAGCTTCGGTAAGACCAACGTTCACTTTGAGGCCGGGAAGTTGCGCTTCGAGGGCCTTGGCACCGTTTTGCGTGACGCCAGTCTGCCAGACGAACAGTTTCTTCAGTCCTTTGGCTACAGCGAGTTTGGCAATGCCGGCATCTGTTGTTTTGGTGCCGTAGAGGTTGAGGTATTCGAGATTTTGCAGCGCCCCGAGCTTGGCAATGCCAGCATCGGTGATTTTGCTGTTCTCAAGATGCAGACGTTCGAGATTGGTCATCTTCGCGAGCGTGTCCGCAGCGGCATCGGTGATCTGACTGCGGGCAAGATCTACCCAGACGATTTGCGCGGCGATGGGAGCGAGGAGCGCGAGCTCTTTGTCGCCAAACTTGTCGGCGGCATTGATCACACCAAGGCGAAGCTGCTCGGTGTCCTGCGCGAGCGGCATGAGCGAGGCATTGAGCGCCTGCATCTTGGCACTGATCTCTGCGACCTGTTTTTTCTCCGCATCGGTCAGGGGTTTGGCCTTGGGTTTAGCAGCTTTTGCAACGGCGGCATCCGCTTTCGGCAATCCTTTGGCAAGCATCACAGCAAGCGCGGTTTCAACGTCGGCAGGCGCTTTGACCGAGGCCACGGTGGCGGTTTCAGAGGCACCGTTTTCGATCCACCACTTCATAATAGCGAGTTCTTCTTTGGTGACCTGCTTCTCATCGCTCGGCGGCATGTGCTCATCGTCATCGGCGGGAAGATTGATGCGGGTGAGCATGAGGCTGTCGGCTGCCTTGCCTGCGATCACGGTGTTTGCACCATCGCCACCGCCTTTCATGATGGCGGCGAAGTTGTGGAGCTGGAGTTTTCCCTTCTTCTTTTCCAAGCCGTGGCAGGCAATGCACTTCGCGCTCATGATCGAGGCGACGATGTCTTTGTAAATGACCGCTTTCGCAGCAATCGCAGGATCGAGTTTGCCACCCGTAGCAGGTGCGGCGGCGGGAGCAGGCGTTGCCGCCGGTTTGGCAACGGCAGCGGCAGCAGCAGGAGCTGCGGCAGGTTTCGCCGGAGCAGCCGCAGGTGCGGCGGCCACCACCGCGACGGGCTTGGCATCATCTTCAGCGGTCCAGCCGGTGTTGATGTGCGCATGCGGCAGTTTGGCCTTCAACGCAGCAACGCCAGCCTTCGTGACGCCGGACTGCCAGAGATAGATCGCCTTGAGTTTGCCGAGTCCGGCAAGTTTGGCGACACCGACATCCGTGACCTTGGTGTTGTAAAGATTGATGTATTCGAGTTCAGCGAGGCCCTTGAGATGATCGAGACCAGCATCACCGATGGCGGTGCCTTCGAGGTGCAATTCCTTGAGGTTCTTCATCGCTGCGATGGCTTTGAGGCCGCCATCGGTGACCTTGCTGCGCGCAATGTCGAGCGAGGCGATCTTGTCGGCAATCGGTGCAAGCGGTTCGAGACCAGCGTCGGCGAATTCTTTGGCGACATTCAATGCGGTGAAACGAAATGTCTTCGCATCGGCGGCGATGGGCATCAGCGAGGCGCCTGTGGCGTTCACCTTCTGCATCGCAGCGGTGAGGGAAGGATCGGCAGCGGCTTTGTCATCGGCGGCATGTGCGGTGAAGGCAAGTGCCAGGGCGAGGAGGAGTTGGGTTGGTTTCATGAGACGGTTTTTCAGCAGAAATAGTACAAGGCAACAAAAGGCGAAAGTTGGGCTAGCCTTTCAGGATTCCCTCAACAGTTGCTTTGAGTTCGGCGGGGAATGTGGCGCCGCTGACCTTCTGCGTGCCGCTGGCTCCTTGCTGGACCCACCACTTGAGCAGGGCGATTTCCTCGGGCGTGAGCTGGTCTTTGCCTTCGGGTGGCATGTGCTCGTCGTCACTGTCGGGCAGCAAGATACGGGCGATGCTGAGGCTCTCGTCGAGCTTGCCCGCAACGAAGTTCTTGCCGTTCTCGCCGCCTTTCATCGCCATTACATAGGTATCCATGCGCAGATCGCCCTTCGATTTCTCCTCGCCATGGCACTTGTTACACTTGGCTGTGAGAACGGGGAGAATGACGTGCTGGAAGACGAGTTTCTCGCCGCTGGTAGGAGCGGCGGTGGGTGTTGGCGCAGGCGTGTTCGGTGTCGTTGAAGGTTCAGTTTTCGGTTCGGCCTTGGGTTCAGCTTTCGGTGCCGTTTCAGGCTCTGGCTTCGGTTCGGGTTCGGCCTTCGGCTTCTCCACAAAGCTGAGCATCCACTTCTCGATGGCGATCATCGGTTCCTTGATGAAGGCAGGCGCATGCTCGGTGAGGAACTTGTTCCCGTGACTGATGTTGCCACCAAAGTGAGCACCGAGGCCCATGATGCCGAAGCTGATGAAGTAGAGCGCTCGATAAGCATTGAGCAGTTCCATGCTCTCCCGCCCCATCGCCACGATGCGCACCACCAGCGCAAGCAAGACACCCACCGTGCCGAGAATGCCCATCGTCTGATGCAGTGTAAAATTACCCCCTACATAACCGCCTTCACGCGAGAGCATGATGCCAGCCATGACCGCCATCACCGCGCCAGCAGCCCCGACCACAAGGATGAGCAGTGAAGCTTCGCCAAATTTATCCTCGCCTCGACGTGTGGAGCAGATCAGCTCAAACAGGCACAGCAAACCCAACGCACCCACCGGCAGATGCAGAATGATGGGATGAAAGCGCCCAATGAAGAGCGTGAAGCTCGACGGTTCATGCTTTGGTGCATCATACAGCGGCGGATAAATCAGCAGGCCAATCACGAAAGCGACGATCAACAGGAGCGCGGCAATCCAGGCGGCGGTGTAGGACTTAGGTTCATCGTTATCGCGGGCTGACGAAGGCATAAGGAGATTCAGAGGGTGAGGTTGGAAGATATGGCACTTCTAGTAACGGCAGCGCAATGGAATATTCATCACGAACATCCGTTACAATGCCGCCAAGTTTAGCCTCGGCTTTTGTCGGTAGCTGACCGTATCTTGTCTCTCCCCTGCCCATATTCATGCCTCGTACCGTTCTCCATTGGTTCCGCCGCGATCTCCGCCTCACCGACAATACCGCGCTCCAAGCTGCCGCGAAAGCCGCCGATCAGGTCATTCCAGTCTATATTTTGAGCGATTGGAAACACAGCCACGGCTGGACCGGCCCGAACCGGCAGCAGTTCCTCTGCGGCAATCTCGCCTCCCTCGCCAAGAACCTCGAAACCCTCGGCAGCCGCCTCATCATTCGCAGTGGTCGCGCTGATGCCGAGATCGAGCGCCTCATCAGCGAGACCCAGGCCAGCGCGGTTTATTTCAATCGCGACTACGACACCTATGGCCGCGCCATGGAGCAGAAAGTTCGCGAGGTCTGCATGAGGCTCGACATCGAGTGCCACGCGTACAAAGACAGCGTCATGCATGAACCTGACGAGGTGCTCACGCTCAATGCGCAACCCTACCGAGTTTACACGCCCTATTCCAAGAACTGGCTGGCGCTCAACAAGCACGCGCCCCAAGGCCGCATCACCACGCTGGGACCGCAGGCCAATGGAAAAGTGATGAGCCTGCCGCTGCCCACGCTCGCGCATTGGCAGTTGCCCGCCTGCACCGCGCAGATTCCCGCTGCCGGTGAACGTGCAGCACGGGATCGCATGAAGCGCTTCATCGACACCGGCATTGTGCAATGCTACACCGCGAATCGCAATACCCCGGCAGGCCAGACGACCTCCATGCTCAGCCAGGATCTGCGCTACGGCCTCATCAGCATTCGCGAGCTGTATCAGCGGTGCGCAAACATCGAAAAGGCCAGCACCTACATCAAAGAACTCGCGTGGCGGGAGTTCTACTTCGCCATCCTGTGGTTTTACCCGAACGTCTTCGACGAGGAGTTCAATCCCGACTGGCGCGGCATGCCATGGCCCGGCACCGATGCCGACTTCCAGCGCTGGGCCACCGGCACCACCGGCTTTCCCATCGTCGATGCGGGCATGCGCCAGCTTTTGCAGACCGGCATCATGCACAACCGCCTGCGCATGATCACCGCCATGTTCCTCACCAAGGACCTGCACTGTGACTGGCGTCTCGGCGAGGCCTTCTTCATGCAGCAGCTCGTCGATGGCGAAAACGCCAGCAACAACGGCGGCTGGCAATGGTCCGCCGGCACCGGAGCCGACGCCGCGCCCTACTTCCGCATCCAGAACCCCTGGCTCCAAAGCGCCCGCTTTGACCCCGACGGTGTCTTCATCAAACAATGGGTGCCCGAACTCAAAGACGTGCCCGCCCCGCTCCTCCACGAGCCACCAAAGCCCGGCCTGCGCCTCGCGCCGGGTTATGTGCTCCCCATGGTCGATCACCACACCGAGCGGGACCGCTGCCTCGCCATCTTTGCGAAGCACAAGGCGGAGCGGAGGTGAGAAGACACGGGTTGATGACCATCGAGATGGATTACTTCAGAGATCCCCTATAGTAGTGCCATACTTGTTGGTGACATGGCAAACCCACCTGTAGTAAACATAATTGAATGACTCCCGAAGAAGCAAAAGATGCCAGCCAAGTTCGACTCAGTCTCGCAGGTATACCGGTGAATCCGAATCTTCCCTTGCTCGATTCGTTCCCCGACTTGACTCCTCGCAGCGCTTGCGAAGTCGCTTCGCGTGCGTTTACCATGTCATACATTGTTGGCATTAGCTTTGGAGACTCAGCCAGTGAAACATTGGAACGCATCCGCAAAGATGGGCTTGAGGAACACCTCACCCCGAATGAAAAAATCTTTCTCACAAAGTCATCATATAGTGAACAGGATCGAAATTGGGCCTACTGGCACGGTGAGTCTGTCCTGAGCTGTGCATGGGCAATGAATCTCATCGTTTTTGATCCATTCAAAGATGCTCCAGACAATCTAGCTGATTTATTTTGGGGTGAACTCGTTGTGCCGAAGAACCAAATCGCACTCGCATCTCTTCGCCCCTTTAATGAAATCTATCAGGAAGCAGATTTTCATTACAGACTTCACTGGGCAGTCCGTTCTTGGAGAGCACATGACTTGCCCTTTGAGATATCCGAGTTGCTAGTAGCAGCGCGAAGAAGAGCTTTCGATTGGATTATTGGCGTTCCAGAAGAATGGGATGATGTCTCTCTGGATACATAAACTTGATCAGCAAACATATAGCCATAGGCTTTGTGACGTATTCCACCTGAACGCCCAAGCCCCCATGCACACGAACGTGCTCAACGGCACGCGTCGGATTTCTGGCAGGCGAATACGCCGCTTGATGGCTCAGCGGAGCGCTGGACGCTCGCCAAAGATGGCGCTGCCGACGCGGACGATGGTGGCACCTTCTTCGATGGCGATGTCGAAATCGTGGCTCATGCCCATGCTGAGGAGCGGGAGCGGTGCGGCGCCGAGTTTTTCCAGTTGATCGCGGAGATCGCGAAGTTGGATGAAGTAGGGACGGCTTTTGGTGGGATCGGGATCGAAGGGTGGGATGCACATGAGCCCCTGGATTTCGAGGCGGCGCAGCGCATACAAGGATTCGAGGCTAGAACGCAAGGTTTCGGCGTTGAAGCCGTGCTTGGTGCTTTCGGCGGCTAGATTGACTTCGATGAAGACCTTGGAAAACAAACCAAGCTCTGCAGCGATGCGATCCACATCACGGGCGAGGCTCAGAGAGTCGATGCTGTGAATGCAGCGCACCAGTGGGAGGATTTTGCGCACTTTGTTCGACTGGAGGTGGCCGATGAGGTGCCA
>CANIZT010000201.1 GCA_947471905.1 Verrucomicrobiaceae bacterium
ACAAGCACACGATCACGGACGTGCCACCACAACGCTTTGGCGAGCACGTTTTTCTCCAAATCGCGACCGAGACGGACGAGATCATTCACGCTGTCCTCGTGACTCACGCGCATGACGTCCTGATGAATGATCGGGCCTTCATCGAGATCGGGGGTGACGTAGTGGCTGGTGGCCCCGATGATCTTCACCCCGCGCTGAAAGGCTTGGTGGTAGGGCTTGGCGCCGACGAACGCGGGCAGGAAGCTGTGGTGGATGTTTAGGATGCCCTGCGGGAACTCGGCGATCATCGCCGGGCTGATAATCTGCATGTAGCGGGCCAGCACGACGGTGTCGATGCGATGCTGGCGCAGCAATTCGATCTGCGCGGCTTCCTGCGCGAGTTTGTTGTCTTTCGTGATCGGGAAGTGATGGAACGGAATGCCGAAGCGCTCCGCCGCCGGCCGCAACGTTTCGTGATTGGCGACGATGAGCGGGATGTCCACGGGCAGATCGCCTGATTCATGCCGGGCGAGCAGGTCGTAGAGACAGTGGTTTTCCTTCGTGACGAACAACGCGATGCGTTTGCGCTGGCTGGCGAAGCTGAGGCGCATCTGCATTTCATGACGACGTGCCATCGGTTGCAGACGGGCTTCGATCTCCTCGTTCTCCAGCGTGAACTTCTCCAGGCTCCACTCCAGGCGCATGAAGAAGGCGTTCTGATCGGGATCAATGTGCTGCTGGAGATCGATGATGTTGCCCTGATGCGAGGAAATGAAACCGGTGACATCATGCACGAGTCCAGGACGATCCGGGCAGTGAATGAGCAGCGTTGCGATGTCGGGAGAGGCCATGTGAAGCGGGATTACGAGCGTGAAGCCGGAAAGCGCGTGCAAACTCCCCTGCCTTCGACCAAACCGGGAATCTGCTCGGCATGACGACCGGAGGCGATGATGCACTCGACACCGCCATGCACGGCGTCCTGCACTGCACGTAGCTTGGAGATCATGCCGCCGGTGCCGAGCGTGGATTTCTCCTCCTCGGCGTGGTGAATCACGTCATCGACGTTCTCGACGACAGGAATCGGCCCTTCCTCGGGCTTTTTCATGTCGCGCAGCAGTCCGGGAGCGCTGGTGAGCAGAATCAAGACATCCGCGCCCCAGAAGCGGGCGACACGGGAGGAGAGCTTGTCGTTGTCGCCGTAACGCAGTTCCTCGATGGCAACGGAGTCGTTCTCGTTAATGACGGGTACGACTTGGGAGAATTCGATGAGACGATCCATCACCGCCCGCATGCGTGGCGCACGCTCGGCGTTCTCGAAGTCCTCGTGCGTGACAAGAAGCTGGGCCACGTGCAGGCCGTGATCACGCAGCAGCGACTCATAGGCATGCATGAGATGCGTCTGGCCCACGGCGGCAAGCGCCTGAAGCGTGGTCACGTCCGAAGGACGCTGTTGGAAGTCGAGCGGCTTCAACCCGGAGGCAACGGCACCGCTGCTGACGACGACGACGGCATGCCCGGCCCGTTTCAGCAAGGCGACGGCTTCGACGAGCTTGCGCAACTGCACAGGATCCGGCTCGGGCGCGTCTTTGCGCGTGAGGATGCCGGAGCCGAATTTGAGGACGATGCGCTTGGATGCCATGAGTCAGTGGGAACGAAGGGCGGCGAATATGGCGGGATGCCGTGTCCTGCAAAGCGCAAATGCAGCTCAAACCCGAGCGGCATTGGAATGCCGCGCCCCAGGATTACCACCGCACCACGGAACTGGCCCAAGTGAAACCGCCGCCAAAGGCAACGAGCAGGATCACATCGCCTTTTTTGAGGCGGCCGGCCTTGTTGGCTTCGTCGAGGGCAACAGGGATGGTGGCAGCGCTGGTGTTGCCATATTTATCGAGATTCATAAATACACGCTCGATCGGCAAATCCAGCCGGTCGGCGATGGCAGAAATGATGCGAGCATTTGCCTGATGCGGGATGACAAGAGAAACATCTGCAGCCGTCAACCCGGCCATTTCCAGCGCCTGCTGGGCGGCCTCAAGCATGCGGGTGACGGCGTGTTTGAAGGTCTCGCGGCCTTCCATGTGGATCGTGTTCGGTCGTGAATCGGCATTCTCCGGCGTGATCGGACAGGCGGAACCGCCACCGGGGACTTTGAGCAGGTCCGTCAGATTGCCATCGCTGCCCATGACGGTGGAAAGCACGCGGCCAGGAGCATTCATGCCACCGGCGTCGTCACGACGGATCACCACCGCCCCGGCACCATCGCCAAAGAGCACGCAGGTGTTGCGGTCTTTCCAATTGATGAGCGTGCTGAGCTTTTCCGCACCGATGACCAGCGCGGTGGTGCGGTTGCCGGTGTTGATGAAGTGGCGTGCCACTTGCAACGCATACAAAAAGCCGGAGCAGGCGGCGGAAATATCGAAGCAGACAGCATTCGCTGCGCCGATTTTCTTCTGCACGATGCAGGCTGTGGACGGGAAGAACATGTCCGGCGTCACCGTGGCGACGATGATGAGCTGAATGTCCTCCGGCTTGACACCGGCGGCGGTCATGGCACGACGGGCGGCCTCAGAGGCGAGATCGCTGGTGGCCTGATCGTCAGCAGCGATGCGGCGCTCCTTGATGCCGGTGCGCGAGGTGATCCATTCGTCATTGGTCTCGACGATTTTCGAGAGGTCGTCGTTGGTAAGAATTTTCTCCGGCATGTAGCTGCCGGTGCCGATGATACTGGAGGCGCAAAAAGGCTGGTTACTGGGGGCGGGCATGGAGAGCGATGGAATGGGCGGTGGCGGCGGCTTCGATGTGCGGATTCACCTGATGCTGGATGGATTCGCAAGCCTGCCGGATAGCGTTCTTCATGGCAAGCGGAGATGCACTGCCATGGGAGATGATGGTGATGCCGCGGAGGCCCAACAGCGGCATGCCGCCGACCTCGTCGGGGTTGGTGCGGGTGTGGACGCGTTTGAAGGCCGGCTTCGCGAGCAGGCCGCCGATCTTGGTCCAAAAGCCGCTTTTGATTTCGCTCTTCACCATGCTGAAGATGGTGTGGGCCAGCGCTTCGGCGTTTTTCAAAATGACATTCCCGGTGAAGCCGTCGCACACGACGACATCCGGCGGCGTTTCCCACACGTCATGGCCTTCTACGTTGCCAATGAAGTTCAGCCCGGCGGTTTGGCGCAGCAGCTTGTTTGTTTCTTTGCAGAGCGCGTTGCCTTTCTCCTCCTCGGTGCCGTTCGACATGAGGCCGACAGTCGGATTGTCACGACCGAGAACGTGGCGGGCAAAAGCACTGCCCATGATGGCATTCTGCACCAGATGCGCCGGTTCGCTGTCAGGATTGGCCCCGGCATCGATCAACACCCAGTGTTTGGTCAGAGAGGGCATGATCGACGCGATGGCCGGACGCTCGATGTGCGTGAGAGTGCGCAGTTTGATCAAGGAGGCGGTCACGGCGGCACCTGTGTGCCCGGCGCTGACGACGGCGTCTGCCTTGCCATTTTTCACCATATCCACGGCAACACTGATGGAGCTGTCTTTCTTCTTGCGCACGGCATCCAAGCCGCTGTCGGACATATCGACGACCTGACTGGCTGGAACGATTTCCAATTTCGGGCTGGAGACGCCTTGGAGCTTCAATTCCTTCTCAATGACCTCGGGAATGCCCACCAGAAACAGCTTGGTGATCGCGGGCAGTGCTTCGAGGGCGAGTTTGACGCCAGCGATGGGATTTTGAGGGGCGAAATCGCCGCCCATGACATCCAGTGCGATCTTCATGCCGTCTCGTGCGTGTGGTTCTTCAAAGGTGGTTGGCTTCGATTCCTAAAGCGTGAGATGGGCGGGAATGCAAACGGGAGTTTTTCACCCGCCGACCGCAAAAAGAAGCCGGGGATGCGAATGAGGCATCCCCGGCAACAAAACGGCGCAAAGTTGAGGCCAGATTAATACACGCCTTCGACGATGGTCTTCTCCATCGCGCCGAACGGACGCACATCAGCGACACCGTCCCACGCATACGGCGCACGCGGCTTGCGGCGCATGGCTTCGTCGCGCTCCAAGAAGCGTGGCATGAAGAATTCTTTGGTCAGCGTGGTCAGTTCCACGCGGCCCCAGGCATCGTATTCGACGGTCTGGTCGGTCTGCTTCGGATCGACGACACGCAGCACGGCACGTGGCTGCGGCGCGTAGTAGGAAATGGAGAAGTTGTCTTCTGGTGTCAAAGGCACGCTGGCAGCAAGTCCCATGAGCGTGTTGCCGTAGGTCGGGTAGAAGCCGATGCGGTTCTCCAGCACTTCCTCGACGATGAAGCGCACATACTGCGGTGTCATCGTAGTGCCGCCGACGAAGCAACCGCGGATACCAGTGCTATAAAGATCAACCTTCTCAGCAAGAGCTTCGAGCAGCTTCGGCGTGGTGAAGATCGCGGAAACCTTACGATTCTTCAAGATGAGCACGGCCTGATCAATGACGTGATCCATATACTGACGTGCGACATCAAACTGCTTGTTCGAGATCGCCTTTTTCACGAAACGCGGATCGAGATCGACGAAGTAGCAGGAACTACCGCGATAGTTCGCCAGATGCTCCACCGCGAGACGCAGACGACGCGGACCGGTCGGGCCGACCATGATCCAGGCTTCACCCGGCGGGAAGTGCTTGTCGTCGAGCTTATGACTGAATTCTTCGTAATCGACGCGGAAGTCATTCCAGCCGATGCGCTGCTTCGGCATGCCAGTGGTGCCACCGGTTTCAAAAATGTTGAATGGCTTGCCTTTGAACGCTGCTGGCACCCAGACTTCGGGCTGCAGATCGCGCAACCACTCATCCTCGAAGTGCGGAAACTTCGCGATGATGTCCTCGTAGCAGTTCACCACACCGCGTGGGTCGAAGTTTTTCTTTGCCCAATCCAGCCAAAAGGGGCAGCCGGTTTCTGGCGAGAAATGCCAGTTGATGATTTCGCGAACTTGATTGTCGAGCTGGGTTTTGGCTTCGGCGGGTGTCATGGTGGGTCGGGGTTTGAGAGCGGGGACTGTGAAACGGGACGCAGGAAACGAAAGTGAAAATCCCGGCCTTTCTACGCACCGCAGAATGACTCGGAGACTTTTGACTGCTCTCTTGCAACAATTTCAGGATTGGGTGTTCAATAAAGCATCATGAAAATGCAGCCCATCCTCCTTGCCACCCTATTTGTAAGCACTCTCACCTCCTGCTACGTCACTCCGCGTCCTGCACGCAGCCCCTATAGCCCTGGCGGCCGTTACATCACGCCGATGGAACGCAATAATCACAGCCCACTCAGTCCTGGTGGCGCGTTCGTTACCCCACGTGAGCGGCGTTCCCACTGGTGAATCACTTGTCGGCGGAGTTGCGTAGCTCACTTATTGGCATGCAGGCCTGCCATGTGCTCTGATAACGTCTGCATGCCAATAAGCCCAACTGCTGACGACCAGACCGCCCTCTTCCGCAAGTCCTGGACACTCTACGACGCGATCTCGGAGAAGAACTACATGTTCCATCGCGAGATCTACGCGCAGGTCGCTGATTTGTTGTGTCAGCGATATCAAAAAGGGCCTTATCACCTGCTCGACCTCGGCTGTGGCAATGCGCGTTTTCTCGCTCCTTGCCTTCAGGCTGCACCACCGGCCAGCTACGATGGCGTCGATCTCTCCTTGTCTGCGCTCGATGAGGCACTCACTTATTTGAACGGTATCCCAAACACCGCGCTGCATCACCAAGACATGCTACAGGCCGTTGAGGACACCGATTCAGCCTTCGACATCATCTTCACCGGCTTTGCCGTGCATCATCTCGATGCAGCCGCGAAACAGCAGCTTTTTCACGCCTGTGCCCAGCACCTCTCTCCCGGTGGCCAGTTCATCATGGTCGATGTCGTGCGCGAGGAAGACCAGACGCGCGAGCACTGCCTCGAAGGCTACCTCAACTTCATGCGCACACAATGGACTGAAGTACTGCCCGAACATCTCGACGAAGCCTGTGCCCACGTCGCCGCCTACGACTTTCCCGAGACACTGTCTAATCTCACGCACATGGCCAAACAAGCTGCGCTCACCAAAACCCAGCTCATCAGCCGTCATGCGCAGCATCACATTCTGCGCTTCACCGCCTGAAAGAGCCGCAAAGCCGCGCCCGTTTGCGTTCGCACCCTCTGATGATCCAACGCGCCCTCGTACTCGCTTTCACGCTCACCGCCGCACATGCAGCGGACCTGACGCATTTTGAGCAGCGCATCCGCCCGCTGCTCATCGCCAACTGCATTGACTGTCACGGCCCCGACAAGCAGAAGGGCGGCCTGCGCCTTGATTCCCGCGCGGGCTGGCAGACAGGCGGCGATTCCGGCCCAGCCATCGCTCCCGGCAAACTTGCCGAGAGCAAACTCTGGCAGGCCGTCACTTACGCTGACCGCGATTTGAAGATGCCCCCGAAGCGAAAGCTCAAAGACAGCGAAATCGCCGACCTCAAACTCTGGATCGAATCCGGCGCGCCCGATCCACGCGACGGCACCGCCGAAAAAAGCGTCTCTCATCGTCAGCCACGCGCTGACGCCAGTTTCTGGTCCTTTCAGCCGCCATTGGCTCATTCACCGCCTGCGGTTCAAAACCAATCCTGGCCCGCGAACAACATCGACCGCTTCATCCTCGCCAAACTCGAAGCGAACAAATTCACACCCGCTCTCGACGCTGATCCGCGCACACTCATTCGCCGCCTCTCCTTCGATCTCACCGGTCTGCCGCCCACGCAGGAAGAAACCGATGCCTTCGTTCATTCTTCTCATCCTTCTCCTTCCTCCTATGAGGCCGTCGTTGATCGCTATCTCTCCTCTACCGCTTTCGCCGAACGCTTCGCCTCTCACTGGCTCGACATCACGCGTTTCGCCGAATCCTCCGGTGGTGGCCGTTCACTACCGTTTAAAGATGCGTGGCGTTTCCGCGACTATGTTGTCGAGTCAATCCGCGACAACGTCCCTATCGACCGCATGATCACCGAACATCTCGCGGGCGATCTCCTACCCGCCGCTGATGCCGCTGCACGCCGTCGTCAGGTCACCGCCACCGGCTTTCTAGCCCTCGGCCCCACGAACTACGAGGAACAGGACAAAGGAATGCTGCGTATGGACATTGTCGATGAACAACTCGACACCATGGGCCGCGCCTTCCTCGGCCTCACCATCGGCTGCGCCCGTTGCCACGATCACAAATTTGATCCCATCTCGGCACACGACTACTACGCCCTCGCTGGCATCCTGCGCAGCACCAAGACGCTCAAGAATTACACCGACAACGTCGCCCATTGGATCGACACGCCATTGCCGCTCGATGGCGCTGCTGAAACGCAAATGGAACAGCATGAAAAACTTGTCACAGCTCTCAAAGATCAAATCGCCGCACTCAAAGATGATCTGCGCGATGCTGGAAGCGCCGATCTGCGTAAGCGCAAGACCATCGCCATTTCAGATTTGCCCGGCATCGTGGTCGATGACAGCGTCGCGCAAAAGGTCGGTATGTGGAAAGACTCCACCAGTTACGCTCCCTACATCGGCGTCGGTTACGTCAGTGACAACAACGATGGCAAAGGCGAGAAAACCATCACCTTCACGCCAAAACTTCCGAAGACCGGCCGCTACGAAGTGCGTGTGGCCTACAATGCCGGCCCCAACCGCGCCGAGAATGCCACCGTCACCATCCTGCATGCCGATGGTGAGGAATTGAAAGGTATCAAGATGGTCACTGACAATCTCAAGGGCCTGCAATTTGCTTCACTTGGCACCTATCGCTTCGAAGCCAACGGCCAGGGCTTTGTACTCATCTCCAATGCTGGTTCGCAAGGTTTCGTCACCGTTGATGCAGTACAGTTCGTGCCTGCAGATGAAACCATCGTTGAGGAGGTTGCCAAAAAAGACTCACCCACCGCTTCGAAGCTCAAGCAACAGCTCAGCGACTTCGAAAAGCAGCTCAAAGTCCTGCAAAAAGACATGCCCGAGCGCCCCGAGGCCATGTCCGTCGCCGAAGACACCGCACCCGA
>CANIZT010000202.1 GCA_947471905.1 Verrucomicrobiaceae bacterium
CTCCTCGTTGTCGTCGTAGAAGCGCAACTTGGACTAGCGGAGATCGAGAGACGAGGAGACTTGGAGACGGTAGGCGGTAGGCGGTAGGCGGTAGACTGTAGTCGGTAGTCGGTAGTCGGTAGTCGGTAGTCGGTAGTCGGTAGTCGGTAGTCGGTTACTGGATGACTGAATACTGATCACTGATTCGAGGACGAGTAGGAGTAGGAGCGAATATCGAACAAGGAATGCCGAAGGGTTGCGTCACCCTTTCATGGGGCGAACACCCCATCGTTTTGTTGCGCGAGACTGCCTAGCGTCGGGGATGTCCTGGATCGCCAGTCCCCATCTGCGCCAAGTGCGCCTCGTGCTCGGTGTCGTCATTGGCATCGCCTTGCTGCTGTGGGGCGGCTGCGAATGGCTGGTGAGCACCGCCCAAGCCAGGCTCAAGCAACGTCTGGCTGAGCGTGGTCTGACGCTGACCGCCAGCAGCCAAACATGGTCGATCTGGGGTGGCATCAGACTCAATGAGGCTGCACTGAGCCGTCTGTCGCTAGGCAAGGAACCTTTGATAGAATTCAGCGGGCTGCATGTGGGCGTCTTATGGAGGGACGCATGGCGGCTGCGCTCCGCGGTCACCCGATGGCAGGCGGATGATGCGACGCTGACGCTGACGGATGACCTAGGCGCCGTGAGTTTCCAGCACCTCACCACGGACTTCACGGTGCGCGATGACCGGATCGTCATTGCCAAGCTGGAGACGAACAATGGTGCCATTGCTTATGCCTTGGGCGGTGAAATCATCCTCGCAACTGCCACCGGGGCCACCCCTGACACAACGTTCAAGCTCGACTTAAAACCCCTGCGCGCGGTGCTGGCACAATTGGCGATCAAGACGAGCGCCCCACCCTTTACCATCGGCGGCACGTTTGCCCTGGACCTGCGGCCTGCACCCGTGACCTGGAGCGCTGACCTGCGCGGCGCAGGCAAACAGGTGGAGTGGCACGAGGTGCCGATCCAGGAGGCGGAGCTCACGGCCCACCTGTCACAGGCTGAGCTGAAGCTCTCCTCCCGCATCACCTTTGCTCAAGGCTCGGCGCAATTTGAACTCACCCGCTCGGACTGGGATCAGTCACCGTTGCACATCGAAGGCACGTTGGCCGATAGTGCAGGCCGCAGCGATGCATTCAAGGGGCAGCATCAAGGCAGCACTGGCACCCTGACCATCGCCCGGATCAGCGGCAACGCCAACCTGCTGGAACTCGCACGCAATGTGCCCTCGGTTGCCGCTGCGCTGCCTGCCGGCGTCACGGTCACCACCTTTCCCGACATCGTCGCCGAGAAGCTGGTGTTGCGTACGGGTGCGCATTCATCCGACTGGACGCTTGAGTCTTTGCAGGTGCGCAAAGCGGCGGCATTGACCGTCGTGGTCCGGAATCACCCGGTGAATGTCGATCATCTCACCGGCAGGCTGTCGTATGACCATCGCCGGTGGAGGTTCGAGGAATTGAAAGGGCAGATGCTGGGCGGGCGCTTCACCTTGGATGGCAGCTACGATGGCAAGATCTTGAGCAAGGCGAATGTCACAATCCAGACGATGCAGCTGGGCGAGCTCACACCGTGGCTGGGCAAGATGCCTGCCAGTCTTGAGCATGCGGATCTGTCGCTGATCTATCGGGGCGGCATTTGCAACGACCCGGAGAACTCCACCGGCACCGGCTCCGTGGCGCTGACTCATGCACCGGTGGTTCATGTGCCTCTGCTCGACCAGGCCTACACGCTGTTTCCCAAGATCATCCCGCATGAACGTCACTCAGGTGTCGGTGAAGTGGACGCCAAGTTCTCGATGACCCAGGGCTTCGTGACCCTGGAGCCGATGAAGGTGCGCGGTGAAGCGGTGGTTGTCACCGCCCGCGGCACGATCGATTTGAACCGGCGTGTGGTCGATGGTCATGCCCGTGCCAACCTGCGCGGTGTCGCCGGAGTGGTTCTCTCACCTATCAGTGTGTTGTTCATGGAGATGAAGGTGACCGGCCCGCTGGATGATATACGTGTTTCGCCCTTGGGAGTTTTGGGGGCGGCGAAGGTGGTTGCCGTCGAAGGGACCAAACTCAGCAGCGCCGTGCTGCGTCAAGGTCTCGCCCTGCCCTTCGAAGCTCTCGGTCTGTTCCATGGTGGGGACAAGCCCGCGCCTGCTCGCGACGCCAAGTCGAAGTCCCGCCAATGAGTTCACCGATTAGCGGTGGACTGTTTTACTGAGCACTGAGTTCGAGGACGAGACGAAGCGGCAGATGGCATGGGGTTTGGGTTGGAGACCCCATGGCGAATGGGCCCGCCGCTGCGTAGCCTTGTGTCGAGATCACTCTGAACCTGCCACCAACTAAACCCTCCACCTCCACCCTGATGAAAACTTTTTCCTGGCTCGCCTGCAGCCTGACGCTGGCCAGTGCGCTGGCATCCTGCGGCTACGACAACCGTCCTTATGGCTACACCCCCGCGGGCTACAACAGCGGTTACTCTGCCTACAGCGCATCTTATAGCGCGCCCACGTACGGTTATCGGCCGTCTTACCGCGGCACCTACACGTCGAACCGCTATCTGGTGCCCGTGAACACGCCGACGTATGGTTATGGCGTTCCGCTGGCCAGCCGCATGTCGGTGGGCGGGTACGGATACATTCAGCCGGCACCACCGCGGGCCCCTTGGCCGCTGCAGTAGAGTGCTTGATGCTGGATGCCTGAGCCAAGCATCGAGGACGAGGACGAGCCGAAGCGGCAGATGGGAACGATGGTAGAATCGCTCGGGCCGCACATTGATTCGCTGCGCTCACCCTTTGGGCTGCGTAAGGCAGGCTACTTCTACTGCGTTCCGGTTGCCTCGGCCCCCGCCAGTCGCCTAGGCTCAGCGCATGCGGAAGACCATGACGCGGCGGTCGCGGCTGCGCTCACTTTCTGCAGCAGTGGCGGGATGGGCGGCTTCGGCTTCACCGTAGCCCACGGGCATGAGACGCTCGGCATTGACGCCATGACGCACGAGTTCACGGGAGATGCGCTCGGCGCGTTCCTGGGACAGGAGGAGATTCTGGGCATAGTCGCCTTCGGCGGAGGCGTGGCCTTCGATGACGAAGGTTTGGTTGCTGAGGGAGGGGGCCTTCATCGCTTCGGCCACGTCGATGACGAGGTCGTAGGAATAAGCGTCGGCAAAGTCGGCCGAGCCTTGGCGGAAGAGGATGTCATTCCGGCTGATGGCGGAATTGGGATCGACGCTGTAGGAGACCGCATAGGCATCTCCGGTGGTGTAGGTAGGCGGGATGTCGTTGTAGTAGAGGCCTGCCTGCGGTGCCTGGGGCCTCACGCTGTAGGTGCTTTGTGCTTGGGGGAGCACCTGGACGCGGTTGAGCTGCTGGGAGGCGACGATGACGGGCGGTATTTCCTGCATTGAAGCATAGCGCACGACGCGGCGGTTGCCCTCGTAGAACTGCGGGGCGCGCTGTCCCGGGGCGAACTGTGGGCTTCTGGGGTCGCGGGAGACGGCACCAGGCGGGGTGATGGGTGGGTTGCGCCCTTCGAAGCGATGCACCATGATGCCGACATTGCGTTCCCGGTCCTGCTGCGTCCGACCGACTTCCGCGACGGGTGGCCGGTAGCCCTGTCTGGAGCGATTGTCGGGGCGGGACTGGTTGTCGGGACGGGGCTGGGTCGCGCTTTGACCGCCAACGACGGCGCCGAGGATGTTCATGAGCAGGCGCTTGGCATCGTCTTTGTTATCGATGTTCCGGGCCTGTGCGGCGTCGGCCTGACGGTCACGTTTGCCCACGTCTTCAAGCACCTTGGCGGTCTCTTTCGAAGGGGGCAACTGTGGGACGGGTCGTTCTGCGCTTTTTGGTTCGGCGGGCACGGTGGGCGTGGCGGTGACGACGGGCACCGGGGTGCCGGGGACTGGGGGGGGCAGAGTAGGATCAAGGGGACGCCCTCGCGGATCGGTGAATTTTTTCCCAGGGAAGGGACGGGTGCCGGTGCTGCCAGGGGCGGTGGACGGTGGGGTGGCATTCGCGTCGGGCTCCGCCGGAGGTGCTGAGGGCGCTTTCATGTCTGGAGCGGGTGCCGGGTCTGGAGGAGTGGGTGCCGGGAATAGGCTTCCGGGCTCGTCTGGCTGTTTGCCGGGTTTGCCGGGCATGCGGGTCTTGCCGGTTTTTTCTTCTGCTCCGGGAGCGGGGCGTTCGAAACCGGGATGGCCGGGACGTTCGGGTTTTGCCGGTTTTTCAGGCAGACCAAGCACGGGTGGAACAGGAACAGGCGGCAAATCAGGGACGGGCATGGGTGCGGGAGGCACACCGGGAGGCATCACAGGGGGCACGGCCGGTGGCACGATGGGTGGCACGATGGGTGGCACCAATGGAGGCAGGCCAGGCACAGGAGGAGTTTCAGGTGCCGGGACGGGTGAGCCGGGGATCAGGGGCTTTTTTTCGCCTGGATCCGGAGTGGTGGGTGGCGTGTCGGGGGATTGCGCCATCGCTTGGAAGGAGAGAGCAGTAGTGGCGAAGGCGATGAGGATGGACCGTTTCATGAGGGGCAAGGGGGGGCGGGAAGAAGGGGACGGAGAGACTTGGAGACCTGGAGATGGAGCGCGATTTATGAGGACCAGGGAACGCGGAAGACAGTTTTGCTGATCGGATCACGAACCTTGGTTCCAGGGGCGTAGTCAGTGACATCGATCATGTTCTCCGGGGTGGCTTCCTGGCCGGGCGGATAGACCAGACCGCGGCGGCCGGGCACGGGGCTGCCAAAGGGTGGCAGAGGCGGAGGGGCTGGCGGCTCTGCGCTGGGAGGATTTGCTGATGGCGGACCTTGGGAGGGCGTGACAGCAATGGGGATCCGATTTGCGAACAACGACGACGATGAGGTGGGGGTGGTGGGAGCCGATGGCGCAACGGGAGCACGAATAGAAGCAGACGGAACGAGCTGAGGCTGTTGCTGCAATGACAGGGTAGCACTACGCAGCGCAGAGGGGACAAGGGGCGCTGAACGCGGAGGAGAGACCGGGAACCGCCGCGAAGCTGGAAGCGTTTGCACCAGAACGACAGTGGGAGCATTCGCAACGACCGTGCTAGCAGATACAATGGCAGTGCGAATCTCTTCCGGCGCACGCGGATAGTGCTCGGCAAGGAGAACAGGAGGCGCTGGCGCTGCAGGATGGACTTCCCGTGAAACGGAAAATGAGCGCGACGATGACGGCGCGATGCTGCGCGTGCCAACTGGCACGGGCGGATAGCGATTTGCAACTAGGTGTTCGGAACGGATGGGTGCCAGGTTCGTCGTGGTGGTGATGACGGTTGTTCCAGTGGCCGGAGGAGGGAACGGGGACTGCTGGCCGCGTGGACGGAATCTTTGATCATCATCATCGTCATCTTTAGCTCCCCCAAGCCTCTCCGCTATGCGGCCAAAGAACCGGCTGAAAATCCCCGGTTTCTGTTCGATTCGAGCACCTGGAGTTGGAGCTGGAACTGTAGGGGTCGTGACGTCGGCTCGAAGCGCTGCGACTGTGCCAAGCAGCAGGGCGCAGATAAGCAGGATCGGATGGTAGATTGGGTGCGTTTTCATAGCAGTTCTGGAACTCTCGGCGGTGGAGTGCAGCCACAAGCCACACGTGCCCCACTGTACCTGGATGCCGGAGGCCGTTTTCCCAATGGGGCATAACCTCACTTGTATGCGGAGCTGGACAGAAGTGGGGTTTCGTGGCTGGGAGAAGCGACTCTCCGAGCCTGAATGAGGGAGACAGCCGGACAGCCGGACTGCGTGTTACCAACCGAACCGCTCACGTATCGTGGGGTCCTGGTGGTGATGTGACAGTCCGAGCATGCAACCGAGGGTGAGACCGAGCGTGAAGACGCCGAGTACGACGGCCAGGGGATTGACGCTGACGTACTGCTTGGACTGCACCAAGGTGTCTTCGGCGCGTGTGGCGGCGGATTGGTAGAGGTCTTTAGCGGCCTGAGTGGCGTGCTGAGCCGCATCTTTGACAGTATGAGTAACCTGCTGGGTGAAGTCCGTGGCGGGCTGCCGCGGTTGGTCGAGGCGAGGCATGTCGTGGTCGTGGTGGGGATATTCGTGAGTTTTCATGACCTCAAGCTAAGCATGACGATACACGAGCGCCATGGGGTGAATGCCCCGTTGTGGGCCGACGGATGAAGACCGCACTTCCGCCGCGTGAGAAAAGAGATCGGTCTTCGCCGGGGCTTCGGCGGACAACGGGACTTGGAGACGAGGAGGCGTGGGGATGCTGGATGCTCGAGGCTGGTGACTTGGTCCACGATGGGACACCGTTAACTCTGTTATCTCCTCTGCATCAGGATTGGAACAGGAGGCAAGGGAGAGAACGGAGACTGGGATTGTGGGGCGAAAATGGTCCCTTCACTTCATCTCTCCCTTGTTCCCCAGCACGTTCTGTCCAGTCACGTTGTCCTTGCTGTCGAGAATCAGGAGCGATGGCTCTTTGCTGCGCTTATCCGCTTCGCGGTCGTCGCGAATAAGGTTCTCGGAGATGAGGCTGTTCGTCACCTTCTCCAGGCGGATGCCTGCGCCATCGCTGTCGAGGACGCTGTTGTGAGAGATGTGCAGGCGGTTGCAGGACTCGATGTCCACCGCCGCGCGCTGCTTCCACACGCCGGAGATGACGTTGCTGCTGAGGATGCTGTCGTCGCAGCGCAGGAAGACGACGCCGTTCTTTTCGGCGTTGTCGTTGCCGTTCACGAGGTAGCGCGGGTTGCGGTCAAAGTTGTTGCCGGTGACGACGATGTTACTGCTGTCTTCGACGAGCAGGTCGTGCTGAAAGCCTTCCCAGAAGGTGTTGCCCGTGACCGTGACGCCGCGTGCGTGGCGGATCTCGATGTTCACCTGCACGTCACTGAACACATTGGCGCTGATGGTTACATTGCCTTCGCGGGTGAACTCGCGTCCACCGCGGCGCAGCAGGGAGGGATCGGTGCCGGAGCCGATGATGCGGATGTTCGCGGAGTCTGGCGCTTTGTTGGTGTGCTGAAGCGTGCAGCCCGTGATCGCCACCTCGCCGATGGAGCCGCCGCGTGAATCCAGCTCCACGTTTGCGCTCGGTGGTCCGTCCTTCGCGTGGTTGCCCTCGATGTCGCAGGTGCCGATGTGCAGGTTGCGCACGTTCCCAGCGCGTGACACGACCCCGCCACCGCCGTTGTAGCTGATGTGGCTGCCCGCGATGTTCGACTGGTGCAGGTTCACATCATCGTAAAACACGCCGATGCCCGTGTTGTGGTAGAAATGGCAGGCGGTGATCAGCACGTTGCGGTTCCGCTTCTTCAAATGCACCGCATGGCGGCACTCGCGCACCACCACGCGGCTCAGCGTGATCTGCATCGTGCCCGTGGCCTCGATGCCATCGGCTTCCGCATGCGCTCCCACGATCTCGATGCCCTCTACCATCGGCGTGCGTTGATTCTCCCACACCTCCGGCTTGAACGATTCCGGTGCCGCCGTGCCTTCATGCGTGCCGATGAAATGCAGCGCCGGTCCAGCGCCCGCCATCACAAGGCGCGCCGTGCCATCGCCGCTCAAGGCCGCGAAACCCGTCTTTGTCAGGTCCACCGTCAGCGTTTTCGTCAGGCGGTAGCTGCCTTTCGCGAGTTTCACACTGCCGCTCGTGTCGATCAGATGCTGCAGCGCCGCTGTGTCATCCGCTTTGCCGTCACCGATGGGCTGCTGTGCCATGGCATGACCCGTCACAGCCAGCAGTAGGAAAAGAATTTTGGAACTCATGGGATCAGCGTAGCCGTCCGCCGCTGTTTCCGTCAATGGCGGACTCCGATCACGTCGAGAAATCATCTCACGACGCAATCACTTGAAACCCACCATCTCCGCGCAACGTATGCTCGCACGTTTCATTCACCACTCACTCATGCACACCACTACCCGTATCCTCGCTCTCGTTGTCGGTTTGAGCAGCGCCTCCGCCTTCGCGCAGGCGGATCTCTCCGAAGCCTTCCTGCCCATGTTCCA
>CANIZT010000203.1 GCA_947471905.1 Verrucomicrobiaceae bacterium
ATCTGGCCGTTTTTCCGTGATCGCCGCATTGACACCTACGCTCCCCTGACCAAACGCTACCTTGATGAGTAAAGCCGCCTATCCCCAAAACTACCGTCTGCCTGCCGAATTTGAACCGCAGGAGGCAATCTGGCTTTCGTGGCCTTCCAACAAGGAAAGCTGTCCGAAGACCTACCACAAGCTGCAGGACAAGTTTGGTGAGATCGCCAGCGTCATTTCCCGCTACGAGCGCGTGCGCATCAATGCGCCGATGCTCAGCCACATGAACATCCGCCTCAGCATCGCCGATAACGAGGGCGATCTCAGCCAGGTGGACATCTACGAGAACAACACGAACGACGTGTGGTGCCGTGACCACGGACCGATCTTCATCAAGCATAACGAGACCGGCAAGGTGGCGATCACCGACTGGGAATTCAACGCCTGGGGTGGCAAGTTCCCACCGTGGGATCTCGACAATGCTATTCCTGAAAAGGCGGCGGCGGCGCTGAAAATGGAGCGCTTCACCTCGAAGATGATCCTCGAAGGCGGGGCCATCGAGACGAATGGCAAAGGCACGTTGCTGACCACTGAGGCCGTTTTGCTCAATCCCAACCGCCACGGCGGTAAGCCCGGCAACAAGGCCGAGGTCGAGAAGGAATTGAAGGCCATGCTGGGCGTGAAGGACATCGTGTGGTTCAAGAAAGGCATCGAAGGCGACGATACTGACGGTCACATCGACGATGTGGTACGCTTCATCCGTGAAGACGCAGTCATCTGCATGGTCGAGCCGCGTGAGACCGACCCCAACCATAAGGTTCTCAAAGAGATACGTGAGCGCTTGGATGACGTGAAGGCCCCCGACGGCGGCAAGCTCGAAATCATCGAGATCGAAATGCCCCAGGCCATCGAAATGAAGGACTGGCGCCTTAGCCGCCTCCCGGCCAGCTATGCGAACTTCATGATCATGAACAACGCTGTGCTCCTCCCACTCTTCGGACACAAGAAGAAGGACGCCATGGCCGAAGACAAGATCTCTGAGTGTTTCCCAGGCCGTGAAATCATCTCCATGATGGCGAAGGATCTCGTCACCGAAGGTGGTGCGTTCCATTGCATCGGTATGCATCAGCCAAAATGAGGCGGGATGGGGAGAGCGATTGACTATTCAGCGGCCTGTAAAAGTCCCGCTGAATTTCAATAACGAGTAAATCGAGGCGGAAATAAAGCTGCCAGAGTCTATAAAGACTTACTTGGCGCATAGTTTGTGTCTGATATTCTCGCGCCGCTATGACGGCTCTATCAGATCGTGATCTCTCCATTTTTCGCCGAGTGCTCAGCGGCTCGCTCCTAACGGCGCTCCTTGCGGGCTGCGCTTTGCCGGACGCGGCGTTCCAAAACTACACAGCGGCAAACCGGGTCAATCAATGGACCAGCGTGCTGAATGCACTCGGCGGCGGCAATGTGAGGCGCGCCGAAAGCGCGGACAACCGGGTTCTCTACAACGGAGCGGCATCGATGAACGTGCCGACCCAGTCGGAGTCGATCAATGACATCGCTCGCTTGTTTGCCGGCATGGACTCGATGTTTGGTAGCGGCTTGACCAGCAACGTGCGCAATTCCTCCGCCTGGGCCGCGCACAAGCTGCGCATGGACCATCTGTGGGCCACGCATCAGTCCGTGCATCGTGCGCCATTGCAGGCGTGGGCCAGTTCAGAGATTGGCGACATCAAGGGAGCAAACGCCATGTTTTACCCGTTCAGCGGGCCGGATTTCCTGTTTGCGAGCGCCTTGTTCCCTTCGGCGGAAACCTACGTGATGTGCGGCCTGGAGCCGGCGGAGCCGCTGCCACGCATGAGCGGAATGTCGCAGCCGGACATCGAGCAGGGCCTCGCCGGTCTGCACAATGCCGTCTCCACCATCATGCAGAGCGGTTACTTCATCACGACGGAGATGCGCAGCGACTTGCAGGCCACGCGGTTTCGTGGCGTGCTGCCGCTGATGCTGGCCTTCATGGCCCGCACGGGCTACACGGTCGAGTCCGTCGACACGGTACGGCTCGACGGCACGGGCAATGTCACGCTGTCCGGCTCCTCGGGAAACACCGGTCTCATGATCCGCTGCCGCAATGGTCTCGGCAGCGTGAAGCGGGTGTTTTATTTCCGCCAAGATCTTTCCAACGGTGGTGTGAGTGCTGGCGGGGCGTTCCTGACCTTCGTTTCGCGGCTGGGCCGGATCCCGGCCTTCCTCAAAAGCGCTTCCTACCTGATGCATGAAAACGGCTTCTCCAACATTCGCGATTACCTGCTGCGGCACAGCAGCGCCATCGTCCAGGACCCTTCGGGCGTGCCATATCGCGATTTCGTCCGGTACGGCTGGGATTTGTGGCTCTATGGCAACCATCGCGGCACGCTGGGCATCTTTTCAGGCTGCCAGCAGCCGGATTTGACCGCCGCCTACTCCTCTGGGCGCTACCCGGTGAAGCCACTCAATTTCGGCATTGGCTACCTCATGAACCCGCAGACGACCTGCCTGATGGTGGGTCGGCCACGGCGTTGATGACGGAAAGCCGGACTTTCGGTTGACGCCCCAAAGTCCTCGGCTAGTATCGCGGCCCTCTTTCCCCCAAAATCTATATGGCAAAAATCTGTGAAATCACCGGCGTCGGCGTTACCCGCGGCCACCACATCCACCGCAGCGGTAAAGCCAAGAAAGAAGGCGGTATCGGTCGTCACATCACGAAGCGTGTGAAGCGCGTCATCCTGCCGAACCTCCGCAAGAAGCGCATTTTCATTCCTGAACTGAACAAGTTCGTCGATGTGAAGCTCACCGCACGCGCTCTCAAGACGCTCGACAAAAACGGCGCTTACGCCACGCTCAAAAAGGCTGGCCTGATCTAATCAAAGCCTCAAATTCTTTATTACGGGCGGACTTGGCAACAGGTCCGCCTGTTTTTTGCTTCAATGATGAACCGGGGCCGAGACGCTACCGTGAATCGCCACGCCGGGTACAACGCCCGAATGCTGCGTCCCGAAGAAAGGTGAGGCGACTGGGTTGTTGATATTGGTATTCGTGTAACCCAGAGTTGGGCTGTATTGGACGCCGGGAAAGCCGGTGAACTGCAAACCGCCGCTTTGCGGGACATAAATGCCGCCAGTGCCGGCGCCGATTGAGGCTATGCCCGCATTGGTCCACCCGCGTGATTGTTGGACACCGTGGCCATGAAAACCGGGACCGTAATGTGCAGATGGGTAGCCGATGCCGCCCAATCCCAGCACGGGAGCCAGACTCGTCATGTAACCGCCGCCATAGGGTTGCTGCATCAGGATGATAGGCTGTTGCGCCGCGTATCTGGCCTGCGCGGCAATCATGGCCTCCGCCAGCTTCGTTTCGCGCGTCCGGCGGGCCTGTTCCGCTTCTTTGCGTGCCTCTGCGCGTTCTTTTTCATAGGCTTCTGCTTTCTTCGCGTCATAGCCTAGCGCATTGCGCATCGACTCGGATAAGTCGGCGAACAAGACTTTCGCGACTCCTTTGCTATGCGTGAAGGAGATGCCATCAGGCTCACGCTTCATGATCCTGCATTGCTGGTAAGCCTTGCCTTGAGCCGTCTCGATGGTGGTTGCTTCAAGTGCGCGCACGGCTGCCGTGAGGCCAAGCTGTAGCGTGATGAGGGAGAGTAGGATCGTTTTCATCGTGCTAGCTTGATTTGACCGCGTAATCGGCCAAGACGCGAGTTTTTTATACTTCGTAAAACTGAAGCAATGCTTCAGCGGCAGATGCCCAGCATAGTGCCAAACGATCCAATGCCGACGCCAAGGTTGATACCGTGCCCTACATTCCAATTCCCGTAAACAGTGGGGCCATAGACTGGCGTATAGCCTCCTCCATAGGTTCCGCTATACGGATAGCCTCCGTATGAATTGCCGCCATATGGGTAGCCATAGTTGTATCCTGGGAAATACCCGCCGACTGGAAAAGAGCCACGGCTATAGACCGCCGGGTAACCCCAGCGTGAGAACCCGCCGCTTCGATAGCTGCTGCCGCCGACCGCCGGCCCCGTGATCGGAGTCCCCACCCAAGAGGGCGTCTGATACCCCACTTTCGGCAACGATTCTCCCGGCAGTGCCAATGACATCAAAGGTGTGCTCGGCGCATGGTAGGCTGTTTGCGCAGCCGCTAGATAGCTGGCCTCGGCCATTTTTGCCTCCATGAGCCTTTCCTGCATCACGATTTCCTGCTGTTGCTGCCGCTTCAACTCCGCTTTGCGTGCAGCGGCCTGCTCGCGCTGATACGCCGCTTCATGTTGCGGATCATATCGAAACTCCTGTCGCATGCTCGCAGGCAGATCTTTGAAGGCAATTTTCGCCGCACCATCCCGATGCGTGAACGAAACGCCATCAGGTTGCACACGCATGATCTTGCAGTCGTAAAACGACTTTCCATCGCGGGTGGTGATCGTGCCGTAGTTTTTCGGGGCGGCAAATGCTGGCATCACTGCCAGCAGCAGAATGAGTAACAGAACAGATCGTTGCATGAGAGACCTCCGGTGGGATGATGCGCTTTGTGACAACGTATGAGACGCTGCCGTTGCCTAGAAATTGACACAAAACTCAAAAAATCACCCACCTGCCCAGCCTCAGGCCATCGGACAGCTAAGCCAGAACGTCGTCGTGTTGTTCTCTGAGGCCACGCCGAGCTGGATGTTCATTTGATGGCTCAGCATCGCCGCAATCGTCAGCCCGAGGCCGAGGTGATTGCTGTTCTTTGAGCCATGAAACGGACGAAAAACTTCCTGAATCTTCTCTGCTGGGATCTGAGACCCGGTGTTGCTCACCAAGATGTCCACACGGCGTTGTTCTGCGGGAGTGATGGCTCCCGGGCCACAAATTTTCAGCGCACAACGACCGCCGCCCTTTGATGCCGCTTCAGCTGCATTGCGTAGCAACTCCGTGAGGATGTCTTTGAATTTCGTCGGATCGACAAGCACCGGGGGTAGGCCCGCTTGTACGTCAGCCTCAAGCTGCACATTTTCCTTTTGAAAGGGCTCCATCACCGCGCCTTCGATGACGGGCAAGTATTCATTCAGGCCCAAAGACTGCAGGCTGATCTTGGCACAACCACCGGCGGAACGGATGCGCTCGCTTAGGTTCGTCACGCCCACGGAAGCTTCGCGGATGTGCTGCATATTCTCGCTCACGCCCGGATCGAGATCTTCCTGCATCAAAATGAGACTGCTGAAGCCTTGGATCACCGCCAGCAGATTGTTCAGCTTGTGCGTCAGTCCGCGCAGCAGTTCCTGGTGGAAGCCTTCGCTATGTTCAGTGCCGAGGTTCAGGGAGGTGGGAAAATAAAACTGCATGGCGTGAAATCGTTGAGGCAGGAGTAATGCAGTCGGGCAGCGGGGGTGGCAAACGCGAATTTGCCGACTTGTTTGACACAACGTGACTAAAAACTGGCAACGCCATCCGCACCTGCCACAATCCGCCGCTTATGGCCCTCCTCGAAGTTCGACATCTCACCAAGCGCTGGCCTACCGGACGGCTGGCGCTGGATGATGTCAGCTTTCAGGTCAAAGAGGGCGAAATCCTCGGCCTCCTTGGCCACAACGGCGCTGGCAAGAGTACCATCATGGGCATCACGCTCGGCATGGTGCGGCCGGATCTCGGCGAAGTGCGCATCGGCGGCCACAGCGTGCAGCAGACACGTGGCAGGGCGCTCCAGCAGATCGGCGCGATCTATGAAGCCGCCGTGTTTTACGAGTACCTCAGTGGCTGGCAAAATTTACGCGTGCTCTGCTCGCTCTCAGGCTGGTGGGATGAGGCGGAAGTGAAACGCGTCGTGCAGATGGTCAATCTCACGCGGGCGATTCAGCAGAAGGCAGCCACTTACAGCCACGGCATGCGCCAACGCCTCGCTCTAGCGCAAGCCCTGCTGCCACAGCCGAAGATTCTCCTCCTCGACGAACCCACCGACGGCCTCGACCCCGAAGGTATCCGCGAGTTTCGCGAACTCATTCTGCATCTGCGCAAGCAGCACGGCCTGACCATCATGCTCAACTCGCACCTGCTCGGCGAAATCGAGCAGATGTGCGACCGCTGCGTCATCTTGAAGGACGGTAAAAAAGTGTACGAAGGCCCCGTGCCCTCGCAGGAAAAGAGCAAGCGCCTGTACCTGCTCGAAACCACCGACATCGGCCTCGCCCGTGAAGTGCTTGACCGCTCCGGTGCCACGATGGACAAACACGGCATCGTCGAGGTGCCGCTCAGCATGGAACCGCACGAACTCGTCGCCGCGCTGGTCGGCGGCAAGGTCCAGGTCAATGCCTGGCAGCCGCACCACCGCACGTTGGAGGAACTTTACATGGGCCTGTCCTCGAAATCATGATCCTGTTCTTCCAGCAATGGTATGGCGAGCTATTGAAGCTCTTTGCCCGCCGCCGCACCTACATCGGCTTCGGCGCGTTCGTGGCGCTCGAAGTGCTTCTGCTTCTACTCATCAAAAAATACGGCATGGGTCCGATTCAAAAAGCCGTCGTGGGTTCTGGACAGAGCTTCGATTATTACTTCTCTGCTATCACCGTGGCCAGCACTGTCATGGGCTTCTCCGTTTTCCTGCTCGGTGCCTTGTTCCTGAGCCTCGTGGCAGGTGATATCGTTGCCAAAGAAGGTGAAGACGGCCACATGCGTCTTCTGCTCGCACGTCCCGTCAGCCGCTTCCGCTTGCTGCTCATCAAATACCTCACCTGCACCGGATATGCGTTCTTTTTGATTCAGTTCCTCGCCTGGTCCTCGTTTGCACTCGGCCTCGTGCTGCGTGGCTGGGGCGGTGGCTATTTCGCCATCGTGCCGGAAATTTCCGTCGTCGCGTTTTATGATTGGGGCCCAGGATTGGAGCGCTATGCCCTCAGTTCGCTCTATCTCGGCCTCAGCATGACCACGATCAGCAGCATCGCGTTTTTTCTCTCCTGCTTTCGCATCAAACCTGCTGCTGCCACCATCGGTGCACTCACATACATTCTGGTGGACTTCATCATGCGTAACAGTGGCTTCATGGAAAACTACCAGCATCTCCTCGTCACCAAATACATGGCGAACTGGGGCCGCATCCTCGCTGAAACCATCGACTGGCCGCTCATCTGGCGTGGTTATGCGGTTGTTTTTGCCGTCAACATCACCCTTTTCACCTTGGGTTATGCCGTGTTTGAATCCAGAGACTTAAAATCATGAACGTCATTAACAACATTCGACAGCTCCGCTCCTGGGGCACCATCAACAAAGGTACCCGCTGCGTCTTCGTCCCCACCATGGGCGCCATGCATGAAGGCCACGCCGCGCTCATCCGTGCCGCCCGTGAAATCGCTGGTCAAAACGGCAACGTCGCCGTCAGCATCTTCGTCAATCCCTTGCAGTTCGGCCCCGGCGAAGACTTCGAAAAATATCCGCGCACGCTCATCGAAGACCTCGGCATCTGCCGCGACAACGGTGCTGACATGATCTTCGCCCCGAAAGCCGAGGAAATCTATCCGCCCGACCGCAGCATCGTGCTGCACGAAACCAGTCTCTCGCATCTCCTCTGCGGTGCCAGCCGTCCCGGCCACTTCGAAGGCGTCTGCACCATCGTCGCCAAGCTGTTCAACCTGGTTCAATGCGACGACGCCGTCTTCGGCAAAAAAGATTACCAGCAACTCGCCATCATTCGTCGCCTCGTGCGCGATCTCGATTTCAATGTCGTGCTTCATGGCATCGACACCATGCGTGAAGAGGATGGTCTCGCCATGAGTAGCCGCAATCGCTACCTAAGTCCCGAAGAACGCGCTCAGGCCCCCGCCCTCCGCGCTGCACTCGTCGCCGCACGCACCGCCTGGAAAAACGGCGAGCGTACTCCCGCCGCATTGCAAACCCTCATCACCCAACACATCCAGCAGCACGCCCCCATGGGCCGCATCGATTACATCTCTGCCGTTGATGCCACTACGCTGCAGCCCGTCACCGCCACCACCGAACTCGTC
>CANIZT010000204.1 GCA_947471905.1 Verrucomicrobiaceae bacterium
GGCGGGCGCTTTTTTTAGCCACAAGAAGGAGGTCAGGCAAGCCCAATTTTTGAAAAATTTCACAAAGTCCCTGAGTCGGCAGTTTTGCGGTTTGGAATGTCACCGTGTTTTGCCTTCGCTCGACATAGTCACTGCCCCGTGCGAGCGTTGTTTAATGTCGTCTGTTTCTCGTCTCATCTGCATCATCCTCGCATTGGCTGTTACCGCTAATGCCGCGACGAAGTCTAAGCCGCGCACTGTCTCTGCGGATGGTAAAGCGAATGTATTATTCATCATCGCGGATGATTTGCGCGACTACATCGGCTGGATGGGTGGGCATCCGCAGGCAGTGACGCCAAATATGGATCGCTTGGCGAAGATGGGCATGCGCTTCACGAATGCGCACTGCAATTATGCTCTCTGCAATCCTTCACGGACGAGTTTGCTCACCGGCATGCTGCCATCATCGAGCGGTGTGTTTGGCAACGAGCAGGACTGGCGACGCAGTGTGCAGATCGTGGGCAAGCCGACACTGCCGGAGTATTTCAAGGCGCAGGGTTACACGGCTGCCGGAGCGGGAAAAATCTTCCACGCGAATCATGGTGGGCCAGAAGGCCGTCTCACCGGCTGGCATGGTGGTCGGCGTGGCTTTGAGCAGGATGCGGCATGGGATCTGCGCTTTCCTAGCGCGGGTGTGCAAATTCCCGATCTTCCCGTTCACACTGGGCAGAACTTCAACGGTCTCAACATCTGGCACTGGGACTGGGGTGGCATTCAAGTGGAGGACGACAAGACCGATGACGGCCAGATCGCTACCTTCGCCGCCGAATTTCTCACGAAGAAACAGAAGCGACCGTTCTTCCTCGCCTTGGGGCTCTACCGTCCGCATTCGCCTTGGTATGTGCCACAGAAATACTTCGATGCGTTACCGCTCGAATCGATCAAGTTGCCGGAGGTGAAGGCGGATGATCTTGATGACGTGCCTGCCATCGCGAAGTCGCATCTCACAGAGGGTTATCATCAGATGATCGTCGAAAAGAACCTCTGGAAGGACGCGGTGCGTGCCTATCTCGCCAACGTGGCCTTTTGTGATGCCATGCTTGGCCGCATCCTCGAAGCCGTCGAAAAAGGCCCGAACGCGAAGAACACCATCATCGTCTTTACCTCCGATCACGGCTGGTATTTTGGCGAGAAGCAGATGTGGCACAAAGGCAAGCTGTGGGAGCCGACCACACGTGTGCCGCTGACGATTTACGCGCCTGAAGTGACGAAACCGGACACCACATCACCGCAGCCTGTCGCCTTGATTGATTTATATCCCACGCTCTGCGATCTCGTGAAACTGCCGCTACCGGAACATCTCGATGGCAGCAGTTTGAAGCCGCTGTTGCTTGATCCGACAAAGGCACGCGACACGCCCGCCATCACCTGCATGGGCGGCGGTAAAAACGCCAGTTACGCGGCACGTGATGAGCGCTGGCGTTACATTCGTTACTCGGATGGCAGCGAGGAACTCTACGATCATCAAACCGATCCCAACGAGTGGACGAATCTTGCCGCCAAACCTGAACACGCAGTAGAAAAGACCCGCTTGGCCGCCTTTTTCCCGCAGGAGTTCAAGAGCGCCGTGCGCCCTGCTGCGGAGGTAGTTGTGGCTGCCAGTCCCGCAGGTTCTGCCGATTTGGTATTGAAAATAGGTGACGAAATCAGTGCGGCTGAAGCACCCAAATTAAAGGGCAGGGGAATCTTCATTAACGCCGCCTTCGAGTTCGATCCCACCATTGACCAAGACAGTACCTTGCTCACGCATGGGGATGAACAATCCGGCTATGCGCTGCATCTCGTCGCCGCCAAGCCGACGCTCACGGTCTTCGCCAATGGCAAGGAGGCAACCATTGCCGGCTCTCCTTTGGAAAAGGGCCGCATCAATATTCGTGCAATGATAGATCTCGGCGGTGTCATTTCGATTGCTGTTCCCGGACACAGTGAGGTGCTCGGCGTAGCTCCGTTTGATAAAGGTTTTCCGCAGGAGCCGAAATCAGGCATCGCAGCCGGGCAAAGTTTCGGCATTCTAAAGGCTGCCAAATATCCCAACAGCACCCCGTTTGATGGCGTCGTCCATCGTTTGAATCTCACCATTCTTCCTCCGCAGGATTTCATCGCCAAACCCAACTGACATGCGCGCCCGCATCATCAAAGACTTTCGTTTCGAAGCCGCCCAGACATTGCCTAATCTCCCCGGTGACCACAAATGCACCAAGATGCATGGACACTCCTTCAAACTAGAGATCGCCATCGAAGGCGAAGTCGATCCGAAGATTGGCTGGCTCTATGATCACGCTGAAATCTCACGTGCGATGAAACCAATCATGGATCGCCTTGACCACTCCTACCTAAATGAGATCGAAGGCCTGGAGAATCCCACCATCGAATACATGGCCGCCTGGCTCTGGAAAAAGTTAGCGCCGCAACTCCCCGGCCTCTGCGAAATCGTGATCCACGAGACACCGAATGCGCGTTGCATCTTCCGTGGCGAATTTTGATTTCATCTGCCATGCCAGTCCTCACCGAACGCAAAACGCAGCCGCAGTATGATGTGATCGTCGTCGGTTCCGGTGCCGGTGGCGGGATGGCGGCGATGATTCTGGCACTGAACGGCGTGAAGGTGCTCATGATCGAGGCGGGCCGCAATTATGAGCCGGTGAAGGAGACGCCGATGTTCAACACGCCGGAGATGGGGCCGCTGCGTGGCGCGGCCACGCCGGATCGCTTCTTTGGTTTCTACGAATCGAACATCGGCGGCTGGCAGGTGCCCGGAGAGCCTTACACGAACAAGCAGGGCACCGAAGGCGACTTCTGGTGGTGGCGTGCGCGCATGCTTGGTGGTCGCACGAATCACTGGGGCCGTATCTCACTGCGCTTTGGTGAGTTCGACCTCAAACCGAAGTCACGCGATGGCCTCGGCGTCGATTGGCCGATAAACTACACCGACATCGCGCCTTGGTATGATCGCGTGGAGCAGTTGATCGGCGTCTATGGCGAGAACGATGGTATCACCAACGCACCCAATTCATCGCCCGGTGTGCTGTTGCCGCCGCCGAAGCCGCGTGTGGGCGAGTTGCTCGCGAAGAAGTCTGGGAAGAAGCTTGGCGTGCCGGTGGTTGCAGCGCATCGCGCCGTGCTGAGCCAACCGCTCGACTGGAAAAACCTGCCGAAGGCGCTGTTCCCGAACAACCCGAAGGCGCAGGAGATTCTTGGCAAGGACATGATGTCCCGCGCCGCTTGCTTCTGGGCCACCCACTGCGTGCGCGGCTGCAGTATTCGCGCGAACTTCCAGAGCACGACCGTGCTGCTGCCACCCGCTCTTGCCACAGGCAATCTCGACATCATCACCGATGCGATGGTGCGCGAAGTCATCGTCGATGACAGCGGCAAGGCCTCGGGCGTGCATTACATCGACAAGATCACGCGGCGCGATGCCATTGCGAAAGCCCGCGTGGTCATCCTCGCTGCCAGCACCTGCGAAACATCGCGCATCCTGCTGAACTCGAAGTCACGCGACAAGGCGGGCCTCGCGAATTCCTCCGGCCAGGTCGGGCGGAATCTTATGGACAGCGTCGGTACGAAGCTCGGTGCTCACATTCCGGCGATGGAAGACCTGCCGCCGATGAATGAAGACGGTGCCGGTGGCCTGCACACTTACGTGCCTTGGTGGCTCGTGCATGATCACGCGAAGCTCGGTTTCGCCCGTGGCTATCACATCGAGATGGGCGGTGGTCGTCAAATGCCGGAGACGAAGAGTTTCGGCTATCTCGATTCCACTTCGCCTGGCGTCTATGGTCGCAAACTCAAGGAAGATGCCCGCCGTTACTATGGTGCGCAGTTCAGTTTCGCCGGACGCGGTGAGATGATTCCGAACAAGGATTGCTACAGCGAACTTGATCCCAATGTCGTCGATCAATGGGGCATTCCCGTGCTGCGCTTTCATTGGAAGTGGAGTGATCACGAGATCAAGCAGGCCGAACACATGCAGCAGACCTTTGCGGCGATGCTCGAAGGCATGGGCGGCAAAGCTAAGCCGCTCAGCGGTGCGGATGCCATCCAGAGGCCCGGAGAAATCATCCATGAGGTCGGCACCGCCCGCATGGGCGACAAGGCCTCCGAAAGCGTCACGAATCAATACTGCCAGACTTGGGACGTGAAGAACCTCTTTCTCATGGACGGAGCCGTCATGCCCAGCAACCCCGACAAAAACCCAACTCTGACCATTCTCGCCCTCGCCTGGCGCTCCAGCGAATGGATGATGGAGGAGATGAAGCGGGGGAACATCTAACCGATCTGCGTCATGTCTGATTCCTCTCTCATCTCACGCCGCAACGCGCTCAAAGGTCTCCTCAGTGGTGCTGCGGGTGCGGCGACGGTGCCGGTCATTGCTGCGCCAAATCACACCGAGCCTGCGCCGCCGGTGCATGCTTCGCGGTTTGTCTTTCACGATCCCGATTTCACTCAGTCGGTGAAGTTCCCGTGGGAAAAGCTGCTCTCCGCCGAAGAACTCGCCACCGCCACGGCCTTGGCCGATTTGATCCTGCCCAAGGACGAAGTCTCGCCCGCAGCTTCCGAGGTCGGTGTCCCTGATTTTATCAACGAATGGATCAGTGCGGACTACCCGGAGCATCAGGAAGACCGCGAAATCATCCGTGGCGGCCTCGGCTGGCTGAGCACCGAGAGCTTCAAGCGCTTCGCCAAACGCTTCGAGGAGCTGAATAACACGCAGCAGTCCCAGATCGCCGATGACATCTGCGATCCTGCCAAAACGAAGCCAGAATACCAAATTGGGGCTACTTTCTTCAAACGCTTCCGTCAGCTTTGCGTCGGCGGTTATTATAGCCATAGCCAGACCTGGAAAAGCCTCGGCTACATCGGCAATATCAGCGTCGGCGGCCCCTATCCGGGCGTTCCGGCAGAGGTCATTGAGAAGCTCGGTTTGCAGGATGTGGTTTGAAGGTTTTTATGAGCTGAAAAAAGACTGCATTTCGAGGCAAAATTCCCTTTGCCCGCCCCCTCATCTCGCTAGTCTGAACAGGTAATCATCGAGCACGTTTCCGGTAGCGGTTTCATGGACGGATTCAGTCGATGGTCAGCCCTTCCAATCCTATGTCCGAACAGTCTCCTGAGCAGAACGCTGCTTTCAATACCGGTGTGGCCGAAAACCAGGCTTACGGTGCCGATCAAATTCAAAAACTCGAAGGTCTCGAAGCCGTCCGTCTTCGGCCCGGCATGTACATCGGCGATCCCGATGAGCGCGGCCTGCACCATTGCGTGTTTGAAGTCGTGGACAACTCCATCGACGAGCATCTCGCAGGGCATTGCAAAAACGTCTGGATCACGATTCACACCGACGGTTCCATCACGATTCAGGACGATGGACGCGGCATCCCGGTGGAAATGCATCCTAAGGCCGGCATTCCAACGGTCGAGCTCGTGCTCACCAGCCTGCATGCGGGCGGCAAGTTTGGCGATGGCGCGTATGAATTCTCCGGCGGCCTTCATGGCGTCGGCGCGAAGTGTACCAATGCGTTGTCTGACTGGTTCAAGTGTGAGGTCTTTCGCGATGGCAAAATCCACGCCATCGGCTTCGAACGCGGCAAAACGACCGAGCCGCTGACTGTCCTTGGCGATCTTGATGATCCGAAGAGCACCGGTACGAAGATTTCCTTTTTCCCCGACTCCAGCATCTTCACCATTACGACGACGTATAACTTTGATCGTCTTCTCGTTCGTCTGCGTGAGCTGGCCTTCCTCAATCCCGGCATCAAAATCACGCTCACCGACGAGCGCTGCGAGCCGCAGCGCCAGGAGGTGCTGCTCTACATTGAAGGCGTGAAGCAGTTCGTGCGCGAGATGGGTGCGGACAAGGACAAGATCCATCCTGAGCCAGTGGCGCTCGCTGGTCGTCGTGAAGTGCCCATCGACGACAAGAAGAAGTTCATCCTCGTCGATTGCGTGCTGCAATGGAACAAGGGCCTCAACGAGCAGACGCTCTGCTTTGCCAACGCCATTCCGAATCCCGACGGCGGCACGCATTACAGCGGCCTCAAAACCGCGCTCACCAAATCGGTGAAGCAGTACATCAACGCCAACCCCAAAGCCTTCAAAGACAAGCTGCCCGACATCGAAGGCGATGACTGTCGCGAAGGCATGATTTGCGTCTTGAGCGTCAAGCTCACCAATCCGCGCTTCAATTCACAGACCAAGGTGAAGCTGGTGAACGGCGAAGTTGAAGGCGTGGTGAACTCCATCGTCTATGAAGGCCTGCTGCGCTTCTTTGATGAGAATCCCGACACGGCGGTCGAAATCATCAAGAACATCATCATCGCCGCGAAATCGCGCGAAGCCGCTCGCAAAGCGCGCGAGGCCATCCGCAAGGACGCGATGAGCAGCGGTGGCCTGCCCGGCAAGCTGGCCGACTGCTCCGAACGCGATCCGGCGAAGACTGAGCTGTTCATTGTCGAAGGTGACTCCGCCGGTGGCTCCGCCAAGATGGGCCGCAACCGTCACAATCAGGCGATTCTCCCGCTTCGAGGCAAGCTCATCAATACGGAGAAAGCTCGCCTCGAAAAAGTGCTGCAGAACAAAGAAGTGCAGACCATGATCACCGCCATCGGCACTGGCATCGGTGGCGACAGCGAGGTGGAAGGCTCTTTTAACATCGAGAAGCTTCGCTACCACAAGATCGTCATCATGACCGATGCCGACGTGGATGGCAGCCACATCCGCACCCTGCTGCTAACCTTCTTCTTCCGCCAGATGCCGGAACTCATGAAGCGCGGCCACATCTTCGTTGCCCAGCCACCGTTGTATCAAGTCACCCGCAAAAAGCGTGAGGAATACGTGCAGAGCGATGCCGAAATGGACGCCATCCTGCTCGAACTCGGCTCCGGCGAGATCAGCCTGCGCAACATCGCCGATGGCAGCAAACTCACGGACGAAAAACTCAAGGCCATCCTTGAACTGCTCGTGCCCGTCGCCAAATTTGCCGACATCATTCGTCGTCACGGTGCTGACTTTGAGCATTACCTTCAGGCCCGCGATGAAGCCACCGGCAACCTGCCGCATCACCTCGTCGTCATTCGCGAAGGTAACGAAGTCAGCATCCAATACTTCGTCACAAACGAGCAACTCGCCGCCTTTGCCCGCGACAATCACGACCTGCATCTCTTTGGTAGTCCCAGTGCCGAGACCAACGGCGTCGCCGCCCCCAAAGCCCACCGCCGCGCACGGCTCATCGAAATCCACGAAGCCCACGGCATGAAGCGCCGTTTTCAGCAACTCGATGAACTCGGCCTGCACGTTGATCATTTCAGCAGCCAGGACAAACCACTCTTCGAAGTCATCGAAGGCGATGGCGACAACGCTAAAGTGCATCCTGTCTTCAGCATCCCCGGTATCCTCGATAAAGTCATGGAGATCGGCAAACGCGGCATGGAGATCAAGCGCTTCAAAGGTCTGGGTGAAATGAACGCCAAGCAGCTCTTCGAGACCACCATGGACCCGAACAAGCGCACGCTCCTTCAGGTCAAGCTCGACGAAACAAACGCCCACGAAGCCGAACGCATGTTCACCATCCTCATGGGCGATGTCGTCGAGCCCCGGAAGCACTTCATCGAAGAAAATGCCCTCAACGTCCGCAACCTCGACGTGTAATTCCGGGGTCCATCACCCACTTCCTGTTCTTTCGTTTAGCCTTTTCGTTCTCCGTCCATGCAAGATCCCAACATCCGCCCCATCTCTGTCGCTGAAGAGGTGAAGAACTCCTTCCTCGACTATTCGATGTCCGTCATCATCGCGCGTGCGCTGCCGGATGTCCGCGATGGTTTAAAGCCTTCTCAGCGCCGCATCCTTTACGCGATGCATGAGCTCTCACTCTA
>CANIZT010000205.1 GCA_947471905.1 Verrucomicrobiaceae bacterium
CGCCGCTCGCGGATGCGCAGAAGTTCTTTGGCCCGAATCCCGCCGCACGCACCACGAAGACCTTCCTGCTCCAGCCCGGCACTGCGAATGAAAAACTGCGTGTGAACCTCGAAGGCAAGGTCGAGAGCGATCAATTCGCCATTGAGGCCGTCGTGAAGCTCAACTCACTCTATCCCGATGGCACCGTGCGCACCATCGCCTCACGTTGGGATAACGATAAAACCAAGCCCGGCTGGTCGCTCGGCGTCACGAGTGAAAAATCCGCGCACAAGCCCAACAACCTCATCGTCCAGCTCAGCGGCTCGGATTTCCAAGGCAGCCCCGCCTATGAAGTCGTCGCCTCCGGCCTGCGCATCCAAGTCGGCAAGCCCTACTACGTCGCAGCAAGCATCGACAACCATCCTGCCGCCGGTCAGACCTTCGGCGGCACCGTCACCTTCTACGCTCGTGATTTGAGTGATGCGAATGCGGCGATGCAAACCATCACCGTCCCGCATCAAATCGTCGGCAGTTACATCAACAAAGACCGCGCCCTGTATGTCGGTGGCCGCGAGATCGACAAACGCAGCCTCTGGGACGGCCCCATCGCCCGCGTGGCCCTCCGCGCAGGCCAACTCGACGCTGGTAAGCTCATGAGCTGGGCCGTGAACAGCGATCCTAGCTGCATCGCTGATATTTCCGCCGACCAAGCCATTACCATGGAAAAAGCCCCCGCCGAAAGCCGCTGGTCCTGGGAATCCAGCGCTGCGCCGACCAAGGCGAGCGGCGCACTCGATCCGAATCGCGAAGCACTGACCGACCTGTGCCACGCGCTGTTGAACTCGAATGAGTTCTTTTATTTGCAGTGAGGCACAGCTTATTTCATTTCGTCTCCGTCTTCCCAAAGAACATCAGGTGCTGCCATGGCAGGCCGTCGAATTCGCGTTTCAGCGTGAGGCCGTTGGCGTTCATCTCTTTGTTGATCTGGGCTTTGCTCATTTTGTGCTCGACTTTGATCGGCACGCTGTCGTCTTCTCCACGGAATTCGACGAGCACGAGCAGGCCATCCGGCTTTAATGCCGCACGCATGCCAGCGAGCATTTGCACGGGATGTGAGAACTCATGATACACATCGACGAGCAGGATCATGTCGCAGGTGTTCGGTGGGAGCTTGGGGTCGTGATACAGGCCATTGATCGGCTCGATGTTTTTCAAGCCCTTGCGCTCGATGTTCTGGCGCAGCATCTCGATCATCTCCGGCTGCACATCGACGGCGAAGATTTTGCCCTTGTCACCGACCATCTCGGCCAGCGGCAGCGTGTGGTAGCCATTCCCGCAGCCCATGTCGCAAATGGTCATGCCGGGCTTCACATGCAGTTCCTCACGCATCTTGCTGGGGCCCTCCTCCTGCTCACGCACGCGGCGCATCAGCCACTCGGCGCCCTTCCAATGCATCGTCTGGGCGATCTGGCGGCCCAGATACTCCGTCAGCGCGGGCGGTGCCTCCTGGGCGGGAAGATTGAAGGCGGCAAGAAGGAGCAGAAAGGTGAGACAGCGCATGATGGAGGCCAATCAAACGCTGAAACCCGAGGAAATGTAGCGATTTGACCGCCCGAAAGACTTTTCCAGACTCGCGCTGGAAATCACCGGGCGACTCCGTATCGTCGTCACCATGAATTGCAGCCCGATTGCCCGATTGCTGCTGCCCGTGCTCGGGGCGGCAGGGATTTCCGTCCTCTGCGCGCAGGAAGTGCCCGCGCCTACGCCGCCGAAAAATCCCATCCCCGAGGATGTCATCGGCGACGAGCATGTGCGCGAGGAGTTCGGCGTAAACGAGTTCACCACGCCGTCGATCCGCAAGCTGTTCGACATGCTCAACCACATCGGCAAGCTCAGCTACGACGACCTGAAGCGGCCAATCACGGACAAAACACCTGCTGACCGAGTTCTCGTCTCGATGGGCCTCGGCACGCTCATCGCCGATGGCTTTCTCATCGTGCAATGTGAGAAGGTCGAGGAGATGGAGACCGTGGGTCGTGCGATGATCAAATACGGCAAGGCGCTCGGTGCCGGCACGCGCATGAACAAACACACGCAGAGCTTGTTTGAATACAGTCTCAAGGGCAACTGGCAGGATCTCCGCGTCGAACTCGCCAAGACGCAAGCCGATGTCGAAGCCGAGATGGTGCAACTCCGCGATGTGGACATCGCGCATCTCATCAGCCTCGGCGGCTGGCTGCGTGCATTGGAAATTTCCACCAAGAGCATCAGCGACAACTACACCGAGGAAAAGACCCGTCAGCTCACACGGCGTGACATTGCCGAGTACTACCTGATGAGCCTCGACAGCCTTCATCCCAGCATCATGAAGAACCCCGCGCTGCAAGAACTGCGCAAAGGCCTTCAAGAATTGCTTCCCCTCCTCGATGTGCCCGAAGGCAAGGCATTGACGCAAGATGAAGTGAAAGCGCTTTATAAAAAAGCCTCCACTATTTCCCATATCGTCACCGATAAGATGAACGGCTGAGCACACTGCAGCTTCATCACCCCAACCTCATGGCCAATCTCACTCCGCAACAACGTCAACTCGTCGAACAATGGGCCGCTGAAGGAGCGAACCTCAATCAAATCCAGGATCGGCTCCGCAGTGAATGCGCTACCACGCTCACCTATATGGAAACGCGCCTACTCATCATGGAGCTTGGCGTGAAACTGCAGGACAAGCCACGCGAAGCACCAGTGGCAGAATCCAAACCAGCCGCCGCAGCAGACAGTACCGCCGAGTCAGGAGATCCGGAATTTGAAGCACCCGCTGGTACCGGCACCTTCAGTGTCAGCGCCGATACCGAACCTACGCCCGGTGCTCTCGTCAGTGGCAAAGCTACCTTTACCGACGGCAACAGCGTCGTCTGGTTCATGGATCAAACAGGCCGTTTCGGCCTCAAAGGCCCCACCCCTGACTACCAACCGCCGCCTTCCGATATCCCGCAACTCCAGCGCGAACTTGATCAACTGCTTCAGCTTCGCGGCTTCTAAAGCTTGAAACCTTCAACTTGAAACTTTGATCCCGTGCTCCTGATCATCGACAACTACGACTCCTTCACCTACAACCTCGTCCAATACTTCGGCGAAATGGGTGCCGTCATGGAAATCCGTCGCAATGATCAGATCACGCTGGATGAGATCGCGAAGCTCAAGCCCGACCACATCTGCATCTCCCCTGGCCCCTGCACGCCAAAAGAAGCTGGCATTAGTTGCGCCGTGATCGAGCGCTTCGGCAAATCCACACCTATGCTCGGCGTCTGCCTCGGCCATCAGGCCATCGGCCACGTCTTCGGCGGTGATGTCGTTCGGGCCGAACGTCTCATGCATGGCAAAACGTCCATGATCCATCATACCGGCCAATCCGTGTTCAAAAACATGCCTGAGCCGTTTGAAGCCACGCGCTATCATTCGTTGCTCGTGAAGCGCGATTCCCTGCCAAACTGTCTCGAGATCACCGCCACCGCCAGCGACGACGACTCCGAGATCATGGGTCTCCGCCACAAAGAACTGCCCATCCATGGCGTGCAGTTTCATCCCGAGTCCATCCTCACGCAGGAAGGCAAGCGTTTGCTGAGGAACTTCCTGGAAATGTGAGGCCCTCGCGACGCGAGAAATCATTGGCGGCACGCTTCATGCGCTCTTAAATCTGAGCGTGATCGCCTGCTTGGCGGTCTCACCCCATTACCCATGCCAAACTCCTCCGCACTTCGAGACGCCCTCAAGCAGTCGCCGAACAACCTCTCACTGCTGCTGCTGTATGGCCGTGCGTGTCTGGAAGAGCTGCATTTGGATGAAGCTCGGGAGGTTTTCACCCGTGCATTGGAGCAGGATCCGGATCAAACCGACGCTATGCTTGGCATTGCCAAGGTTTCGTTCATGGAAGGCGACACCTCCGGTGCTGCGGTGCGTGCCGAACGCGTCTTGTTTCTCGAACCGAACAACGCCCAGGCTCATCTGCTGCTCAGCCGCGTGTATCTCAGCGAACACGACCGTAACAAGGCCATCGAACACTTCGACCGCGCTGCGCAGATCGACGGCACCATGAGTGATCCCGCGCTTGAGCGCGAACTCGGCCGTACCGCCCGCGATGCGCGCAAAACCGCGCCCGCACCGGCTCCCGAGCCAGCGAATCAAGAAGCACCGCTTCCCGGTGGAGTCGATGCCGACGAATTCTTCGACGATCCCTTCGACGATCCGCCCTACGATTGGAGACCCGAAACCTTCTATGCCCCAGGCGATCCTGAGCGTAGCCGTGTCACGTTCGCCGACGTTGGCGGCATGGAAGAACTGAAGGAGGAGATTCGCCTCAAGATCACCTACCCGCTGCAGTTTCCCGATTTGTACAAAGCCTACGGCCGCAAAACCGGCGGCGGCATTCTCATCTACGGACCGCCCGGTTGTGGCAAAACGCTAATCCTTCGCGCTGTTGCCGGTGAAGTGCCGTGCAATTACCTCGCTGTCGGACTGCATGAGATTTTCGACCCCTACTTCGGCAGCACCGAGCGCAATCTGCATCAGATATTCGAGACCGCCCGTGCCAATGCACCCTGCGTGCTTGTCTTTGATGATCTCGACTCGCTTGCCCAAGACCGCCGCCAGATCCGCGAAAGCCAGATGCGTAATCTGGTGAACCAGTTTCTCCATGAAATGGACGGCATCCGCAGCGAGAACCAGCGCATTCTCGTCATCGGTGCCACGAACCAGCCTTGGGCACTGGATCCCGCCTTCCGTCGACCCGGTCGTTTTGATCAGGCCATTTTCGTTCCGCCACCGGATGCGCCAGCTCGTGCGCAAATCATCGAACTGTTCGCCAAGGACAAACCCATCTCCAATTTCGACAACGTCGCCCTCATCGAAGCCACCAACGGCTTCTCTGGCGCTGATTTGAAATGGGTCTTCGACCGCGCGGCCGAACTCGCCCTCTCTGCCGCCATTCATACCGGCCAACCAGTCCCGATCACGCTCGAACTACTCCTAGCTGTCGCCAAAGCGCATGAGCCGACCACGCAGACCTGGTTCGAAGGCGTCCGCACCCATGAGCAGCAGGCCGCGCCCGACAGCATTTTCAACGACATGCGCAAATTCCTCAACGCGCCGTCGAACTCGAAGAAGGAACGTTGATTGCGTTTCCAGCTTGGGCTTGAGAGAATTTAAGGCACTGCGTTATCGCATACAGGCGCCCAAACGGGCATCTTTAGCAGCGAGTCAGTTGATGGCTTGATACTCCACACGGAAACGGCCAGCCCCACTTAAACCTTCGTCAGCTGCCGTCTCAGACTGATCTCCACAGCGGTGATGAGAAGAGCCAAGGTGAAGAGGATGACGATGCTGTTGATCCAAAGGGTATTATATTTCGTTCCGAGGTATGTTTTGCGGGTGCCGAAGAAAACGTTGGGGCTGGCTTTGCTGCGGTAGTCCTCACGTTCCATTTCCGCCTTGGTCACGAGATCGAGCACTTTGCGGTTCACATAGATTTCCTCGGCACTGACGCCGTCATTTTGCTGAAGTATGCTGTCGAGCATCGGCGTTTCGATCTGACCACTGAGCACAGCGTCACGTATAGAGCCTAGGCGTTTGGAAATTTCGCGCGGATTTTCAGCATAGAGGCCGGAAACGACGGCAAGCGACTCCTTGGTGAGTTTCAGTTCATGAAGTTGCCGGTCAGACATTTGCGTTCCTGAGGGTGGCAGCAGCGATTGAATGCGTTCGTCGAGGAAATCTTGATTCCTTGTCAGCGGATTGAGCTTGGACTGGGAAATAATGACACCCTCATACGACCAGCGCAGCGGCATGAATTGGCAAATGAATGGAACCTTGAGCTTACTGGCGTTCCCCTCATCGTTGCCGGCTTTTTTGAGCCAGCGACCCACGGAATAGACGAGATCGAGATTTTTGTTCATCTCCTCGTACTTGATGAGCGCTCCACCAAGAATGATCTGCGGAATGAGTATGAGCGGAATCGCATTCACTGCCGTGCGATTGTCACTGACGATGCTGGAGATGAAGAGCCCAAGGCAGACGCCAGTCAGAGAGGTAAGGAACATCCACCAGAGGTGGATCATGAACATGTCACGAATTTCGAGCACCCAGTTGCCAATCATCAAATAGATCACGCACTGCACCAATGCGAAGGTGGAGAGCGAGATAATTTTACCACTGAGATAGTAAAACGTTCGCAGGTTGTGATTGCGCTCTCGACTCAGTGTATGGCGGTCGCGAATAATCTCATCAGCACTGTTGGTAAGCCCCAGGAACATCGCGACCACGAGACTCATGAACAGGTACGTCGGAATGTGGAAGGCGGTGGCGAAGGTGTAGTGCTTCTCTTCGGAGTATTTCAGTACACTGGAGATCAGATAGGCCAGCAGCGGTGCCTCCAGCAGCGTGGTGAGCAGATTCGTGCGATTGCGCAGTTTGCTGAGGAAAGCGCGCTTTAACAAGGTGGCAAATAGGATGCTCTCCTCGCGGAAGGTGTGCTTCGGCGGCTTGGGCATGCTGCGATTACGATTCAAGCTTTGGCTATCATCACGTTTGGGTCGTGCGATGAGACTGGTGCTACTGGTGGCGGTCTGCTGCTTCGCCATGCTCTCCATGATGAGATGCCGCTGATAGGAGTCGCGCCAGAAATTCGGCGGGAAACGCCGTGCGGCCACGAGATGACCGTCCGCGCTGCGTTCATGAATGATATCGCCACTGATGTCGCGCAGCGGGGTTTCGAGCACGTCAAAGACGAAGTCAGGTGTCAGACTTTCTGGTGGCGTGGCATCTGCATCACCCGCTTGACCTGTTTCGGTGTGATAGACACGCCAGAAGTACTCCAGCATACCCTTCGGCGTGCCGAAATAGGCCAGCTTGCCACCTTTATCGAGCAGCAGTGCCTTATCGAACATCGCCAGTAGGCGTGAACTCGGCTGATGGATCGAGGTGATGACGATTTTGTTGCGTGCGAGGCTGCGTATGATTTCCAGCACGTGCTCGCTGTCCTTGGACGACAGACCGGAAGTTGGTTCGTCGAACAAATACACGTCAGAGATACCGATCATGTCGAGACCAGCATTGAGTCGCTTGCGTTCGCCACCACTGAGAAATTTCTGCTGCGGCGTGCCGGCCAGACGATTGCGCAGATCGGCTAGGCCAAGTTCGGCGAGCTTCGCATCCACGCGTTTGCGACGTTCTTCGCTCTTGAGATGGGGACAACGCACAGCGACGGAAAAGTCGAGGTTCTCCTGCACCTTTAGCAGCGGGTCAAAGGCGTCCTCCTGCGGAATGTAGGCTATGTAAGGCGTGAGATTGTGGAGATTGTCATACAACTGCAGGCCGTTCATCAGCACTTCGCCTGCCTTGGGTTTCAACTGACCGCCCAGAATGCGCAACAAGGTGCTTTTGCCGCAACCGCTCGGCCCCATGACGCAAATCATCTCGCCACGCCGAGCTAGAAAACTCACTCCGTCCTGCGCGGTGTCACGACCGTCGAAGCGATGGGTGAGTTCACGCACCTCAAGCTGGCGAATGGTATTACGCTCCTCCTCAATGATGCGGTCGGCAAAGTGACAGCGCAGGAACTGGCCTTCACCCAAAGTGATCGTGTCGCCATCGTTGAGTGTGATGCGGTCACGCACCGGGATTTGGCCGATGTAGAGCGGACGTGAAGAGCGGAGCACCTCCAGCACACCGGTTTTCTGCGCGTAATTGCATTCGATACGCAGCAGGATTTCACCGTCGGTGTCCTCGGAGAGCAAGATGTCACCTTCATCGAGCAGTTCAGGCTTGTTGGAGACGAGGTAAGTATTGCGGCTGCCTTCGAGGCGGAACTGACCACCAAACTCCTGCGCTCGCAGTCGCAGATCACGCAG
>CANIZT010000206.1 GCA_947471905.1 Verrucomicrobiaceae bacterium
AAACCACCGAGGTTGCTCATCACATCCTGATTTGCCGCATAGCCAATAAACGTGTTCCAATCAAACATTCCGCTCACCGAGGCCTTCGCACCTGCGACACCGTTGGCTTCGAGCCATGAGGCCGCGTCATTCGAGTATTTTTCAAGGCCGCGGAGGTAACGCGGCAGATCCGCCCAGAAACTGATCAGCAGTCGCACGCCCACGGTGATCAAACCGGCCAGCACGCTCAAATTAACCAGCATCGTGATGCCCAGCGCGAGGCTAGCAGGCACACGATGCCGCCGCATCCAGCGCACCAGCGGGTAACTCAGCACCGCGAGGAAAAACGCATAAACGATGGGCACCAGCACATTGGCGGCGATTTTCATGCCGGTAAGCACCACAAACAAACAGGCCAGCGTGACGACCGCCTGCGAGCCTTTGCGGCCCCAATCCACGGTTTGATCATGCTCTTGAAACAACGACATGAGCTGTCATGCCGCAAAATCCCTGCTGGCTCAAGATTTTTCCATGAAGTATAAGGCACTTCATGATCCCAACGCTCCAACGTCTCTTCCTTGCTTCACGCATTTCTGTGTTTGGTGATGAACGTGGCCGACGCGGCTGCTCCCTCAATCCACGCGTGATTATGGCGCTACTGATCATCGGCGGCTCACTGGTCTATCACTGGATCGGCACCACGAAGTATCAAAACGATTTCACCGGGCGCGAGCAACGACTCGCGCTAGCCACACCGCAGGAGGAAATCGCCCTCGGTCTGCAGTCCGCACCGCAGATGATCCGTGAGAGCGGCGGCCTGTCCCGCGATCCGAAGGGCCGGGCGCTGGTGGAGCAGGTGGGTGCACGTCTGATCACCTCCACCGCAGCCAAAGAGACTTCATATCAATTTAAATTCCATCTACTGGCTGACAACCAGACCGTGAACGCCTTCGCTCTGCCAGGTGGTCAAATTTTCATCACAGAGGCATTGTTTCACCGCTTGAAGTCCGAGGATCAACTCGCCGGAGTGCTCGGTCACGAGATGGGTCACGTGGTGGGCCGCCATTCCAATGAGCAGATGGCGAATTCACAACTGTGGAGCGGTCTGGCGCAAGGCTTCGGCGTCCTGCTGTCCGATGGTCATAGCAATACAGGTGCGCAGGTTGCCAAGATGGTGGCACAATGGCGGGTGATGAAATTTAGTCGCGATGATGAGTCGGAGTCCGATGCGCTGGGCGTGCGTTTCATGATCCAGGCCGGTTATGACCCCGAGGCGCTCATTGGCGTGATGGAAATCCTCGCCGAAGTCAGCGGTGGTGCGAACAGCTCCGATTTCATGAGCTCGCACCCGAATCCAGCGAACCGCATGGAGAAGATTCGTGAGGCCATTGCCAAGGAGCGGGGCGCACGTTGAAACACATCACGGCGCCATGCCAAGGGGGCGATTTTCCGCGCCTTTGAGCTTCATTAAATCATCTCCCAGCTCTTTGCGCATCGGTTCTGCCAGCTTCTGCAGCCGCTTTACGAGCTCTGGATGTTCCTTTGCCATATCGCGTGATTCACCCGGATCATCCTTCAAATTGAAGAGTGACAAGCCAATCGTCTCTACGCGATAGCCGTGCCGTGACGCGATGCCTTCGATGCCACTTTGCGTAATCGCTTTTGGTTTCATCTGTCCAAACCGCGCCGGTTTGCCATCGCGGCCTGGTTCGCCATCGACCGTGATGTAAGGATGCGGGAAATGCAGCTTCCAGTCGCCACTGCGCACGGCCTGCAACTCGCTGCCGCCGTAGAAGATGAGCGCTTCATGTGACGATTTCGCTCCAGCTTTGCCTTCGAGCAGCGGCATGATGTTCAAGCCGTCGATCTTCTTCTCAGGCAGCTTCGCACCATTCAGAGCAGCCATCGTTGGCAGCAAATCGAACTCCATCACCGGTTCATCGCACACGGTGCCCTCGGGCACGCGGCCTAGCCAGCGAGCGATACAAGGCACGCGCACACCGCCTTCAAACGTGGTCAGTTTGCCCTCACGCAGCGGCTTGGCACTGCCTGCGTGATTGCCGTAGCTGAGGAAGGGGCCGTTGTCAGAAAAGAAGATCACCAGCGTTTCGCGCTCGATGTCGCAGCGTTTGAGCGTCTCGAGGATCTGGCCCACCGACCAGTCGAGTTCTTCCGTGACATCGCCATACAAGCCGGCGGCGGATTTGCCGCGAAACGCGTCGGAAGCAATGATTGGCACATGGGGCATGACGTGCGGTAGATAGAGGAAAAACGGCTTCGCTTTGTTGTTCTCGATAAAGCTCACTGCCCGCTCGGTGAAACGCCGCGTGAACTGGCTTTGATCAGGATCAGTCTCGATGACCTTCAAGCCGTCGTAAAAGGGCAACGGCGGCATCTCCTGCGCCAACGAGGGGTGGAACTTGCTGTTGTCGTTCGAATACGGGATGCCGAGAAATTCATCGAAGCCATGCCGCAGCGGGTTGAACATCAGATCGGTGCCGAGATGCCATTTGCCAAACGCCCCAGTGGCATAGCCAACGCTTTTGCACATCTCAGGCAGCAGCAGTTCATCAGGATGAATGCCTTCTTTGCTCGTGTGATTCAACGCCCCCTGCATGCCGACACGATTCGCATAGCAGCCGGTCATCAGTGCCGCGCGCGAAGCACTGCACACCGCCTGCGCCACATAAAAACTCGTGAACTTCATCCCCTCCCCTGCCATGCGATCAATATTCGGCGTTTTGATTTTTTCAGCGCCAAAGCAGCCGAGATCGGCATAACCGAGGTCGTCGGCAAGGATGATCACGATGTTCGGCGGACGCTTTTCAGCGGCGGAAAGAGCAAGAGTAGCGAGAAAGCAGGTAAACAGCAGGCGCATGAGGGCATCGTGGCAAATGGAAGCGGTGCTGGCGAGAAAGTTTTGCGCGAAATGCCGCCGTGCTTGCCACAACAGGCGTTTCCTGACACAAATCTTGAAATGATCTGGCGTGTGGCGGCAATTCTAGCAGTGCTTTTCTGGGCGGTGATGTCCGGGCTGCTGGTGCGTGATGTGTATTACCCGGAAGCTTCGCGCTTTGCCGTCGTGCCGCCGCGAGTCGTGCTAGATCTGTTTTTGCGCCATTCAGAATCCTTTGGCAGCACGCTGCATCTGTATCATCATCGTGAAAAAATCGGTCACGCGAGCTTTCAGATCAGCCGCCGCATCAAGCCGAACCACCAGTTGGTGTATGACGTGCTCGCACGCGGTGTGGTGGAGGAAGCTGTTCAGGGCAAGGAAGCTCGACGCATCGGGGCGACGTGGAACGTGGCCTGCATTCTCGCCGACGCTGAACGCTGGCAGCATGTGACGCTTTCCGCCGACTTCCCCTCTCATGAAGCCAGTATGAAGATTACTTGGGATGACAAGCAGACCACGCCCGAAGTTCTCGTGAAGCAGGGCGAACGCGTGGTGATGAATTCGCAGGACATGCAGAAAATCATGGGCTTCGGCTCCGAGGGAGCGTTTTCGATGCTCTCCATGCTTGGCGGCATGCCCAAAGGCGCGGTAGCTCCAGACGCGACCTCGCTGCATGCGCGTGAAGGCGTCATGACGCTCGCCGGCCGGGAGCGGAAGTGCTTCGTGCTCGCACTGCCGATCCTGGGCAGCCATGAAGTGAAGATGATCCTCACTGAAGCCGGTGAACTCGCCCGCATCGATCTACCGGAGGGCTACGCTCTCCTCGAACCAATGATTTTCGGTTTGCAGGACGGCAACCGCTGAACCTAAGCCTTTTTACATGATCGAGATCGAGAACCTCACGATGAACTACGGCGACCTGCGTGCGCTCGATGGTTTGAATCTCACCATCCAACCCGGCGAGCTGTTTGCCTTTCTCGGACCCAATGGTGCCGGCAAAACGACTGCGATGAAGCTGCTCACCGGCCTGATGAAGCCTGACGCCGGTCGCGTGCGGCTCTGCGGGCATGATATTCAGCAGGAGCCGCTGCTGGCGAAGGCGCTACTCGGCTACGTGCCAGATGTGGCGGTGTTTTATGAGAAGCTCACACCCATCGAGTTCATGGAGTTCATCGCCGAGTTGTTTGAAATGGACCTCGCGCATGCTGCGGCGCAGACGAACGAACTGTTCACCAAGTTCGCGTTGCACGACTGCACACGGCAGCGCATCGAAAACCTCAGCCATGGCACGCGGCAGCGCCTCGCCATTGCCAGTGCGTTGCTGCATGAACCAAAGGTCTTCGTCATCGACGAACCCATGGTCGGTCTAGACCCCATCCATGCCCGCACCGTGAAGCGCGAGATCAAAGAGCGCAGCCAGCGCGGCACGACGGTGCTCATGAGCACGCATCTCTTAAATATCGCCGAAGAACTCGCCGACCGCATCGGCATCATCCACCACGGCAAGCTTATCGCCCTCGGCACGCTGGCAGAATTGCGGGCGCAGCACGAACAACGCGGCCAGCGCCTAGAGGACATCTTCCTCAGCATGGTTGAATGACCTGAAACCATGCCTTGTCCCCAATCGTTCATTCACCAACCATGAAACACCTCTTCCTCTCCCTTCTCATGACCTCCATCGCCATCGCCGCTGATACCAACGTGAGTGACATCGCGGTCAAAGACATCGACGGTAAGGACACCACGCTCAAAGCCTACGCGGGCAAGGTCGTGGTCATCGTCAATGTCGCCTCCGAGTGCGGTTATACCGGCCAGTATGCCGGTTTGCAGGCGCTGCATGAAAAGATGAGCGGTAAGGGTTTCGCGGTGCTCGGCTTCCCCTGCAACGACTTCGGTGGCCAGGAGCCCGGCTCTGAGGCCGTCATCAAGACCTTCTGCACCGAGAACTACAAGGTCACCTTCCCTATGTTCTCCAAAGTCGCGATCAAAGGCGATGCCAAGCACCCCCTCTACGCCGCTCTGCAATCCTCATCGGGCGAAGTCGGCTGGAATTTTGAAAAGTTCCTCGTCGGCAAGGATGGCAAGGTTTTGAAGCGCTTCGGTTCCGATGTGGAGCCAGAATCGCCGGAGTTGCTCGCGGCGATTGAAGAGGCGTTGAAGTAGCAGGCTTACTTTTTCGCCATCCAATCGACCAATTGCCTTCTCTGCACCGGCAATTTGCGGTGAAAGCTGTCTTCAATCGCGGCAGCAGCCATGCCGGTCTCGCCTTCGGGGATGATGCCGAGCAGTTCGCCGAGGCGCTGCTCGAAGCGTGTGATCAAAGCGGGCACGGGGTCTTTCGTGGCGAGGTAATCGAGTGCTTTGACGAGCAGTTCGTGAATCTCGGGGATCGGTGAACCGGTTTCGGCGACGAGGGTGATCAATTTGACGACGTAGGTGGCGGCGAGGACGCGGCCGTAGCTTTCGCGCAGGCCGAGGCGGGGATTGGTCCACCTTGCCTCGGCCAGCGTGTGCAGGTCGCTGGATTTGCTGCGCACGAAGCGGAGTTCGGCGGAGACAAAGAGATCGAGCACGCCATTGAGCGGCGATTTGGGTCGTAGCGCACCTTTCGCCATCGTTTTGAACAGGCCAAGATCAGGCGAGCACCATTGCACAATGAGGCTCGTCTCCGCGTAACGCGTGCGTCCGATGAGGATGGCCTCGGTTTTTTCCATGATGACAAAGGCGTTGAACTTGCGCGCCCAACCGCTATCTACGCTGCATGGAAAAGACCAGCAAGACCATCCTCACTGACCTCCAATCGCTCGACACTGCTGCTCTCAAGGCACGTCTCAGCGAACTCCGGAGGTATCTTTGACGTCCCGAAATTAAAAGACGAACTGGCCATGCTGGAGGACCGCCTGTCGGCCCCCGGCTTCTGGGATGACGCGAACGCGGCGCGCAAGACGATCGACCGCACGAATGTCATCAAAAAGAAAATCGGACCGCTCCAGGATCTGGAGCAGCGTGCGGCTGACTTCGACGGACTCATCGATCTCGCGAAAGAAGCGGGCGACATGGACACCTGGCGCGAAGTCGATCAGGAGCACACGAAGCTCGAAGCCGATGTGGGCGCGTTTGAACTCAGCCAGCTTCTCAGCGGGCCGTTCGATCGTGGCAATGCCTTCATCGTGATCCACTCCGGTGCCGGCGGCACGGAGGCTTGTGACTGGGCCGACATGCTCATGCGCATGTATCAGCGCTGGTGCCAGCGCCGAGGCTATAAGGTCGAACTCATCGACCACGAAGCCGGTGATGACGTGGGCACACGCTCCGCCACGCTCGAAATCATCGGTGAAAACGCTTTTGGCTTCCTGCAAACCGAGCGCGGTGTGCATCGCCTCGTGCGCATCTCACCCTTCGATGCGGCGAAGAAACGTCACACGTCCTTCGCCTCGATTGACGTCACGCCGGACTCCGAGGAGGAGATCGACATCGTCGTGCGTGATGAAGACCTGCGCGTCGATACTTACCGTGCGGGCGGCAAAGGCGGCCAGAACGTGAACAAGGTCGAAACCGCTGTGCGCCTCACGCACATCCCGAGCGGCGTCATCGTTGCCTGCCAGATCGAACGCAGCCAGCCGAAGAACCGCGCCAAGGCGATGGCGATGTTAAAGGCAAAACTGTTTCAGATCGAGGAAGACAAGCGCCAGGCCGAAATCAGCCGCCAGTATGGCGAAAAAAGCGACATCGGCTGGGGCAGCCAGATTCGCAGCTACGTCTTCCAGCCCTACCAGATGGTCAAAGACCACCGCACCGGTGAAAAGACCAGCGGCGTGCAGGCTGTGATGGATGGGGATCTCGACGCTTTCATGGAAGCCAAGCTGCGTGGTCGCAAAGCCGGTGATAATGACAAGGATGAAGACGTGTAGAAGAGGTTTGCCGTTGTTGGCGATTGTTTGCTATCGTTGGCAATGGTTGAACAATCGCAAACCACTGCCAACAACCGCCAACCATCGCAAACTTCCCCATGAAGCCTGTCTTCGAAAAAGTGCCCAAGCGTCAGTGGGAGTCGTTCCACTGCGAGGTGGTGCGTGGGCCGGATTACGGCACGCGCTGGCATTTTCATCCCGAGTATCAGCTCACGCTGGCGATTGAGAGCCGCGGACATCGAGTGGTAGGAGACAGCATCAAGCCGCTCATCGATGGAGACATCGTGCTGATCGGTTCCAATTTGCCGCATGTGTGGCATCAGGACACGAGCACGAAATCGCGCCAGGTGCATGCGATCATCGTTCGGTTTGATGAAGCCTTCCTCGGTCGTGATTTCATGGCGCTGCCGGAGATGGAACCGGTGAAACGGTTGCTACAACGCGCTGCGCGTGGTCTGGAGGTGCGAGCATCACGGGCCGTTATTGCTGAGCACATGAAACGCCTCGCGCAAAGCGACGGCCTCGAACGTTTGATCGAACTGCTCGCAATTCTCGATACGTTGGCCAAATCGGACGATTTGAAGCCGCTAGCGAGCACCAACTTTGAGCCCAAGCTCGAATCTGCTGACCAAGGCCGCATGGAACGCGTATGCGACTTTATTCACACACATTTGACCGAGGAGATCGATCGTGAACGGCTGGCGAAGCTCGCACATCTCAGCCTGGGAGCTTTCAGCCGCTTCTTCCACTCACGCACCGGTAAAACGGTGCCACAGTATGTGAACGAAGTGCGCATTGGCCGCGCCTGCGGCATGCTGGCAGAGGATGTCTCGAACATCACCGATATCGCCATGGACTGCGGTTATCGCAATCTCGCCAACTTCAATCGCCGCTTCCGCGAAGTCATGGAAACCACGCCCAGCGCCTATCGGCAAAAGTTTCGTGGCATGGCGGGCAAGTAATCCACACCACTTGCACGCGGCTGCTTCCAATGAGATAGCAATGCCATGAGTCAGATGCTTGAACCGGACCTTTCCGTGGTGGACCTCCGCTCCTATTTCGTGCGGAAGCGCAACGC
>CANIZT010000207.1 GCA_947471905.1 Verrucomicrobiaceae bacterium
CCGATCATCACCACCAACTCGGTGGGTGCGCGTGAATGTATCAAACTCACCGCCGAAGGCGAAACGCAGCGTGAGAATGGCGAGATGCTCATGCAGGGTGAAAACGGCTTTCTCTGCCAACACCAGAACGTGGCCGCCGTCGAATGCGCGATGGAGTGGTTCCTGACGCATGCTGCACAAATCGCGCCGCAAGGGCAGGTGAGCCGCCAGCTTGCCGCCGAAGTTTTCGATGTGCGTCTTGTTAACGCCATCATCATCCGCGCCATGCGCCTGCAAGACCGGCAAAAAGTTCATGCCGCAGTTTCCACGCCTGCGTCATTCGTCATTCCACATTCGTCATTCTGATCATGGCCATCCCCTACAGCATGCAGTCCGCGAACTCCGCCCCTCAAGGTGGTTTCGGCGCCATGCTCGCGCTTGCACCTTCACGTGGACTGTCGCCGATGGCTCCTTCAGTCTCGATGCCGGCTAATCCTGGCATGTCGCCGGTGTTTGATCCCCGTGCCTTCCTGCCGCCGATCAATCCACGTGACTTTGAGGTGCAGCCGCTCATCAGCATCGCCGATGTGATTGGCTACATTCGCAAGCGCTGGCTGCGTGGCGCACTGCTGGGCCTGCTGCTGGCTGCTTTCACTTTCTACTACCTCGGCATGGGCGTGAAAATCTACGAGGCAGAGTCGCAACTGCTGCTGCGCATTCAAGACGCGAACGTGTTTAACTTCGAAGCCATGTCCACGCGTGGCGTTACAGAATTGAGCGCGCCACAGTTAATCAACAATCATCGCACCGAGCTGCTGTCCCGTCGCTTTCTCAGTCATTTCTATGATCACTTCCCGGCGGCGCAACGCGATGCGTATCTGCAGCGCGAAGCGAACTCCCTCAGCCGCAAAGACGAGTTGATGAAGCTCATAGGCCTCTATGCGCCCGGTAAACCGGGCGATCCGCGTGAACGCTTCATTGATCTCATGCTTGCTTCGGTGCGAGTGGAACCGCTCAAGGAATCCCACGTCCTGCGTGTGCAGGTGCGTGATCGTGATCCCCATCTCGCCGCTGACTTTGCCAATCGCTACATCGAGGAATACATCCACTACGTTGCTGACCAAGAGGGCAAACTCAGTGCGGATGCCTCCATCTATCTCGAAACCAAATCGCAAGACCTGCAAAAACGTCTGCGCGAGTCTGAGCAGAAACTTGCCGAATATCGTAAGAGCCAGGGCATCATGGAGGACGCCGAGACGAAGGATGTCTCAAATGACAAGGTGCGCCAGCTCAACGCCGCTATCACCGAAGCTGATTTGAAGCTCACCAAAGCCAAAAGCGACCTCGACAACCTCGCCGCTGCACAGAAATCCGGCCGTGATCTCACCGAACTCAAGCTTTTCGCAGACAACGCCGATGTGGCCTACATCCGCAAGCAGCTCGATGCCAAGATCTCCGAACGCGCGCCGCTGGAAGCCACCTGCGGACGCAAACATCCGCGCATGATCGGTCTCGCCAATGAGATTGACACGCTGCGCGCGTCACTGAACCGCACCGTGAGTTCCGTCGTCGGCATGATTCAAGCGGAAGTGGAATCACAACAGCGGCAGATCGCTGATTATCGCCGTCAGCTTGAAGAAGCGCGCGGCGTAGCGCTTGATGTGAACGGTAAAAACGTGCAGCAGAGCCTGCTGCGTGATCAGGTGCGCATGGACCGCGATCTGTATGAAAAAATCGAGATGCGTCGCAGCCAAGCTGCCCTCACTGGCCAGTTCCGCGACAGCGGCCTGCTGCGCGTGGCGGATGTAGCCATGGTGCCGGAAAAACCGGCTAAGCCGAACAAGCCTATCGCGGCCGCCGCTGCCGTGATGCTCTTTGGTCTCTGTTTGATCGGCCTCCCGGTGACCTGGGGTGTCTTCGATGATCATGTGAAGAAACTTTTCATTCCAAAGGCTGACACGTCGCATAATCTGGAGCCGACGCAGCACACTGCGTATGGCTACGGTTATCCTGAGCAACAGCCCGCGCCTGTGTCTGCGGCTTCACCTTTTACTATTGTTGTGCCTCCGCCGCACGTGACGCGTAACCTACCGGTCCTCAAACCCGCTAACGGTGAAACAACCATCCTCGCACGTTTGCCGTATGTGAATGGCTCATCGGCAGAGGCAATGCTCTCTGAACTATTAAAGCCGGAGCCTATTGGCGCCTCTAGTGCCTTGCATCAAATCACCAGCGCTCTCGAAAAGCAGGCGATGAATCGCAGCGGCAGCGCTGGTGTTATTCTCATCACCAGCGCTGGATCGGGTGAAGGTAAAACGCTCGTAGCTGCCGCTCTTGCCGCCGCATTCTGCCATCAAGGCCGCCGCGTGTTCATGATGGAGTGCAATCCCTCCTCTCCCACGCTGCACCAGTGGTTCCCGCGTGCCACGCAGGGCTACGGCGCTTATGCAAACAATCTCGAAGCTCTCCGCTACGGTCACAGTAACCTCTTCCTGCTTCCCGGCTGCGATCTGCCTGCGCACGCCACCAACGAACTACTCGACGGCTACCGTAGTTGGATCGAACGCGCCAAGCATGAGGTCGATTGGATTATCCTCGATGCCTCACCGTTGCTCAAGAGCTTCGCCAACGTCGCGCCGCTTGCACCGCTCGCGAGTGACGTGCTCATTGTCAACAATCCCGCCAAGACCACTCCGGTTCAATTGCGCGCCGGACTTGCGTTGCTCCAGCCGATGATGTCATCGAGTGCGCTGCGAGGCATGATCGTCAATGGCGGGTAGTTCTCATTGGACAGCCTGCTGACGCTTTAACTCATCAATCAACACCGCGGGTTCACTCACACTGAGCATGACGCTATAACCTTCCGTCGTTGGAATGCGTGCTACATGAGTGCGATCTGTAACAAACAGCAGTGCCTTCTCTCCATTGCGTAGTTTGAACCAGCCTGCGGCATAACCTGGAAGTCCAGTGCCCATCGTGCGTCGTGTGGGTTGGTGATCCTTGTCGGCGTTGAGGTTGGTAACGACAGCCTCGTCGAGCTTGAGTGACTTGAGCGGGATCAGCCGACCGTAAAGATCGCCTTGCAGACGTAGGCCTTCATTGGAGACGGTGAAACGCACATGCTGCATGGACCACGCGAGCCAGATCATCAACACGATGCCAGCAACGAGCACGAGGCTGATGATGGCGAAGAACCACATCGACTTACTGGCGGCGGGGATCATGGGGAAGATGGTGGAGGTGCTCATGGCGCGAGTTTGATCGTTGTATCCGATGATTCCAAGCAAAGAAAAACCCGGCAGCCTTTCGGTCTGCCGGGTTTTGTGAGGCGTTCTACGGCTTAGCCATTCGCACGCAGGATCTGCGCGAGCACATACGGCAAGATGCCGCCGGCGCGGTAGTAGTCGATTTCGACGGGGGTGTCCATGCGGACCACCAGCGGGATGTCGAAGGTGCTGCCGTCGGCTTTGTGGACGCGGAGGGTGGCTTCGCTCATGGGCTTGAAGTCGTTGCTGAGGCCCAGGATGTCGAAGGTGGCGTCGCTGAGATCCTTGACCTTGTCGTAGTCGGCCTTGTCCTTGAAGTTGCAGGGCAGGACGCCCATACCGACGAGGTTGCTGCGGTGAATGCGCTCGAAGGACTTCGTGATGACGGCTTTGACGCCGAGGAGACGGGTGCCTTTGGCGGCCCAGTCGCGGCTTGAACCCATGCCGTAGTCTTCGCCGCCGAGGATGATGCTTGGCGTGCCAGCGGCTTTGTAGGTCTCAGCAGCGTCGTAGATGCTCATTTCGGTGCCTGCGGGCTGGAGGAGTGTGTCGCCGCCTTCTTTGCCACCGAGCATGAGGTTCTTGATGCGGACGTTGGCGAAGGTGCCGCGCGTCATGACGAGGTCATTGCCGCGGCGGCTGCCGAAACTGTTGAAGTCGGCCTGCGTGACACCGTTTTCGAGCAGGAAGCGGCCTGCTGGGCTGGCCTTCTTGATCGCACCGGCTGGGCTGATGTGGTCGGTGGTGACGGAGTCGCCGAAGATGCCGAGCGGGCGGGCGCCTTTGATTTCGGTGATGTCGTCGGGGGTCATGCTGAAGTCAGCGAAGAAGGGCGGATGCTGGATGTAGGTGGATTTGCCGTCCCACTCGAAGACCTCGCCAACTCCGCCTTTGATCTCGTTCCACTTCGGATTTTGCGATGCAAAGTCGGTGTAGAGCTTGCGGAAGACATCGGGGCTAAGAGCGGACTCCATGGCATCGCGCACTTCTTTGAGCGTGGGCCAGATGTCCTTCAAATAGACACCGCTGCCGGCGACGAGTTCGTCTTTGCTGAGATCGATGTCCACTGTGCCAGCAATGGCGTAGGCGACGACGAGCGGCGGGCTCATGAGGAAGTTGGCCTTGATGCTTTGATGCACGCGGGCTTCAAAGTTGCGATTGCCGCTGAGAACGCTGGCTGCGACGATATCTTCGCCTTTCACGACATCTTCGATGCCTGCGTCGAGCGGGCCGGAGTTGCCGATGCAGGTGGTGCAGCCGTAGCCGACGGTCTGGAAGCCGAGCTTGTCGAGCTCAGGCTGGAGACCAGTCTTAGTGAGGTAATCGGTCACGACGCGGCTGCCTGGGCCGAGGCTGGTTTTGACGGAAGGCTTCACGGTGAGGCCCTTCGCGTTCGCTTTCTTCGCGAGCAAACCGGCGGCGAGCATGACGCTCGGGTTCGAGGTGTTCGTGCAGCTGGTGATGGCGGCGATGAGCACGGAGCCATCGGTGATGCTGTCTTTGATGCCGCCTTTGGAATCGACGGTGACTTCATACGAGGTCTTGTCGGAGACGACATCGATGCCAGCAGAAGCGCCATAGGCTTCTGTGCCTGCGTTGCCGACCGCGTTGCCAAGATGCTCGACGACTTGCGAGGTCGGTGCTTTGCCAAAACCGCCTGCCTTCACGTCCGCAACGAGCAGTTCGTTGAATTTAGATTTCAATGCAGGTACCTCGATGCGATCCTGCGGACGCTTCGGACCGGACACGCAGGGCACGACGCCGCTCAGGTCGATCTCCATCTCTGTGGTGAATTCGATGCTGCCCTTCTCCGTTGGGATGCCCCACATGCCCTGCGCCTTGTAGTAGGCCTCGACGGTCTTGCAGAGTTCCTCGCTGCGGCCGGTGCCGCGCAGGTAGGCGACGGTTTCTTCATCCACGCCGAAGAAGCCCATCGTCGCGCCATACTCGGGTGCCATGTTGGCGATGGTCGCACGATCGGTGACCGGCAGACTGACCGCGCCGGGGCCGTAGAATTCGACGAATTTGCCGACGACGCCGAGCTTGCGGAGTTTTTGCGTCACTTCGAGCACGAGGTCGGTGGCGGTGACGCCTTCTTTGAGTGCTCCGGTGAGATAAACGCCGACGACTTCCGGCACGAGGAAGGTCACGGGCTGGCCGAGCATGCCTGCCTCCGCTTCAATGCCACCCACGCCCCAACCCACGACGCCGAGGCCGTTGATCATCGTCGTGTGCGAATCGGTTCCGACGAGTGAATCAGGGTAATACACACCGTCTTTCTCAAGCACGCCTTTAGCGAGATACTCGAGGTTCACCTGATGCACGATGCCGATGCCGGGGGGCACGACCTTGAAGGTGTTGAAAGCCTGCTCGCCCCATTTCAGGAACTGGTAGCGCTCCTTGTTGCGCTCAAACTCCAGCGCGAGGTTTTGATTCAAGGCTTGCTGCGTTCCGGCGAAATCGACCTGCACGCTGTGATCGACGACAAGGTCCACCGGCACGAGCGGTTCGACCATCTTCGGGTTCTTGCCCAGCTGCTTCACTTTGCTGCGCATGGCGGCCAGATCGACGAGAAGCGGCACGCCGGTGAAGTCCTGCAGCACGATGCGGGCAACGGTGAACGGGATTTCATACTCGCCGGGGTTCTTCGCGTTCCAGTTCGCGAGATTCTTCACATCGGCCTCGGTGACCTTCTTGCCGTCCAGATTGCGCAGCAGGGACTCCAGCACGATGCGGATGGAAACCGGCAGCTTCGAGACTTTGCCGATGCCAGCCTTTTCGAGAGCGGGGAGTGAGTAAAACTTGCCGGAAGAGCCGGAGCCGGTGGTGAAGGTCTGGGGGGTGTTCATGGAGTCTGAAAGGGCACAGGGAGCGTGCAGCAATAGCCATGAGAGCAGGTTTGACACCCACTTTTTTGCATTCATCGACCGTTGGCGATTTTCCGCCGCTTCAGCGCCTATCGGATTCCTTGGAAACTCGATGCCAGCTCGACTTCCCACACGCCGGACAGTTCATGAACCACCGAGGATTTCCATACGCCTTCCAGCGAATGCCGCCGATGTCCCAAACAGAACGCTGATGCCCGCACTCACAGCTCACCATCCATTGTCGCGAATCCTCCTCCATGCTGCGCGCCCAAGCGGACGGCAGCACGCGATTGAAGAACCGCTGAATGAAGGACATGCAATCTTCTGCCTCTTTGATGTTCTCAATGCATCGCATGCCACGCGAGCGTGTGATGTTCGGCATCTTCTGCGTCGGTCTGCATGGCTCCAGCAACAACGGCAGCCAAACCGATCAACACGGCGACTGGGAAGATGAGAATCAGCAGTGGCAGCAGCAAAATGAAGGCGAGCGGAACAAGGATGATGCCCGCTACAGCCGTTTCCCAGCTAAACTGCTGCAATCGCAATCCTACGGGCGGCGTGCCTTGCTGGCCGTTTTTGACAAATACATGCTCCTGCCGGAGCCAGATGAGCAGTGGGCGGAGCGCGATACGGAATGGCCGCAGGAAGGTGGCCTGCATCCGGCGCAACTGCCAGACGCGATGGAGACTACGGTTTACAAAACGCGCTTCGGCGTTCTTGGCACTAACGGCTTGTTGAAACGAAGCCGCCTGTCCTCGTGGAGGGAAAGGGATCGTGTTCATGGTGGTATGGTTGGTTGCTAGTACAACGACCTTCGCACCCGCCTTCTACCAGAAATGATGACTCACCGCTTACTTGGAACGGTTCGACAGCGAACACAGTTGGCATGCGGCGCACAGTTCGCAGGTGACCGTGCGCGGACTCGTCGCGCACTTGGGACAATGGACGCAAAGCATGCAAAATGGCCGGTTGGTACCCGCAGCGGGCGGGGGACAGTTTCTTTTCGAAGCCTTGGTCTGTGAATCCGCGCAGCCCTTGGAAGATAGCGTCTGGGTCGAAGCAAGGGTTTTGGTTTTCATGGCTGTGAAATGAGGTGAAACTCGCCATGAATCGTCTGAAACGCGAAAAAGCGCTATTGGCAGACCTGCCAATAAAACGCACTTTTTTTTGCGCGCGTTGCATTGCCACTTCTTCTGGGCAAAAATCACCGCATGTCGTCAGTGCAGCCCCCCAAGGAGCAACCCCAAGCCAGTTTGAAGTGGAGCGGAGGCATGCAGCCCTTGTCCGGGCATTGTTTCATTGGTCGCCGGTCGGATAACGACATCCACATTAACAATGTCCAGGCTTCCCGTCGCCACGCGGTGCTGATGAGCCTCAATGACGAATGGTGGCTCAACGACCTCGGCAGCCGCAACGGCGTCTTGGTCAATGGCCTGCGCCTTACCTCTGCCCGCCGCATGCGCGATGGTGATGAAATCCGCATCGCCAACCAACGCCTCATTTTTTGCAATACCCAGCAGGGTCCGCCGCACCACAGCACCATCGTTGGCCGCACCACCCAAGTCGTAGCGGAGGCCCAAGTCGGCTCACCCGGCGGCGTAGCCTGTGATCTCATCATCGTCTCCACCCTGGGAGAAATCATCGAAGGCGAAAAAGCCGCCCAATGGTTTTTTGGCAAAACCTTGGAGCGCACACCCGGTGCCGCACATCA
>CANIZT010000208.1 GCA_947471905.1 Verrucomicrobiaceae bacterium
CCGAGCTTGGTGCCCGGCAGGCTCCATATGCCACGCGGGATTTCGCCAGTGAGCATCTGGTAGAGCATGACACCGACGGCATACAAGTCTGCGCGGCCATCAAGCGGGATGCCGGGGATGAGTGCTTCAGGGGCAACGAAATCGGGCGTTCCCATCGCCATGTTCGTCTTGGTGATGCCGCTTTGTCCTGCGTCGCTGGCTTTGGCGAGACCGAAGTCCGCCACCTTCACCGTACCCTCTTGATTGATGAGGATGTTGGCCGGTTTGATGTCGCGGTGGATGATGCCGCTCTTGTGCGCGTAGGCCAGCGCATCACAAACATGCGCGGTGATGGAGAGCGCGTAGTCCTCCGGCAGTTTGCCTTGGGAGGAGATCATCTTGGACACATCCGTGCCGTCAATGAACTCCATGACGATGTAGAGCAGCCCGGTTTGCGTTTCGCCGAAGTTAAACACATCCACGATGCTTGGGTGGTTCATCTTCGCCATCGTGCGTGCTTCGTTTTTGAAGCGTTCGGCGAATTGTGATTCGTCGTCATCGACCAAATCGACGGGCAGGACCTTGATGGCCACAGGACGATCCAGCGAGACCTGTACCGCCTTGTAAACGGCGCCCATCCCACCGCGTCCGAGTAGGGAAACGAACTGATACTGCGGCAGCATGGCCTGCATCTCTTCCAGAGTTGGCGGCTGCCACTGGCCGGAGGGTTTGGAAGCGGAGGATGGTGCGGTGCTCATGGAATGAGGTGAAGAAGTATCGGTCGGGATCGGCTCACTACGGCAGAGTGATTTCGACGTCCTTGATCCACACCGTGCCGCCGTTGCTCTGGAGGCCGATGGTGCCCTCGCCCAGCTTCGCCTCGGGTTTTCCCGGTGGGCTTTTCCAGTCGGCGGGCTGCGTCCATTCGTTGACCTGCTTGCCGTTGATGAAAGTCGTGACGGTCATGCCGCGCACGTTGATGCGGTAATCAAACCACTCGCCGTCATGCACGATGATCTTTTCCACGGGCTGCACACTCCACAGACTGCCGGTTTTCTGTGGATCCTTGTTCTCGTTGGCTATCTGCGCTTCCAGTCCGTTTGCGTAAGATGCGCCGTCGTTGTTGCGCTTGCAGTGGATGAAGACCCCGGAGTTAGCTTTGTCCTCGGTCTTGACCTTCATCGTGAGGTCGAAGTCTTTCATGATCGGGGACACCTCCTGGTTCCCCATGAACATGAGGTTGCCACGCGGACCGGCCACCTTGATGCAACCGTCCTCCACAACGAAGGCCTCCTGCGGTCCTTGATAGCGCCAGCCTTCGGTGTTGGCGCCGTTGAAGAGTTTCTTTGCGGTCTTGGCAACCATGCTGGTGCGGCGGCACCCACTGTCGATGCTGGAGCCGCTTTGGTTTCCTCCCCCGGTTTCTGCGTGGCTTTGGCATCACGCAAGGTCTGCACCTGCTTCGCTTCGTCGATCTTGCCGGCCTTGGTGAGTTCAGCCACGTAAACGTCGAGCGCTTTGAGATAGAGATCGAGCAGCGGAGCGGCTTTGGTATCGCGCTCGGCAGTGATCTTGGCCAAAGCACCACGGTAGGTGCCGCGCAGGGCTTTGAGCGACTCTGGCGTGTCTGCCGCATCTTCAACGGGAACGCCGCTGCCTTTTTCGATGGCGGCTTTCTCCGCATCCAGTGCCGTGACTTCGGCGAGACTGCCTTTCGCCTGCGCGGCAGCACGGGCGCGACTGATGCCGTTGACGACGTAGCTTTGATTCAGCGTGGTCACAGCGGCAAGGAAGGGCTTCTGCGCATCGGTGTCGTAGCGTGCCTGATAACCAGCCTCAAGCTGCGCAAGACGTGGATCGGACGGTGGTGCTGATGTTGGAGCCACGACGGGCATTTCTACAGCTGGTGAAAGCGGTGGTTTTGCCGCCAGTGGTTCCATTGAAGGCCTTGGAGGTGTGGAACCACTTCTGTCATCATCATCCCACTCGACGAGGGAGAAGTAGGTCTTGCTGCCCGTGCTTGAGCGGGTCACGTCGTCCCATCTCTTGCCTGGGACCCAGGCGAGAACTTTATCCCCGCTGCTCTGGTCATTGGAGAAAGTCCCCATCCAGGGCTGTGTGGTGAAAGACTCGCCTGTGACCCATTCCCACCCTGCTTCGGGTGCGGAGAGTTTGAACCTGGGATTGAGAGCACCGATGAAGCAGCGCTCCGTGTCGGAGTCGTTGGCAGTCTTCTTGAGTTTGGAGACCATCTGGCCCCAGACCCAGTTGTATTCTTCCAGGCTCGTGATCGTGGCGAGATGCCCGCCCATGGCCACGGCCTTCGCCTTGGCGGCATCCCATTGCAGCTTCTCCGTGATGATTTGGTAGCGATGTCCGGCAAAGGTGAGCACATCACCGGGCTGCGCAGAAGTGACAACGGCGGGAGCTGAGGCACTGGTGCCAAGGTCCGCATACTCTAAGCTTTCAATCCACGCTTTGCTCCCTCGGAGCACAGGATGACCGGCGGCCAACAGGCTGTCCCGGCGCTCACCTAGCTTCCTGCCATCCAGCGTCACGGTGAGAAGGTCTCCGACGACCCGGAGTTCCAAAGTGTGCGGTGTGGTGAAGTCGAAGTCAGCCGGCAGTTTGTAATCAATGAAACCCTGGTAGGTGCCGGCGCGGTTATACCCCAGACGCACACGCTGGTTCTGCGCCTCGAACTTGATGTTGTAGCTGCTGGCCTCTTTGGAGGCATCCATGGTGCTGCGCACAGACAGCGCCACCTCGCTCGCTTCTTGCGCATCTCCCAGCCGCACCCTGGCCCGCACGGCCATGTCACGCATGAGCGGAGCCGAATCTGGCAGCGGCCTCATGCTGGCAACCTTTCCTACTCGTACATCCTCGCCGGGCTTGCGGACGAAGGCGTCGTGCGTCTTCGCTCCGCCGAACCATTCAGCAAGCCCATCCACCCATTTTACACCATCTTTCACAGCGGGCGCTGGTGCGGTGGAGACAGTAGCCACAGGTTTTGGCGCGGGCTTGGGGGTGGTTTTGGAGGGCTCAGGAGGCGGAGGCTGTGGTTTGGCAGGTTCGGTGGGCTTCGCGGCAGTCACCGCTTTTTCCCCGCCGCCTGCAAACATGAACACAGCCACTGCGACGACCATGATGACAGCGGCGATACCGTAGATCATTCCCGCATTGGATTTTGAGGCGGTAGCAGGCGCAACTTTACCGCTGGCGGGTTTGGCACGGCCTTGAGGTGTTTTGGCGGAACCCGCAGGCATGCCTGCGCTGGCGGCTGGCTTCTGCTGCTGCGGGGCGCTGGGACTCTTGCCCATCGGCTTCTGCGGCATTGACTGCGGCGCTGCGGCTAGCTGCGCCGGGATCGTCTGCATGCCGGTTTTGGCAGCGGGCGTGGTGAGGATCACATCGAGATCACGGCGCAACTCGAGTGCCGTTTGATAGCGCAGCTCACGGTCCATCTCCATCGCCTTGCCAATGATCTTGTCGAAGCGTGCATCCGTTTGATGCGTGATGCTAGGCATGCGGAACGCACCCCGCGGGATAGTGCCGGTGAGCATGTTGAACAGCATCACGCCCACAGCGTAGAGATCGGCACGGCCATCCAGCGGCACACCTGGCATCAGCGCTTCAGGTGAAACGAAATCGGGCGTGCCCATGGCCATGTTCGTCTTCGTGAGGCCCATTTGCGAAGGGTCCGTGGCCTTCGCCAGACCAAAGTCGGCCACTTTGACCTGGCCTTCCATGTTGATGAGGATATTCGCCGGTTTGATGTCGCGATGCACCACGCCCTGCGTGTGTGCGTAGCCCAGCGCATCACAAACGTGCGCGGTGATGGCGAGTGCGTAGTCCTCCGGCAGCTTTTTCTTCTCCTGAATCATCTTGGCCACGTCCGTGCCGTCGATGAACTCCATGACAATGAAGAGCTGGCCTTCGGTCGTTTCGCCAAAGTCGTATACATGCACGATCGCTGGATGATTCATCTTCGCCATCGTGCGCGCTTCGTTCTTGAAACGTTCGACGAACTGCATGTCATCTTCACCGGCCTCGGGCGGGAGGATTTTGATGGCGACGATGCGATCCAGCGACTTCTGGCGGCCTTTGTACACCGCACCCATGCCACCTTGTCCAAGAATGTTCAGAATCTCATAAGCGGGGAGCATTTCCTGCAAATGCTCCGGCGTTGGTGGTTGCCAACGCAGATGGCTGCCACCAGTGGTGCGCTGGTAATTCGTCGGTGTCGGTCGCGGGGCAGAGGGATCGTCGGGCATGGGCTAAAGGAAAAATCAGGAAATGCTAGCGCAGATGCCGAGCCGAAGGCGAGAAAAACTTGCAGCCGCACCCTCGGCTGAATTGTGGCAAATTCGTGTCATACATAACCGCGTCCCGCATCACTCAGTGGGAAATGAATGGAACGCGCCATTGCCGACCAACTCGAAGCCTTGCATCCCGACGCCTTTGGCTGGGCAATGCATTGCTGTGCGGGCGAGCATGCCCGCGCGGAGGACGTGCTGCAAAACGCGTATCTCAAACTCGCGCAGGAGCGTGCCACACACGATGGGCGTTCCAGCTTCAAGACTTGGTGGTTCGGCGTGATCCGCTTCACCGCGCACGAGGAGTTTCGACGGCTGCGCTACCGCGAATCACTTCTCGGCAAATTGCTGCTGCAACTCACCGGCGATGCACACGATCCGCGTCCATCACCATCACGGAAACTGGAGATGGACGAGCGCACGGCGGAGTTGCGACGCTGTTTGCAGCAACTGCCCGCACGGCAGGCGGAGGTGCTGCATCTCGTGTTTTATCAAGATCTGACCATCAACGAAGCCGCGCAGATCATGGGTGTGGGCATCGGCTCCGCACGCCAGCATTACGAACGCGGCAAAGCGCGCCTGCGCACGCTGCTGCAACCCGATTCTCATCATGAATGAAGAACACGATCACGACCTGCTTGGACACTTTGCGCGGCAACGCCAATGCGACCGCGAACATGCGCCTGCGTGGCGACCGGAGCTGTTGAATCGCCCCACGCATCCGCGGCGCTCTTTCACACGCTGGCTGCCATGGTCTTTGGCTACAACGTGCATCATCGCGATGGCGTTGTTCTTCGCAGCAGCGCCATCACCGCAGGCCCCATTGAGCGAATTGCCGCCGCTGCTCGATTCTCCGCCCGGAGAACTGTTTGCGAGCCTGCCACCATCCTTCACGGCGTTCGAAGCGCCTTCCGATTTCCTGTTACCCACCCAACACCGCCCATGAAACACATCGTCACACTCTTATTGATCGCTACCGCGAGCCTGCACGCTGCCAACGTCGAGGACTGGCTGAAAAACGGCCTGCTACATCCTGATTTGCTCGCCTCCGTGCGCGACGAACTCGCGCTGACGGAAGACCAGCAGACCAAGCTCAACGCTCAGCTCACAGAAGCCCGTCAAAAAGCCGAACCGCTGGAACAAGCCGTGAAAGAGCAGCAAAAGGCGCTGAATCACCTGCTTAATGACAGCACGACGTCCACCGAGGCTGCCAGCACCCAGCTTACGAAGCTGCTCGAAGCCGAAGCTGCGGTGAAGCAACTGCAATTACGTACCCTGATCGGTGTGCGTGATGTGTTGACGCCCGAACAACTCGGCAAGGCCAAGAAACTCGGCCCGCCGAAGATGGCGGCGGCGAAAGGAGCCTCTGAATCGGCCGTGATGGCGAAGGCGAATCAACTTCGTGCCGCAGTGGAAGGGCTCGGCGTGCCACCCACGGAGGCGATGAAGGCGCGCGGCGCTGAGATCGAAGCGCTGATCAAGAGCGGTGATCTGGCCACCGCAGACAAGGCAGTGGATAAGCTCATGGAGGAATCACACTTCAAAGAACTGGAGGCTGAAGCGGACAAAGTGGACTTCGCGAAATTCGAGCCAGGCAATACCGATATCGAAACCTTGAAGCAGCGTTTCGAAGACGTGAAGACAGCGGGTCAGGAAATCATCTCCCTGCCATTGTTGCGTGAACTGCTTCAGGCCAAGGAGGCCTTTGAAGCCGCCAAGGATGCGCAGGACGCTGATAGGGTGGGCCGCATCCTGACCTATGTGGAGGGCAAGCTGAAGAAGTAACCATGAAAGCCTTCGCTTTTTGGTCTCTTTTAACCGCATCAGTCTGGGCTGTCGATCTCTCCACGGAGGAAGCGGAAGCGCGGTTGCGCATGGCTTTGCAGATCGCTCGTGAACACAACGATCGTGCGCTCGTCGCGAAAGTGGAAAAAGCGGGACGCGATTTCAAAGCGGGACTTCCTGAAGACGCTGACAAGCGCCTGCGCGAAGTTGAAGCCGCTGTGGGCATCGATCCCGGCGGTTGGTCGATGGCTGGACAGCCGCTGTTTCATCCGACCGCAGCGATGAAGGCGAAGCAGCCGGAGTTGCATGCGAAACTCACCGCCGCGATGCAAAGTGATGATGCCGCGCAGGTGCGTGCGGCGACGCAGGAAATGCTGACAGTGCTGGGCGATCAAGCGGCGTGCCGGATGGACGCCGGGCTGGCCGCAAAGCAGAACCGCGCACTCTCGGTGAAACCGAGGCAACGAGGTTATTTCTGGAGGCTTTGAAGGGCGAGGGACGGCGCGTGAGGCAACTCAGCGAGGGCAAGCCGCTGCCCGACCAGATGCTGCGGTTGTATGCGGATATCCTCAACGGCATGACAATCATCCGGCCATTTGTGGAGAAACATCAAGCTGATGCCGTGGCTGATCTCGACAAGCTGACGAATGGCGTGGCAAAGATTTTGACGACGTTGCAGCAACCGGAAGGTCATTTCCCCTTTCCCGATCTGCGCGGAAAGAACATCCGTTTCGGTGACATGATTAACAAGCAGCTCAAAGCTGGCGCGGTGGTGGTCAAAGATGGCTGGCTGGTCACGGCGGACCCGGATGGCGGTTCGCAGTTCGACACAGGAGTTTGCGGCACGGCGCTACTGCTGGCGGGACAATTGAACGGCAACGAAACCTGTAAGCAGGCTGGTTTGAGGGGGGCGGACTGGGCGCTGACGCAGAAATGCTGTGCCAATTTCAATTACAACGCTTTCTCTGTCTCGCTGCTGGCGCAGGCGTTTCGCGTGTCCGGTGAATCGAAGTATCTCGATGGGTCACTCAAGAAATTTCGGGTCGGCGTTGCCCCAGGTCAGGCTCCGAACGGCCGCTGGATGGATGCGCATAACGCACGCACGGTTTACCACCGGATCATCCTGCAAGGCCTCGGCGACTTGATGTTTGCCCTGCCAAAGGATCGGCAGGATGAACGTGCCGAGCTGGATCGAGTGCTACAACCAGCCATCAAGGCGCTGCTGGATGAATTTGATGCCATGGGCCAGACGGTGGAGGCTTTGCCCGAATTGCAGACACTGGCAGCCGTTTATCCCGATGACACACGTCTGAAAACCGCCGTGCTGGCGATGGCGGGGCACGTCATTGCCAAATGCACGGATGGTCAGCAGGTGAAGCTGGGTTCTGCAGTGGCGCAACTGGCGGCGGTGGTCAGGGTGAAACCGTAGAAAAGTTTCGTTTGCCTTTGCTGCTTTTCCGGCGATAAAACCGCTCAAGTCACCTGTTAAGGGTCAGGCTCAGTCGTTCATCAGGTGATATTGCATCCGTTGGTGTTCATATTACCGAAGGTTCGGGGCTGGTTCTGGCATGAAGCAGAAGACTGCACCCAACAACGATATGAATACCAAGATGTACGTGGGCAATCTGCCCTTCGCCGCTCAAGAACAAGACATTCGTGAGCTGTTCTCCCAATACGGTGGTGTCACCGAAGTCTTCCTCCCGATGGATCGCGAAAGCGGCCG
>CANIZT010000209.1 GCA_947471905.1 Verrucomicrobiaceae bacterium
AATCCCCAGAGAAATTCCAAGCGATTAAGCAGCTCGAACTTGAGATCGACTCCAAAGCCAAGGAAAAGACCCCACAGGTACTGTGCAACCTCGTTCTTGCACGCTGGTTCAAACCCGAAACCGGACTCTGACCATGAAAAATCTTTTTCTACCTCTGCTCTTATGCGTTTTGACGCTGAAGCCTCTCGTAGCGCAAGAGTCACCCACGGCCGATGCCTTGCCACTCACCACGGCAGATTTGATTCCCCTGCCTTCGGACGGACTCGATCCTTCGCTGCCCGTGGCACCCACGGTGGCGGCTCCTACGGGTCCGATCGATCCTGATCTGCCACAGCCCTTTGATCCAGCCAGCCTCACGGCCATCGTGGAGAATTCACCGTTCACCCGCATCGTCAGCATCTCTGACTCACTCGTGCTCACCGGCATGGCTTATGTAGATGGCAAACCTGTGGTGACAATCTTCGACAAGACCGCCAAGCAGTCTCTCGTCGTATCCGATGAGCCAAATCTCAAAGGTTGGAAACTCGTCAGCGCCCAGCCATCTGAAAAAATCGACTTTGCTCAAGCCAAGATCGCAATTGGTGGGGAAACCTTCAGCATCCGCCACACCACCCTGGACAAGGACGACATGAAGAAAGACAAAGGCGAACGCCGCTCTGAAGGCAGCCCAGGCGGACCGCCTGGAGGCGGTGAGCGCTTTAACCGCAGCAAAGGTCCCAGTGAAGAAGATCGTAAACGCTACGAATCACTTTCCGAAAAAGCCCGTGAAAAATTCCGTGATGCGTTACGCGAAAAATTCAGTGATGAAAAATTCCGCAACGCTCCCGAAGAAGAGCGCCGCAACATCATGAAAAGCGCCTTCGAGAAAATCGAGAAGGAAGATAAAGGCGGACGTTAACAGTTCCCACACTCACCCTTCGGCCAATCCCGTTTCCAACTCATTTATTCATGCATCGCCGTCTCACTGCTCTCACCTGTTCGTTTTTAGTCATTACCCATTTTGTGTGCGGCCAGAACGCCCCGGCTCCGTCTCCCGCTACTCCAGAACCTGCTATTCCGGCAGCAACACCCAGCGCCACATCGGCGGCACCTCTTAGCATCGTGCCGGCACAACCTGCCGCAACCGTAGCTCCTCCTACAACAGCACCGCCAGTCGCAGGTGGCACCGCGCCTGCAGTTCCCGCCGCTCCCGCAGAGGGTATGCGTCCGCCCGTGCCACCAGGAGGTGGGTTTCCTGCTGGCGGCCGCGGCGGTTTTGGTGGCAGACGCGGCGGTGGCTTCGGCGGCGCAGGTGAAGGCGCTCCTGGCACAACTCCAGGCGAGGGCGAAACCTTCACGATCACCGGTGACTTGGTCATGATGCAATTCGCCGCCAATCCCGTGGCTGACATCCTCGCAATCTATGAAAAACTGACTGGACTGACACTCATTAAGGATTCCAACATCTTCGAAGGAGCGCAGATCAGCCTCGTCACGCCCAAGCCAGTGGCCAAAGATGAAGCCATCAAACTCATCGAAGCCTCGCTCCTCACCAACGGTTATGCCATCGTCACCGAACCCGGAGGTAAAAGTGCTAAAATTCTGCCTGCACGGAATCAAAGCGCCAACGCCGTTCAGTTTTCCCACGGTGTGACATTTTACACCAGCGCGAAGGACATTCCGGCGAACGAAAGCATCGTGTCCTATTTTATGAAGCTGGACTTCCTCACCCCTGAGGACGCCGCCACCATGTTCTCCGGCCATGTCGGTCTCGGTGCCTATGGCCGCATTACCCCAGTCACCACACCACCCGGCCTCCTCATCACCGAAAGTGCTACGGTCGTGAAGCAACTCATCGGCATCCGTGATGCCATTGATGTCGGTGACTCTGGGTCCTCGCTCGTCACCAAATTTATCCCAATCAAATTTGGCGATGCCGCAACCATCGCCCAGATCATTCAGGCGACGATTACCGCCCAAGCGAAGGAAAAAGAAACCAAGGGCGTCAACACGATCCGCGGCAGCGCCGTAAGTGACGGGCGCGACAAAAATGGCAAGGATAACGGCGGTAATGACAACAATCAGCAGCAGCGCTCGCCTTCCAACAATGGCTCTCAGCAGCCACAGAATGCTCAGATGCCTGAGCCGAGCGCCCAAGTCGTTGCCGACACACGTTTGAACCAGATTCTCGTCGTTTCCTCTCCAGCAGATTACACTTACGTTGCCAGCCTGATCGCTGAGTTCGACAAGCCGCTCGAAGTTGCTGAACCCTTTGAGCGCAAACTTAAATACGCTGCCGCACTCGACGTCCTCAGTGCGGTGGTTGATCTGCTACAGGAGGTCAGTTCCGGCACCACACAACTCCCAGGCGGCGGCACCGTGCAGCAGCAGCGGCAGCAGGCGCTCGCTTCCAACAGCAGCCAGCTCCTCGGTGGCCGCAGCACCACCGGCACACGTGGCGGCACCTTTGGCAATACCGCGACCACCGCGGCATCCGATACCGCCAGCGCCACCACCTCAACCACTTCTTCTTCGGGTGGAGCCAGTTCCCGCCCCGACCTGATCTCAGGCCCCACAGAAAACAACGCTCCAGTCTCAGTCCTCGTCGGTAAGACCCGTGTCGTCGCTGACCCCATGTCAAATTGCATCCTCGTCATGGGGCGTAAAGAGGACATCGATAAAACCAACGGCCTGCTCGACAAACTTGATCGCAAGCCTGCTCAGGTCTATCTCGCCACCGTCATTGGTGAACTCACTCTAACCGACACCATGGTAACTGGGATCGACTATGTCTCTGCCTTAATGAACAAAAGTGGCACCAACTTTAGCGCCAGCAGCATCACGGCGCGTCAGGACATCCTTGCTCCTAATACTGCCCAAGGTATTGCCTCCCGTGCCATCGGTGACATGCGCAACAATGTCATCACTTCCGCCTTCGGGCCGGCGGCCGGCCTGAACCTGTATGGCGCAGCAGGCGACAGCCTCGATATTTTCCTCAACGCGCTTCAAACCAACGCCAATTTCAAGGTACTCTCCCGCCCGTCTGTCTTTGCACTGAACAACAAAAAAGCCGTCATTTCCTCCGGCCAGAGCACACCGTATGCGGGTTCGTCGCTCAACAATGCGACAGGGGTCAATAACAACGGCAGCGTCACCACCACAACTTCCTTCGTCGATGCCTTCCTCAAGCTCGAAGTCGTGCCACTCATTAATGCGGACGGCGAAGTTACCCTGACCATCTCGCAGAGCAACGACACCGTCGTTGGCACACAACTCGTAGCGACCAACGCGGTTCCCATCCTCAATAAGGAATTGCTAGTCACCTCCGTCACGATTCCTGACCGCAACACGATTGTTTTGGGCGGTCTTATCTCCGAATCAAAGAACCTCAAAAAGCAGGGCATCCCCATTCTAGGACAAATCCCAGGACTCGGTAAACTCTTCCGCACGGACACGAATTCCGTCATTCGCAAAGAACTAATTGTCTTTATCCAGCCTCAGGTCGTCACGAGTACCGACTCCCTCAGAGAGACCTCCTATCAGGAAGACATCCGCACCGAGACTGGCGCTGATTCCGCTAAACGTTTCCCACAAATCCCAACGCCCCCCGCCCCGCAAACGGCCCCTGAAAAGAAGAAAAACTTCTTCCAGCGCCTCTTCAGCCGCGATCCCAAGCCGCAGTGAGAGGTGAGCAGGTCAAGCATCGCAGTTTGACGATTCCTTGACCTTTTGACCTTCTTGACGCTCCATGCATGACATGCACGCGGCGATCAAGACCCTGACACTCAACGAGCCATTCCGCATCGCCCACGGCACCTCCGCCACGAGGCAGGTGCTGCGCATCACCGAAGGCATTCACACCACCGAGGCACCCTTCGTGCCATATTACGGTGAAGACCCGCAGCAGGCGCTGGCGATTCTGAACCAGTCAGTGTTGCCGGAACAACTTCCCCGCACTGCATCACTCGCTCTCAATCTCCTGCGGGACGACATCATCGGCCATGCCACCAGCCAGCCGTTGGCTGCTCAGGCTCGTGCCAAATTGGGAACACCCCTGCGTTCATCTCCACCTCCAGGTTGCCGCTCCTTCAGCATCCCCGACGATCTCGATGTTTTCGTCGAAAAAATCCGCCTCATCGCCAAACAGTTCAGCGTCCTCAAACTCAAGCTTGGCTCCGGCGATCTCAGCCTCGACCTTGCCACCGTCTCCGTCGCTCGTCACGCCGCCCCGCAAGCCGATCTTCTGCTCGACGTCAATGGCGGCTGGGAACTCAGCGAAGCCGCGCTCATGATCAGCAAGCTTGCCGATTATCGCCCCGCGCTCATTGAACAGCCCATTCATCATCGCCATGGCGTCGAAGCCTGGGAAGAACTTCGTGCCAGCCTCCCCGGCAACGCACCGCCCATCTTTGCCGATGAAAGTGTGCAAACCGCCGCTGACATTCCTGCGTTGGCACCTTTCATCGACGGCGTGAACATCAAACTCCTCAAATGCGGCAGCTTCGACGCCGCCATCGCCATGATCGCCGCTGCGCGTGAGCACAACCTGCAAATCCTCCTCGGTTGCATGATTGAAACCAGTCTCGGCACCACCGCCGCTGCGCATCTCGCCCCATGGGCCGACTGGATCGACCTCGACGGCCATTTCTATGTCGCCAACGACGACTTCACCGGCATCGAGTATGATGCCAACGGTACTCTGCTCATGCCTGATCGTCCCGGCATCGGCACTATCCCACGATGAACGCATCTCTTCTTCAAGCATCCGCCGAAAAGCATCTTCCAGCAACGCTCGATCTGCTGCGTCATCTCGTCGCCATCAATAGTTTCACCACGAACGCCAGTGGCGTCGATGCAGTTGCTCAATTGACTGCTGAAGCCTTCGCGCAACTCGGTTTCACCGCTGAACTCGTGCCCTGCGCCACACCCGGCACCGGCCACCACCTCTTTCTTTTCCATCATAGCGCTGGCGCTGATCCCATTGTACTCGTCACGCATTCCGACACTGTGTTTCCGCCCGAGGAAGAACAGCGCAACAATTTCAAGTGGGATGAACGCCCCAATGAAGGCCGCATCTATGGTCCAGGCACCATCGATAACAAAGGTGGCACAGCTTTGATCTGGCTCATGCTGCAAATCCTCCGCGACTGCGCCCCTGAAGCTTTCGCACAAACAAACTGGCTCATCGCAGCCAACGCCGCCGAGGAAATCACCGGCGATGATTTCGGTCAAGCCACTATCAAACGCTGCGATGGCAAAGCACGTGCCGTACTCGTATTTGAAGGCGGCCCCTTCGATACCCAAGGCTGGCACATCGTCACTTCACGCAAAGGACGCAGCACCTGGCAACTCACGGCTGAAGGCAGGGCTGCACACGCTGGTAGCAAGCACCATGAAGGCATCAACGCCATCGATGCCATCGCCCGCGTGCTGCCTGACATCGCCGCGCAGACCATCGCCGCCGAAGAACGCACCGTGAACATTGGCATGATTAACGGCGGCACCGTCGTCAACCGCGTCCCGCATGAAGCCCGTGCCGAATGGGAATGCCGCGCCACCGATCCCGCCGCGCTGCAACGTGCCGATGACTTTTTTGCCACTCTATGCGGCACCGCCTACAATGGTGCCAAGCTCATCGCCGAACGCACCGGCCACACTTCCGCGTGGCCCGGCAGCGTTGCCTCGGAAGCCCTCTTCCATCTTTGGCACGAAGCCGCTGCCGCAATGCACCTTACCGCCGTCTCCGTGCCGCGCGGCGGTTTGAGCGATGCTAATCACCTCTGGCAGCTCGCGCCCACCCTAGATGGACTCGGGCCCCACGGCGGCAACGCCCACTGCTCTGAGCGAACCGCCGACGGCAGCAAACTGCCCGAATACGTCGAACCAAGTTCCTTCGTGCCCAAAGCCGTCATGAATGTGCTCGCACTCCTCAAAGTCCTTTTGCCAGCGTCTTAATGCGCAGCAGGAACATGTCCGCTGTGATGTAGAGCGCGCTATGATCTACGCCGCCAAAAGCACAGTTCGCCGTTGCTTTTCCGGTCAGGATGCTGCCGAGGTGCTTTCCATCTTTGCTAATGATCAGCACACCGCCGGGGCCGGTCGTCCAAATGTTGCCATTCGTATCGACCTTCATGCCATCGCAGCCGCCTTTGAGCTCCGCGTTCTTGAGTGGCTGTGCATTGAAGAAGATGCGACCGTTCTTCGCACTGCCATCGTCCTGCAAATCATAAGCCATCACCCGCGTGTTTTGCGGGTCAGACACCGCTATGTAGAGCGTCTTCTGGTCTGGACTCAACGCGATGCCATTCGGGAACCGAATATCTTCAACAATGAGTGAAACTTTGCCTGCGGGTGTAACGGCATACACGCCATGATACGGCAGTTCCGGTGCTTCACCCTTCTTCAAACCGTAAGGCGGATCGGTAAAGAAGATCGTTCCGCTTTTCGCGATGACGAGATCGTTGGGGCTATTAAAGTGCTTACCGTCATACTTGTCCGCTAACGACGTGAAACTGCCGTCTTGCTCCAACCGAGCAATACGACGCTCTCCATGTTGGCAGAGTACCAGGTTTCCCTTAACGTCCACCGCAAGACCGTTCGAGCCCTGCCCATCGCCCTTCAAACTACCGCTCGGCTTCAGCACCACCTTCGCCGCCGCGTCCCCTTCCTTCCAGCCAAACACTGTATTCTCCGGTACATCCGAAAACACAATACCCCCGTCCCGCCACACCGGCCCCTCGGACCAATTGAAACCCGACGCCAGCACCTCGATCTTAACCTCAGGTGCAATCAGCTTGTCTAGAGCTGGGCCTAGCCGTTCAATGGATCCATGAAATGTGGGAACGGGTTCCACTGCCAATGCGGTGAGTGAAGAGACAATAAATAGTCCAAGTGTGCATGGTTTCATTGTGAGAAAAGAGTGGGTTGAATTCACAGTTAACGTGCCGCGAGCGTGTTCTCTCCAATGAAAATCAGCACGAATGGCTGATATCATTATATACTCTCTGCAATAGCCGCTTGAAAGTTTGAGTGCTACTTGCCTATCTTCACTTAAGTCCAAACCGCATGAGCGATTCGCCATCCGCAACGAAGAGCTGCCCTAAATGCGGCAAAGCCTTACCCGCCGAAGCATCGGATGGTCTTTGCCCGCAGTGTCTCCAACAAGAAGCCCATCAGCCTTCACAACTCGACACGCAGTCTTTGGATGAGAATGCTGCCACCCTGCCATTATCTGGCCCGCGCCCTTCACTATTAGGAACCAATAACATCAAGCTTCCGCTACCAGCGGAACTCACCGCACTTCTTCCGAAGGACGACTATTCAGTGGAAAGCTTTCTCGGTCAGGGTGGCATGGGCGCAGTCTATAAAGGCACGCAGGTCCGCCTGCAACGACCCGTGGCCATCAAGATTATGCTGCGTGATCAAGCTAAAGACCGCGGCTTTGAAGAACGATTCCGCCGCGAGGCACTGGCGCTAGCCAAGCTAAACCATCCAAATATTGTCAGTGTCATCGACTACGGTGAAGCGGGCCCAGACTACCTCTATATCGTGATGGAACTCATCGATGGCGTGGATTTGGTGGGAGTCATACGCAGTGACCAAATGACGCAGCAGCTGGCGATGAAGTTACTCCCGCAGATTTGTGATGCGCTCCAATTCGCACATGACCACGGCATCATTCATCGCGACATCAAGCCCAGCAACATCATGCTCACACGCGATGGCCGGGTGAAGATGTGCGACTTCGGATTGGCCAAAAGCTATGACGTGGACAGTGGCTTCCGCACCAA
>CANIZT010000210.1 GCA_947471905.1 Verrucomicrobiaceae bacterium
TGCATGACAATTGTTGGGGGGTCGATCGCCACGAAGGGCAGGGAAGGTGCATCCGCCGCTCCGGCCACCGTCTGGCCGATGTCCACGTCTTCAAAGCCAGAGATGCCCACAATGTCACCGGCAGTGCCTTCAACGGACTCACCGGTGGTGAGCGTGGTGTATTGGAAGACCTTGGTCACTTTCACAGGCTTCGCTTTGTCCTCTGGAGTCTTGCCGAGTAGGAAAATACGATCGCCGAGCTTCACGCTGCCGCGTGTCACCTTGCCAATGGCCACACGACCCACGAAATTGTCCCAGTCGATGTTCGAGACGAGCATCTCGAAGCTGCCTTCGACTTCCGCTTTCGGTGCCGGGATGTGCTCGACGATTTTGCCCAGCAAGTAGGTCATGTCGTGGTGCTCGCCATCCGGCTTGTCGGTTACCCAGCCAGCGCGGGCGCTGCCATAGAGGAAGGCGGCGTTGAATTGTTCTTCGGTGGCTTCGAGTTCGAGGAAGAGCTCTAGCACCTTGTCATGCACCTTGAGGGGCTCGATGTTCGGGCGGTCCATCTTATTAATGAGCACGATGGGCTTGATGCCCTGCTGCAGCGCTTTCTTCAACACGAAACGCGTCTGCGCCTGCGGGCCGTCATAGGCATCCACCACGAGCATCACGCCATCCACCATCTTCATCACGCGTTCCACCTCGCCACCGAAGTCAGCATGGCCGGGAGTGTCCACAATGTTGATGATGTGGTCGTTCCAATGTACCGAGGTGTTCTTCGCCTTGATCGTGATGCCCTTTTCTTTTTCGAGGTCCATCGAATCCATGGCACGTTCGGCAATGGCCTGGTTTTCACGGAAGTTGCCGCTGGAGCGCAGCAGGCCGTCAACGAGGGTCGTTTTGCCGTGATCGACGTGGGCAATGATGGCGATGTTGCGAATTTTATCTGGGGTCATGGGCAGTTTTTCTGGGGAAGGGGGCCGCGAGGGTAGCAGCGTCTGCGAGATAGGCAAACGGTACGCTGTGCTGCTTTCGCCCCCTTTGAAAGACTCACCGGCTCAGGCTTCGCCACACCGCAGGCAGCCGCTCGCGCACAAGTTTGGCGCTGTTGGGCGGAATCAGGGCTGGGGAGAGCGGCACGTTTTTGGTATCTTCGTAGTCGAACTGACCGGGCGAACGCGAGTACTTGTAGTCGCGGTCCAAATTGCCATCGGCGGAGAGTTGGATGCCGATTTCATCGACTCGCGGCACGGAGAGATAGAACTGGCCGTGTTCGAGAATGCAGCGCTCGTCAGCTTTTAAACGCAGCTTCGCCTTGGCAAGTTCACGAAACAACTCTTTGGCCGTGGCTTCGGCGGGATTCACAAAGAGGCGTGTTTCGGCGATGAGATCGGCAAACGCTGGCTCCTGACGCAGCGCAGTGAAGGCGGTGTCGATTTCATCTTTGGCGAGCGGATAGTGGGTACAACCGAGAACGATGGTTTGCAGCGGCTTAGTCGGTTTGGAGTCGCGATAAGCCTCTGCGAGTGCTCGTGCTTCCTTCAACGCATACGCTGACACCGATTCAGGAAACGCGGCATCGCCTTCGATGGCCCCGGCGAGGGTGGCGCTACCTTGCTGGGCGATGACGGGGACGCTTTGTCCTGCGAGACCGAGGGTTTGTGTGATCGTGCGTGGATAAACGCCGCTGGCGCAGGTTCCCACGGTGGCGAGGACGCCGATACCGCCGGTGGTTTTGGATTCAAGCACGCCACGAGCACCAGCCTCGACGACTCCGACGACGATCACAGGAATTTTCCATGCGGCGACTGCTTTGCGAATGTCTTCAAGGCCATACGCCGTCGCGGTGTTGCAGGCGATGACGATGGCTTTGACCGGCGGTTTGGTGAATTGCGGTTCCTTGCCTTCAGCGGGCCAGAATCGACGGCCGAGGAGGAAAATCGCGTCCTTCACGATCAATTCGCGCAGGTAATCGGTGCGTTGAACGGCGGAGTAGTTGCCGTAGGGCATGTTGGCCTGATCACCGAAGTAGATGAAGCGCTCCTGCGCAAAATCAGCCACGCCATCGGCTCCGGGTTGCAACGTGTCGTTGTGGAAGGCATCGAGCGTCAGCAGCGCTTCGAGCACCGTGAGACCACCGATGCCAGAGTCGAACACGCCAATGGGCAGGTGGCGAGTGGCTTCGTCATCGCTCCAAGCGGTGGTATCGTAACTGAACGCAGCTTTGCCATCGGGATGAGCCTTGGCGTGCTCAATGAGATCAGCGGCGTGGAGCGGAAGTGCAAAGAGCAGCAAACAGAGCGTTTTCATACGAAGGCAAACAACAGACGGCCAAAGAACACCGCAGCTACCATGCCAACGAAGTCGGCGGTCAGTCCGGCGAGCAACGCATGGCGGAAGCGGCGGATGCCAACACTGCCGAAATAGACGGTCAGAACGTAGAAAGTGGTCTCGGTGGAGCCGTAGAGGATTGCGGCGGTGAATTTCACCATTTCGCTCAAATCAGGTCGCGTGAGGATCTCGTTGAGGATGCCCTGTGCACCTGAGCCGCTGAGTGGACGCATGAGGGCAAGCGAGAGCAGTTCCACGGGGAAGCCCAGCAAATTCAGCACCGGGGCGAGGACGTATTCGAGCAGTTGGAAAGCGCCTGATTCACGCAAAATCGCCAGGACGGCCAGCATGGCGACGAGATAGGGCATGATGCGCACGGCTACTTGAAAGCCTTCCTTTGCACCATCGACAAACTCTTCATACACCTTCACGCCACGTGCCCAGGCCACGCTAACGGCTAGAAGGAGGATCGCCGGAATGGCGAGGCCGGAGGCGCCATCCATCATACGACGCCATACGGGTGGCTCGGCCTTCGTTTGTGTTGCAGCAGCGGCTTTGGCCTCTTCTTTTTTCAATGCGAGGGTCTTCTCGGCTTCAGCTTTGTGTTTGGCGGAGGTTTCGATTACTGCCGCGAGGCCGGATTTTTCCAGCGTTGCTTTGCGCCACGCTGGTGGACCGAGTTCGAGGGTGGAAACACCGATGAACAAGATGCCTAGCACCAACAGCCAGCGTTTGGCTTTCGCGGAGATACCGCTGGGTTTTGCAGTAGCGGTTTGAGTCTCGGAAACGACTTCATCAGGCTGGGCGACGAATCCCGGCAGGCGCTGAAAACTCTTGGCCGCGATCACCGCAGCGGCAGAGGCGCAGGCGGTGGCGAGGATGGTGGGAACGATGACGCGGAAGCTGTGGCTGACGCCGGCGGCGTTGAGGAAGTTCATCGCCGTCATGGGGATGAGCGTGAAGGCACCGGTATTGAGGGCGAGGAAGGTCACCATCGCGTTGCTGGCGCTTTGCTTGTGCGGATTGAGTTCCTGAAGATGCCCCATGGCTTTGAGACCCAGCGGTGTCGCGTTGTTCGAAAGGCCGAGCATATTGGCGGAGAGATTCATCACCATCGCGCTCATCGCCGGATGGCCGGTTGGCACATCAGGAAACAAACGGCGCAGCAGTGGTGAGAGCAGGCGCACCACAGCCTCCAGCACGCCAGCTTTTTCCAGCAGGCGCAGCACACCGAGCCAGAACATCATCATCCCTGCCAGCGGCAGGGCGATGCCCATGACGGCTTTTTCCGCGCCTTTCATGGCGGCGTCGATGACACTGGCATCACCCGAAACACGGCCAACGAGGCCAGCGACGAGCAGTCCGACAAAAAGAAGTGTGGCCCAGATATAGTTCAGCATGTGGCGGAAAATGTGAAAGACAGTAGCCAGAGGCGGCCGCAATGCGTAATCGTTCCAGCTTCTGCCTCAAGTGGCAACTGCCATTCGTTTTTCTCACTCATGTCCTGTCCCATTCAACTTGCCAGCCGCCTCAGTGGCCTCAGCGCGCATGTCATCCGCATCTGGGAGCGGCGCTATGGGGCGCTCAGCCCGACGCGGACGGACACAAATCGGCGGATGTACTGCGAGGAGGCTATCAAACGCCTCAGACTGCTGCGTGAGTTGACGGAAAACGGCCACCGCATCGGTGGTGTGGCCAAATTGCCAACAGAGGAACTGGAGGCTTTGGTCAATTCTTCCAATGCGCAGGCGACTCACCCGTCAGTGGCTGGTTTGGAGTCGTCTGAGCAGTTAGTGGAAGCCGCCATTGAAGCTTCAAAACGATATGATGCCGATGGCCTGCGGCAGGTGCTGCTGCAGGCACGTCTGCAATTGGGACAGCGTGGCATGCTGCATCAGGTGATCTGCCCGCTGATCGTTAAAATCGGTGAAAGCTGGCAACATGGCAGTCTGCGGCCGAGCCACGAGCACATAGCCACCGTGGTGATTCGCGAGATTTTGCTCACTCCGGTGCCAGGAAGCCAATTGGCCGTAAATGCGCCAGAATTGATTGTGGCAACGCCTGCGGGAGAGATTCATGAGCTGGGCGCATTGATCGTCACTTCCACAGCGCGTGATCTTGGCTGGCATGTGACCTATTTGGGACCCAATCTGCCGGTGGAGGAGATTTTCGCCTGCGCCACTGTCCGCAAAGCCAGCGCCGTGGCGCTGAGTGTCGTTTATCCTGAGGGTTGTCCGGTCATTCAGGAAATGCTGAGCCGTATGCGCGAGTTGCTGCCACCCGCCATGGCGCTCATCGTGGGTGGACGCGCTGCCGCGTCTTACCAGCAGCGACTGCCCGAATTGGATATCCATTGGACAGCCTGCCTCCACGGACTGGATGAGGCGTTATCGAAGATTCGCAAGTGACTTGAGTTGCGCCGTGCACTCCGCCATTTAGTCTGCGAACCATGCTTCTTTACCGCACCACCACCGGCATCGTCATTCAAAACGCAGGCACTTGGCATGCCCTCCCCGAAACGAATTGGGACACTCTGCTTGAAACGCCGAATCTCGCAGCGCACCTCGCCCAAATCGCTTCATCCACACCGAGCGTGAGCGCTCCGGCAGAAAGCAGTATTCTAGCGCCCATCGTTTCTCAGGAAGTCTGGGCCGCAGGTGTCACCTATTTCCGCAGTCGCACGGCTCGCATGGAGGAATCGAAAGATGCGGGCGGTGGTAGCTTCTACGATCGCGTCTATGCCGCTGAACGACCTGAGATTTTCTTCAAAGCCACACCACAACGTGTCGCACGTCCCGGTCAACCGATGCATCTGCGCAGCGACTCGAAATGGATGGTGCCCGAACCGGAACTCACGCTCTGCATCAATAGCCGTGGCGAAATCATCGGCTACACTGTTGGCAACGATCTGTCCTGTCGCGACATCGAAGGCGAAAACCCGCTCTATTTACCGCAAGCGAAGTGTTTCAAGCTCTGCGCCGCCCTTGGTCCAGCGATCCTGATCCAAACCGAACCTCCCGCTCCCACGACTCGCATCCACCTGCAAATCGACCGCACCGGAGTCGCCGCCTTCGAAGGTGAAACGACTCTCTCTCAATTGAAGCGCACGCCGAGTGAACTCGCTGGTTTCCTCTACCGCGACAATACCTTCCCCACTGGCACCTTCCTCATGACCGGCACCGGCATCGTCCCCGGCGACGAATTCACACTGCAAAGCGGTGACATCATCAAAATCACCATCGACGGCATCGGCTCGCTTATAAACCCGATGGCTTAATCCATTTTACTCAACGCATTCCCCTTATCCAACCATGACACTTACCGGACACCACTTCATCGCAGGCCGCGAAGCAGCCGCGCACGGCAATCTATTCCACGCCTTCAATCCCACCACGAGTGCAAAGCTTGAGCCAGCCTACGGTGACGCCAATCATGCGGAGGCGGATGAAGCCTTGCAGGCGGCTGAAGCAGCGTTCGACGGTCTGCGTCTCGCCAAGCCAGAGACGCGTGCGGCGTTGCTGGATGCGATCGCGGATGAAATCACCGCGCTGGGTGATGCGCTGCTCGAACGTGCGCATGCGGAGACCGCTTTGCCAATGGCACGACTCACCGGTGAGCGCGGGCGGGCGATTGGTCAGTGCAAGCTGTTCGCGGCCTTGATCCGTGAAGGTTCGTGGGCAGATGCGCGCATTGATCATGCGATTCCTGATCGTCAGCCGCTGCCGAAGCCGGATGTGCGGCGCGTAATGCTGCCCATCGGTCCAGTGGTGGTCTTTGGCGCGAGCAATTTTCCCTTCGCCATTGGTGTGACTGGCACGGACACGATCTGTGCGCTGGCGGCAGGCTGTCCCGTCGTGGTCAAAGGCCATCCGGCGCATCCTGGCACCTGCGAGATGCTGGGTCGTGCGATTGTGAATGCGTTGCACAAGGTTGGTCTGCCTGCGGGAAGTTTTTCGCTGCTGCATGGTAAGGGGAACGACATCGGCATCACGCTGGTGAAGCATCCGCTCACGCAGGCAGTCGGTTTCACCGGTTCGCTGCGTGGTGGCCGCGCATTGATGGACGTCGCTGCCGCACGTCCGCATCCGATTCCCGTGTATGCGGAGATGGGATCGGTGAATCCAGTGTTTGTGCTGCCGGGAGCGCTCAAGGAGCGTGCGTCGAAGATCGCGGAAGCTTACGTTGGCTCGGTCACGATGGGAGTGGGCCAGTTCTGCACGAATCCCGCTGTCGTCCTGGGTCTGAAAGGGACGGAACTGAACCAATTCATCAGCAATTCAGCAGCGCTCGCTGGCAAAGTGGCACCACAGACGATGCTGCATCGCGGAATCTGTGAAGCCTACGATGCAGGCACCGCCGTGTGGCAAACCATTGATGGTCTCGAACTAGCCGGACAATCGGAAACACCGCCGAGTGAAACAGCTTCGCAGGCAGCGTGCCGCATCTTCACCACCACTATCGACGTGCTGGAAGGTAACTCCGAACTACAACGCGAAGTATTCGGCCCATGCTCGATCATCACGCAATGCACAAGCATCGAAGACATGCTGCGTTACGCGAACAGCCTCGAAGGTCAACTCACCGCGACACTGCACGGCACGGAGCAGGACCTGCGTGATTTCGCGCCGTTGGTGCGTGTGTTGGAGAAAAAAGTTGGACGCATCATCTTTAACGGTTTCCCCACCGGCATCGAAGTTTGCCCCTCCATGCATCACGGCGGCCCGTATCCGGCCGCGAGCCACAGTTTCTTCACCAGCATCGGCACGGCGAGTATCTACCGCTTTGTGCGTCCGGTCAGCTATCAAAGCTTCCCTGAAGATGCGCTGCCGGAGTTGCTCAAAGATTCGAACCCGCGTGGTGCAATGCGCATCGTGGATGGTGAAATGAAGCGGTAGGTCGCGAACATCATCCACCTCCCCGGCCGCAATCTGTCCCCATCATTCTTGGGTTTTGGCAGATTTCGATTCTTTGATCCGATCCACGGCTTGACGGACGATCTCTGCGGCCTCGCCGGGCTTTAAGGCGATGCCGGTCGATGTAGCTCCGTCCATCAGTGCACGGATGACCGCCTCGACACGGGCGATCGCTTCTGCCATGCCGGTGAGCGCAGGCGCGGCGGCTTCGTCTTGAACAACGCTCGGCTGATTGGATAAGAAACCAAGGCCGAGTTCGAGAGTGGAAAGCGGATTCTGAATCTCTTGTGCGACACCAAAGGCAAGCCGGGCCAGGCCTTGCAGCTTTTGAAAATCGAGCAACTGCTCCTGCGCGGTCTTGAGTTCCTGATGTGCTTTGTTGAGTTCGGTGAGCGACTTGGACAACTGGCTCTTCTGCGAAGCGACGGCAGAAAGCGCCTCGTGCAGCGAGTCCTGCGTCTCCCGCAGCCGGGTGATGTCCTTGGAGATGCCGCAGGTGCCGATGATTTCGCCTTCACCATCGCGCATCGGAA
>CANIZT010000211.1 GCA_947471905.1 Verrucomicrobiaceae bacterium
GGCACCGAAGCCAAAACCTTTCTCGATCTCTCCCCGCGCGGCATGGAGGCCAAAGACGGTTTCTTTGAAGAAGGTCTCAATGGCTTGGCCTTCCACCCAAAGTTCAAAGACAACGGCCTGTTTTACCTCTGCTACACAATGCAGAAGCCCAAACGCCTGATCGTCACCGAGATGAAGGCCAAGGGCGACAAGGCGGATGAAACCACCGAGCGCGTGCTCATTGAAGTGCCGCTCATCAACTGGAACCACCACGGCGGCAACATCCTCTTCGGCCCCGATGGCTTCCTCTACATCGGCGTCGGCGACAACTCGAAGCGCAACGGCGAACTCAAGATGTCCCAGCTCAACGCCACGCTCTTCGGCAAAATCCTCCGCATCGACGTCAACAGCCGCGAGTATCACAACGCCTACGGCATCCCCGCCGACAATCCATATGCCAGCGGCGTCAATGCGCTGCCGCAGATCTACGCCAACGGCATCCGCAATCCCTGGGGCCTGAGCTTTGACGCCAAAGGCCACCTCTGGTGCGCCGATGTCGGCCAGGACATCTGGGAAGAGATCAACTGGATCACCAACGGCGGCAACTACGGCTGGCAGTTCCGCGAGGGTCCCGCCGCCTTCCCTTTGAGCACCGACACGCCCCCCGCCGACGCGAAATTCATCGAACCCATCCACGCCTACAACCATGCCGAAGGCCTCAGCATCACCGGTGGCATCGTTTACACCGGCAAAGCGCTGCCTGAACTCCAGGGATCGTATATCTATGGCGACTTCATCCTCGGCAAAGTCTGGGCGCTCAAAACCGACGACACCGGCAAGGAACTGAGCAACACCCTGCTCTACACCAGCCCGCAAACCCCAGCCAACGACCCGAAGAAAAAGCCGACCGTGCTGGTGAAGCCCACCGCCTTCTGCGCCAACGCCGCCGGAGAGATGCTCGTGCTCGACTGGAACGGGGCCATCTACAAGCTGGGCAAGTAGCGCACAGACAGCACTGGCCCGAGACTCGATCTGCGCGAAAGTCTTCGTCACTCTGGTGCGTATTTTCGGGAATCATCCCCCTATGATGTCCAAAACCACCCTCTCGCTGACTTGCGCAGCTCTTGCCGCAGCGTCTCTGCATGCCCAGGACGCTACCGAAAAAATCACCTATCAGGATCACGTTCGTCCGTTGCTGGAAAACAAATGCTTCTCCTGCCATAACCCTGACAAAAAGAAGGGCGACCTCGATCTCACCAGCTTTGGTGCCCTGATGACCGGCGGTGGTGGCGGCTCCATCGTTGATGCCGGCAATGTCGATAGCAGCCGCATCTGGAGCACCTGCGCGAAAAAAGAAGAACCCTTCATGCCGCCGGAAGGCGCGCCGCTTGGCCCTAAAGATCTCGACCTCATCGCCTCCTGGATCAAAGGCGGCATCCTCGACACGAAGAGCAGTCTCGCCAAAAAATCCTCGAAGCCAAAGGTCGATATGTCTGTCGCCATCACCAGCGGCAAACCCGAAGGCCCCATCGCCAAGCCGGAGAACGTCCTGCTTGAACCCGTCGTCGTCACCCAGCGCACCACCGCCATCACCGCCATGGCCGCAAGTCCGTGGGCACCGCTGATGGCACTCGCTGCGCCGAAGCAGATCCTGCTTTATGACACCGACACCAAGCAGCTCGCCGGCATCTTCCCTTACACCGAAGGTTACGCGCGCAGCCTGCGCTTCAGCCGCAACGGCTCTTTGCTCGTCATGGGCGGCGGTCGCGCCGGGAAAAACGGTCACGCCATCGTGTGGGATGTGAAAACCGGCAAACGCATCACCGAAGTCGGCAAGGAGTTCGACCAAGTCATGTCCGCCGACATCAGCCCCGATCACAAGCGCATCGTCATCGGTAGTCCGTCGAAAAAAGTGAAGTGCTACAACACCGCCACTGGCGAAGAAGAATACGTCATCGCCAAGCATACCGAGTGGGTCATGGGCACCGCTTTCAGCCCCGATGGCGTCCTGCTGGCCACCAGCGACCGCAACGGAAACGTCATGGTCTGGGAAGCCGACAGCGGTGGTGAATTCTACATCCTCGGCCAACACAAAGGCTCCTGCGTGGATCTCGCCTGGCGCTCTGACTCCAACATCCTCGCCTCCTGCGCCATGGACGGCACCATCATGATTTGGGAGATGAACGAAGGCAAGCAGGTCAAGACTTGGGCCGCGCATGGCGGTGGCGTGCAGTCCATTTCCTTCACGCCGGATGGTAAACTCGTCTCCTCGGGCAACGACGGCCTCGTGCGTGTGTGGGACATCAATGGCAACAAGCTCGGTGAAGCTGCCAGCCAGGGCGATCTCGTCACCAAAGTCGTCGCCGGCTACGATTCGAAGTATGCCATCTCCGCCAACTGGCGCGGCGAAATCATCCAGTGGAACTCCAGCGTCGCCGCTCTCACTGAAACCGGTCGTTACGTCAGCAATCCACCGCTCATCGCCCAGCGCATCGTGCAGACCGAGCAGCGCATCGCCGAACTCACCGCGAAACTTCCCGCCACTCAAGAAGCCCTCAAAAAAGCCGAAGCCGATGCCAAGGCACGTGACGAAGCCCTTGCCAAAGTGCGTGCCGAAGTCGCCGCCACTGAAGCCCGCAGCAAAAATCTTCCCGGTGAAATCGCCGCCGAAGAAAAAGCGCTCAACGATTTGAAAGCCGCCATCGCGAAAGCCAGCAAGGACAAGGAAGCCCGCACCGCCGCCATCAAGCAGTTCACGGAACGCTCCGCCAAAATCGCCGCGCAGGAAAAAGAACTCGCTCCTGCCGCCGCCGAAGCCGCCAAACTGCCTGCCGCCGATAAAACCGTCGCTGACATCAATGCGGCACTTGAAGCCGCGAAGAAAGAACTCGCTGCCAAAGCTGGTGATGCCGCTCTCACGACCAAAGTGAAGGACACCGAGAACAAACTCGCTGCCGCGAAGGCCGAGCAACAAAAGATCGCTCCGAACAAGGCCAAGGCCGATCAACTCGCCGCCGCCATTGCCAAAGCGAAGACCGAACTTGTTGCCGCGCCTGCCCCCGTGGCTGACCTCGACAAATTAATCGCTGACACCAACGCCAAGATCAAAACTACCACGGATGGCATCGCTGCAAAGAAAGCCGAATTGCCCAAGCTGCCAGCTCTCGTCAAAGCCGGCCCGGATCGCATCAAAGGAGCCGAAGGAAACGCCGCTGCTGGCAAAACGGCACTGGCCGCCGCTCAAGCCACCGCCAAAGCCACCAGCGATGAAATAGGCATCCTGCAAAAAGTTCCCACCGCTCTGAAGGCCGCGCAGTTCAACACCGGCGTGCTCACCGAGAAGGAAAAACTCGCCAAGCTCGAAGACGACTTCAGCGACTTCACCGCCGCCAAAAAAGATGCCGAAGAAGCCAAAATATCCGCCGCCGCACGCATCGAAGCCTCCAAGAAAGCCATCGCTGAATCCATCGCGGCCCTTCCCGGCCACGAAGCCACGATGAAGAAGCTCCAGGGCGAACTCGCCGCGCTCGAAACTTCCATCGCACCGACTCGTGCCGCTGACGGTGCTACCAAAGCCAAAGTGGATGAACAGAAGACCATCCTCACCACCAAGGAAGCCGAACTCGCCGCCGCCACCAAAGCGAAAGACGACGGCATCGCCGCCGCGAAGAAATCCGCGGAGGACATCGCCAAGGCCATCGACCCCTTGAAGAAAAAACTCAACGAAGTCGCCGCCAAATTCGCCGCGCCTGAAAAAGCCGTGAAAGCGAAGCAGGACGCCCTCGCGCAAAAAGACGCCGCCCTCGCTGCTGCGAAGAAAGCGCTCGCCGATGCGACCGCAGACGCCGCAACCAAGGCCGCCGCCTTCAAGAAAGCCGAAGCCGCCGTCGCTCCCGCCACTGCTGCCACGCAGGCCGCTGAGAAAGCCCTCGCCGATGCTCGTGCAAAGCTGAATCAGGACAATCAAGCTGTGCAGCCGGCCAAAAACGCCGTTGCCGCCGCCGAGAAGCAGATCGCCGACCTCAAGGCCAAGAACCAGCCAACCGCACCTGCTGAACCCGCGTTGAACGATGCGAAGGCCAAGCTTGCCGCCGCTGAAAAAGCGGTCGCCGATGTCACTGCTGCCCAAACCAACGCGCAGAAGGACGTGGAAGCCAAGAAAGCCGCCAAAGCGGCCGTCTCACAGGCTTTTGAAGCTGCCAAGAACGCCAACGGCACCGCCGCCAGTCTCGTGACCAAGGCCACCAGCACCGCCAAGCAGACCGAGCAGCAGCAGGCCGCCGCCAAGAACGAATTCGCCAGCGCAGAAAAGGTCGCCGCGCCGATTCGCGGCCAACGCGACAGCATCGCGAAGGAAATCGAAGCGCAGGGCAAAGCTCTCGCCGAGAAACAAGCCGCGCCTGCCGCCATCGAGAAAGACTACGCCGCCAAGATCGCCCCGATCAACGCCGCCATCGCCGCCGCCAAGACCGCGCTGCCGCCGCTCGAACAGACCTTCGCCGCCGCCCACGGCAAGCTCGATACCGAACAGAAAGTCGTCGATGCCAAGAAAGCCGAAGTCACCAAATCCATCGCCGACGTCGAAGGCACCAAGAAGAAAAAGACCGACGCCGAAGCCACCATCGTCGCCGCCACCAAAGAAATCCCCGAGAAGGACAAGGCCCTCGTCGAGATCAACGCCGAACTCGCCAAGCTCCAGCCCCAGCTTGAGCCGATGCGCACCAAGGTGAAGCAGATGAACGACCAGTATCTCACGATGCTGCCGAAATAACCCGCGCCTTCCACGAATTCATTCACACCACCAATGGGGGCCACACGGCCCCCATTTTTTGTCTTCAGCCTTCACCTTGCCCCCGTGGCATTCCGCGACATCATTCGCGCCCCAATTACCGCCGTGAAACCCTACTACATCACCACCGCCATCGACTACACCAACGCAGCGCCGCACATCGGCCATGCTTATGAGAAGGTGCTGGCGGATGTCATGGCGCGGTTTCAGCGGCTGAACGGGCGTGAGGTGTATTTCCTGACCGGCGTGGATCAGCACGGCCAGAAAGTGCAAAAGAGCGCGGAAAAGGCCGGGCAGACGCCGCAGGACTTCGTGGATGGCATCACGCAGCACTTCACGGCGTTGTGGGACAAATTGAACGTGCGCTACGACGGCTGGGCCGCCACCACGGACATCAAACACAAGCGCGTGGTGCAGGCGATGCTGCAAAAGCTGCACGATTGCGGCCAGCTTTACAAAAAAAGCTACGGCGGCTTCTACTCCGTGCGCCAGGAACAGTTCCTCACCGACAAAGAACGCGGCCCCGACGGCCAATACGGCGAGGAATGGGGCGAAGTGGTCGAGTTGCAGGAAGAGAACTGGTATTTCCGCCTTAGCGATCATGTCGAGTGGCTCAAGAATCACATCCGCGGGAACCCCGATTTCATCTTCCCACCGCATCGTGCGAATGACGTGATCAACTCGCTTGAAGGAGCGGCGCAGGATCTGTGCATCAGCCGTCCCATCGAACGCCTGAGCTGGGGCATTCCCCTGCCCTTCGACGAAAAATTCGTGAACTACGTCTGGTTCGACGCGCTGGTGAACTACGTCAGCTTCGCCGGCTACTTGGCCGATGAAGTCGGCAATGAAGGGCTGCCGGAGTTTGAAAAAATCTGGCCCGCCGACGCCCATGTGATCGGCAAGGACATCCTCGTCCCCGCGCATGCTGTTTATTGGCCGATCATGCTGCACGCGCTTGGTTTCCCCGACGATCAAATCCCCAAACTCATCGTCCACGGCTGGTGGAACGTGAAAGGGGCCAAGATGAGCAAGAGCCTCGGCAATGTGATCGACCCGAACGTGCTCTCAAACACCTTCACGCCCGACGGCCTGCGTTATTACCTCATGCGCGACATCGCGACCGGCTACGACGCCGATTTCAGCGATGAGCGCATCATCATGAGCTACAACAAGGAACTGGCCGGTGGATTGGGCAATCTGCTCAACCGCAGCATCAACATGGCGCAAAAGTATCGCAACGGCGTGCTCACGCCCGGCGATTACGATGACGAAATCAACCAAGCTATGCGTCAGACCGTCGCCGAGGCACTGCCGCTTTATCTCGAAAAGATGAACGCCTGGGACATCCACGAAGGCATCGCCGCCGCGTGGAAGATCGTCACGCATGCGAATGCGTTCGTGGACAGCACGAAGCCCTTCTCGCTCGCCAAAGATCCCGCGCAAGCTGCGCGGCTCGACAGCGTGCTCTACCACCTCGCCGAGGCGCTCACACATGTCAGCGTGCTGCTCAATCCGATCATGCCCACCGCGATGGTCACAGCGCGTGCGCAGATCGGCTGGGAATTGCCAGCGGGCCTCAAAGTCAGCGATTTGAAGTGGGGACTGCTCCCAAGCGGCCACCAACTCGGCGCGCCTGTGCCGTTGTTCCCCCGTTTGGAGATCGCCGAAGAAAAGTAATCCCAAAAACAACGACACGATCATTCCTTGCACCCCCCGCCCTTCTGGCTATGACCAGCGGCGCACCTTGATGAAGAAAGCCCTCCTCGCTCTCGAAGACGGCCGAGTGTTTGAAGGCACGGCGTTTGGCGCCGATGCCGCCCACACCGGCGAAATTTGCTTTAACACCTCCATGACCGGTTATCAGGAGGTTCTCACTGATCCTTCCTATCGCGGTCAGATCGTGACGATGACGTATCCGCTCATCGGCAACTACGGCGTGAACCCGCTCGACACCGAAAGCGACCAACCGCATGTGCGTGGCTTCGTCATCGAGGAGCTTTGCGATGTGCCGAGCAACTGGCGTAGCACGCAGAGCCTCGACGCTTATTTGAAGGAGTGGAACATCCCCGGCATCCAGGGCATCGACACACGCGCTTTGACCAAGCATCTGCGCACTCGCGGTGCGATGCGTGCCGTGATCACCACGACCGCCGCGAGCGCTGAAGAAGCCGTGAAAATGGCCGCCAGCAGCCCGCCGATGGAAGGCAGCGATTACGTCAAGGAAGTGACCACCAAGACTCCCTACCTCTGGGATCCCGAGGACAAGGACAGCCGCGACTGGGACATTCCCAGCCCCTCACAGAACCGTGAAGCCGGCCCTGATGGCGAAGTGTATCATCCGCTGCCTCGCGCGAAGCATCACATCGTGGCCTACGATTTCGGCATCAAGCGCAACATCCTGCGCCGCCTGCGGCAAAACGGCTTTCGCGTCGATGTCGTTCCGGCAACGACCAGCGCCAAAGACGTGCTCGCCAAAAATCCCGACGGTGTCTTCCTCTCCAACGGCCCCGGCGATCCTGCGGCGCTCGATTACATCCACAAAGAGGTGAAGCAGCTCATCGGCGTGAAGCCCATCTTCGCCATCTGCCTCGGCCATCAGATTCTCGGCCACGCCTACGGTGGCAAGACCTTCAAGCTGAAGTTCGGTCATCGCGGCGGCAATCAGCCCGTCAAAGACCTGCGCAATGGCAAGGTGTCCATCACCAGCCAGAACCACGGCTTCGCCATTGATCCATCGTCCTTGCCCAGCAACGTTGAAGTCACGCACATCAACCTCAACGACGGCACCGTCGAAGGCATGCGTCACCGCGAAGCTCCGGTGTTGAGCGTGCAATACCATCCTGAAGCAGCGCCTGGACCGCATGACGCGAAGTATTTCTTCGCTGAGTTTGCGAGGATGATTGAGACGGGACGCTGATGAGAGGAGCGGGGGCACACATTTGAGCCCGGTTGTAGTGGGGGCCAAAGTGTGCGCGCCCCCCACCAA
>CANIZT010000212.1 GCA_947471905.1 Verrucomicrobiaceae bacterium
CTTTCCTCCACGGCGCTCATCTCATCGCCCAGCACACCGGGGAGCAGGCGCACGATGGCATCCATGACCACCACGGCGGCGATGGCGCCGTTCGTCAGCACGTAATCGCCGAGGCTGATCTCCTCATCGATCCAGTGCTCGATGATGCGGTGGTCGATGCCTTCGTAGTGGCCGGAGAGGAAGATCAAATGCGGCTCGGCGGACAAGCGGCGTGCTGTGGCCTGATCGAAGCGCTTCCCGGCCGGTGAGAGGTAAATGATGCGCGCCTCGGGCGTGTCGAGGCGGTCCAGCGTTTCAAACACCGGCTCCGGGCGGATCACCATCCCCTGCCCCCCGCCATACGGCGTATCATCGACTTGGCGATGCTTCCCCAGGCCGTGCTCGCGCAGATCATGCACGCACAGATCGAGAATGCCCTTTTCCTGCGCACGTCCCATCATGCTCAGGCCCATCGGCACCGAGACCAGCTCCGGGAACAGCGTCACCACATCAATTCGCATGCACTTGCTATGCCGCAGCCCGTTCGGCACGGCAAGCGCGGCATTCTTTCCACAACCGGGAATGCGCCTTGACGCTTTGGACGGCACTTCTACTATCGCGCTCCCCCATTTTCCCGCCATGAACATCCACGAGTATCAAGCCAAGCAACTGTTTGAAAAATTCGGCGTCGCCAGCCCCAAAGGCATCGTCGCCAGCACGGCGGAGGAAGCCGGTGCGGCAGCACGCGAGATCGGCGGCCCAGGCCTCGTGGTCAAAGCGCAGGTGCATGCCGGTGGGCGCGGCAAAGGCACCTTCAAGAACGGTTTCAAAGGCGGTGTGCATGTGGTGAACACACCGGAAGAAGCGCAGGACATCGCGGGCAAGATGCTCGGACAGACACTCGTTACGCACCAGACTGGACCTGAAGGCAAGCTGGTGAGCAAGGTGCTCATCGCAAAAGCCGTGGACATCACCAAGGAATACTACTTCGCCATTCTGTTTGATCGCGGCACCAGCAGCCACGCCATCATTGCCTCCACCGAAGGCGGCATGAACATCGAGGAAGTCGCCGAGAAGACGCCCGAGAAGATCAGCAAGGAATTCGTCAATCCCGCCATCGGGCTGCAGCCTTACCAGTGCCGCAAGATCGCCGCCTCGCTCAATTTGCGCGGACCGCAGATGAATCAGGCCGTGAAACTCTTCAGTGCGCTGTGGAATCTTTACCTCAAGGCCGACTGCTCCCTCGTGGAGATCAATCCCCTTGCCATCACCACCGACGGCCAAGTCGTGGCGCTCGATGCAAAGTTCAACTTCGACGACAACGCACTCTATCGTCAGAAGGACGTCACCGCCATGCGTGACACCACCGAAGAAGACCCGCGCGAAGTCGCCGCCAGCGAGTTTGGCCTCAACTACATCGGTCTCGATGGCAACATCGCCTGCCTTGTCAACGGCGCCGGTCTTGCAATGTCCACGATGGACATCATCAAATTCCACGGCGGCGAACCCGCCAACTTCCTCGATGTCGGCGGCGGCGCGACGAAGGAACAGGTCACCGCAGCATTCAAGATCATCCTCGGCGACCCCAAGGTCGAAGGCATCCTCGTCAACATCTTCGGCGGCATCATGGACTGCGACATCATTGCCAACGGCATCATCGCCGCTGCGAAAGAAGTGTCCCTGAACATCCCGCTCGTCGTCCGCCTCGAAGGCAACAACGTCGAAGCCGGCAAAGCGACTCTGGCTGCCAGCGGCCTCAAGATCACCGGTGCCAGCGATTTGACCGATGCCGCGCAGAAGATCGTGGCAGCGGTAAAGGCGGCCTGAGGAGAACAAGGTTAAGAGTTAAAGGTGATGGGTTAAGGGTTCGGATTCTTCCGTAACCCACCACTCCACCATAACCCCTTCCCCAGAACAGTTGCATTCAGGCTTAGAGTGTCTCAGCATACTCTCATATGTCCGCGTTTGATGTCTCGCGCCCCACGTCTGCAATTGCAGGCGTGGACGATCTGGCGACGCTGATCGTTGCGAAAACGGTCGCTTCGCAGCCGCAGCCGGTGGCTTCATCGTCAGGCGCGAATCCTGATGCGCACGTTCCATTCATCTTTGGCCGCCGCATCGCCCAGGGTGGCATGGGAGCTATTCTCGAAGCCGAGGACTGCAAATTCGGCCGCAAGATCGCCGTGAAAGTCATGCGCCTCGACAGCGGCGCCAGCGAGGAGCAGCGGCAGCGCTTCATTCAGGAGGCGGCGGTGCTCGGTAGATTGGAGCATCCCAACATCGTGCCGGTTCACGACCTCGGGCGTGACTCCGCAGGCGAACTCTACTACACGATGAAGCTGGTGAAGGGCCGCACCTTGCAGGACATCCTCGACGATCTGCGGCATGAGAAGCCAGAGGCGTTGCAGCATTACACGCTTGATCGCCTGCTCATGATTTTCCGCAAAGTGTGCGACGCGCTGGCATTTGCGCATGCGCAGAACATCATCCACCGCGACTTGAAGCCAGAGAACATCATGGTGGGCGAATTCGGTGAAGTACTTGTCATGGACTGGGGGATTTCAAAGATCCTGGGGGAACTCGGCAAGGAAGAGCTGCCCGCTGCTGCGTCCGTGCGACCGACAACCCTCACCGGCACCATCTCAGCTTCCGCCACCATGGACGGCGCGGTGATGGGCACGCCGAACTACATGTCTCCCGAGCAAGCGCTGGGGAAGGTCAATGAACTCGATGAGCGTTCCGACATCTTCTCACTCGGCGGTATTTTGTATTGCATCCTCACGCTGCGTCCGCCGGTAGATGGCAAGGATGTGTGGGAGGTGCTGGAGAAAGTCAGTAGCGCCAGCATCACGCCCCCAACGTCTTTCGGCACCACCACGAGCAAAGACAAAGCGGCGGTGAAGGGTGCCGTACTGGAAGCAAAGAAGGTCAAACCATTGCCACATGTTCCCGCTGGTCGTGTACCACCCTCGTTGTCAGCCGTGGCGATGAAGGCGCTCACGCTGGACAAGATGAAGCGCTATCAAAACGTGGAAGCCTTCTGCGCCGATCTTGAGAAGTATCAGGGCGGCTTTGTCACCAGCGCAGAACGCGCCGGTGCATGGAAGCAGTTCAGTCTCATGGTTAAGCGCCACAAAGCCGCCTCTACCGGCCTCGCCGCCGTGCTCATCGTCGGCAGCGCCTTCGGCACTCAGGCCGTCCTCGAAGGCCGCCGCGCTGAGCGTGCTTTGACCGAGCTAAAGAAGAGCGCCCCCGCAATGCTTCAGTTCGCCGAGAACGAAGCCGGCTTCCAGCGCTTCGACAGCGCGCTAGACAAGGTTGATGCCGCTCTCTTGCTCGATCCCAGCTTGCTGTCCGGCTGGTGGCGGCGCGCATGGCTGCTGCTCGCGCAGGATAGAATCACCGAGTCCGCCGACGCGGTGCTAGAGGCCAGACAGCGTGATCCCACCCATGCTGGAAAGCTCGGCGCCATCCTGCCGCTACTGGAAACGCTGCACACCACCCCAGCCGCGGAGCGTTGGAATCCCGAGCGCTCCAAGGCCGTGCTCGACTACCTCAACGCCGTCGGAGCCAGCGGCGAGGCCATCGCCCTCTCCAACCGTTTCCAGCTTTCAGGGAAAGACAAAGTAAAGCTGGTTCAAGCTAGGCTGGCCGAATGGCTAGGGCCAATCATCAAAGGAGCTAAAGACGGGTTGGCAAAAGGGAATGTCACCATTGCCCATGATGGAACTCTCGCGGTGAGCACCTTCCCGAAGACCCTTGACTCACTGGAGCCCTTGCGTGGTCTGCCGATCAACCAACTTACACTAGGTCAGACCATGGTGTCTGACTTGAAGCCGCTACACGAGATGCCGCTGCACACCTTGGTTCTCACAGGCTGCACTCGCCTCACCGACCTGACCCCGCTCCATGGTATGCAACTGAGAGACTTGAACATTAATGGAACGCTCATCGCTGATCTCACGCCTCTCGCCGGGCAACCGCTGGAGCAGCTTGATCTAAGCGGCACATTAGTAGAAGACCTCCACCCACTGCAAGGGATGCCTCTTGACACCTTGTATCTGGATAAAACGAAAGTGCATGACCTTTCGCCCCTGGTTGGAATGCCGCTCCGTTTCCTTGATCTGACAGGCACCAACGTCGGTGACCTAAGTCCGCTGAAAGGCATGCCCTTGGAACAACTCAGAGGTGGCGGAAAAGGGGTGAATCTGGAACCTCTGCGTGGGGCACCACTCAAACGTGTCGATGTTTCGTCGGAAGATTACTCCCCGTTGATTGGCATTGAGTTGGAGAGCTTAATCATAGGTCGAGTAACCGACCGTGCGCTCAAATCCATGGCGGGCATCCGCACTCAATCGCTCCATGTAACCTTGGCTGCTATCAAGGCCAAGGCTGCGCAATCTCTGGAATTTTTTAAACAGGTGCAGTTCAAGTCGCTCTTTCTCGCTGGTGCCGTCAACGTCCAAGATCTCTCCCCATTGCGCGAGTGCTTGGGCATGGAGGAACTCACTCTCCTCAACTGCAACGCCTCGCTCGAGCCGCTGCGTGGCCACCCGACGCTCAAGCGACTCTCGTTCTACCGCACGGGCGAACGCCAAGCCCCTTTGCTGCCTGTGGCAAAGTTCTGGCAGGCCTACGACGCGCAGCAGGCGGACGGGAAGAAGTGAGTTGTGTAGCGGCGGAATGTCTGGCTTCTCGCATGGGCGGGCTGTTTCACTGCGTTTAACCTTCGGACACCATCCACCACCATGAACACGTACACACGCCGTCAGTTCGTCCGCAGCTCTGCTTTGGCCTCGTTTGCTGCTCCCGCCCTCCTCAAGGCCGCCACCGCCGACAAAATCAACCTTGCCTTCATCGGCCCCGGTGGCATGGGCACGAATCATGTCAAAACAATGTGCCAGCGCAATGATGTGATCTTCTCGTGGGTGTGTGATGCCGACTCGAAGCGGGCAGAGGCAGCCGCAAAGACGATTCAAGATCTGACCGGCCAGACACCGAAGATCGCCAGCGACATGCGGCAGGTGTTTGATGACAAGGCCGTGCAGGCCGTGCTGATGGCGACACCGGATCACTGGCACGCGCCGGGCGCGATCCTCGCGGCCAATTCAGGCAAGCATGTGTATGTGGAAAAGCCCTGCTCGCACAATCTGCGTGAAGGACGCCTCATGATCGAGGCGGCGGCAAAGAACAAGGTCTGCATGCAGGTCGGCACGCAGAGCCGCAGCACGGCCAGCATCGCGCAGATCATCGATAAGCTGCGCAGCGGCGTGATTGGCGACATTTTGGTGGCGAAGGCCTGGAACAGCCAGTTGCGCAAGAATCAAGGCCATCAACCGGTCACAGAACCTCCAGCAGAGCTGGATTACGAACTGTGGCTCGGCCCGGTGCCGAAGGTGCCGTTCAAGAGCACCTATCATCCCGGCCACTGGCGTTGGTTTCATCACTTCGGCGCGGGCGATTTCGGCAACGACGGCGTACATGACATCGACATCGCGCGCTGGGGCCTCGGTGTGGAGCAGCATCCCGACCGCATCATCGGCCAGGGCAGCAAACTGTTTTTCGACGACGATCAAGAGTGGCCCGACACGCTGTACTGCGGCTTTGAATACGACATCGCCGGCAAAACCAGGCAACTCATCTACGAGCAGCGCGACTGGTCGCCGTATGTGCAAGAAGGCCACGAAAACGGCTGCGCGTGGTATGGCACCGAAGGCATGGTCATCGGCGGCAAACAAAAGGGAAGCTGGCAGATCTATGGCCGCAAAAACAAACTCATCGAAGACATCAAGCCCACCTCCGGCCCCGACCTCGCCGCGCATCATGCCAATTTCTTCGACGCCATCCGCACCGGCGCGAAACTGAACGCCGACATCACCATCAACCATCTCAGTACCGCCCTCTGCCACCTCGGCAACATCGCCGCCCGCACGCGGCAAGCGCTCGTTTTTGATCCCGCGAAGGAACGGTTCATCGGCAATGCCGACACCTCGAAGCTGCTCAAACGTGAGTATCGCGAGCATTGGGCGTCACCGGTCGGCTAAGTGCGCTTGGGGTTCGCTCTTTTTTGCCGCAGAGAGGCGGAGGAGCAGAGTTCGCAGAGCTTGAATCAGAATCTCTGCGTCCTCCGCCTCTCTGCTCCTTTGCGGTAAATCCGATCTGCGAGTTTCGCGGCTGGACACTTCAATTTTCATGCGTCTTGATGAAACAACCATGAGCCTCCCTTCATCTCAGCGCCTCCCCTTCCTCGCCACGTTGCTGGCTTTGTCAGGAGCCTGCGCGCTCGTCTATCAAATGGCCTGGCTGCGGGAGTTTCGTCTCGTCTTTGGTGGTGCCACGCCTGCCACCGCTGCGGTGCTGGCGATCTTCATGGGCGCGATGGGTGCAGGCAGCGCTTTGTTTGGCCGCAGAGCGGAAACGTCCAACAATCCATTGCGACTCTATGCGTTTATCGAACTGGGTGTCGGTGTTGCGGCACTGCTGACACCGCTGCTGCTCTGGCTGGTGCGTTCGCTCTATCTCAGCACGGGGGGCATCGCTGCGCTGGGGCAGTTCACTGCCACACTACTGCAACTCTTGCTCGCCACCATCGTGCTCGCGCCCCCATGCCTGCTCATGGGTGGCAGCCTGCCTGCCGCGTTCAAATGGGTGGAGACAGATCAGGATCAACAACGTGGCAATCTCGGCGTGCTGTATGGCATCAACACACTCGGCGCACTGGCAGGCGTGCTGGCGAGCACGTTCTGGCTGCTGGAGCACTGGGGCATTCGCACCACCGTCATGACTGCCGCAGTGGTGAATCTCCTCATCGGTGCCGCTGCGTGGTGGGTGGCGCGCGATGCATCGCCAGTGCAGCCTTTGAAAGCAATGCCATCGCAGCCGGAGACATCGGGCACTCTGACCACACGATTCATCTATCTCGCCGCCGGCATCACGGGTTTCACGTTTTTCCTCAGCGAACTCGTCTGGTTCCGTCTGCTCGCTCCGCTGCTCGGCAGTTCCGTGTATGGCTTCGGTTTGATCCTCGCACTCGCACTCACAGGCATCGGACTCGGCGGATTGTTGTATCGCATGTTCTGGGCTTCACGCGCAGGTGCTGTCACACTCGCTGCGCTGGCACGTGTTGCGGCATGGCAGGCGCTGTTCCTGGCGCTCCCATGGGCGTTGGGAGATCGCATTGCCATCTTCGCCATAGATGTGAATCAACTGCGTTCCCTCGGTTTGTCCGGTCAGGTCGTTGGCTGGACGTTGATCTCCAGTCTGCTCGTGCTTGGGCCGTCCATTCTCGCAGGCGTGCAGTTTCCATTACTCGTCGGCCTGTTGGGGACGGGCAATCGCGATGCGGGCCGTCATGTCGGTTACGCGTATGCCGCGAACACTCTCGGCGCCATCACGGGGTCACTCGCGGGAGGTTTTCTCCTGCTGCCCTGGCTCACGGCACCCGGTGCGTGGCGATTGGTGATGTTGCTGACGCTCCTGCTCAGCCTCGGAGCAGCATTGCTTGGAGCGAGATCAACCGCACGTCGCGTCTGGCCTGTGATCATCCTGTTATGGCTCTGCTCTGGCGGCCTGATCTTCGTTTCCGCAGGCCCCACCGCCGCATGGCGGCACAAACCCATCGGCTATGGCCGTGTCGAAGCGCTGCCGACTTCCATCAATGGCCTGCGTGGCTGGCTGAATGCCAGCCGCTGGAAAATCGCGCATGAATTTGAAGGACGCGA
>CANIZT010000213.1 GCA_947471905.1 Verrucomicrobiaceae bacterium
AGCAACGGCACCAAATACATCCTGCACCTCATCCCCTCCGGCATCCTCTGGAAGGACAAAGTCTGCGTCATCGGCAACGGCGTCGTCATGGACCCCATCGGCCTGCTCGAAGAAATGGCCAAGCTGCGCGGCCAGGGCGTCACCATCACACCTGAAAACCTCCTCATCAGCGAAACCGCCCACCTCGTCATGCCCTACCACAAGGGACTCGACAAAGCGCGTGAGCTTCAGCGTGGCGACAAGAAAATCGGCACCACCGGTCGCGGCATCGGCCCCGCTTATGCCGACAAAGTCGAACGCGACGGCCTGCGCACCATCTTGATGACGCAACCTGAGATTCTCGAAGAAGAACTCCGCGAGCGCCTCGCCCGCCACAACGCCACTTTCGAAGCCCTCGGCGTCGAGATCGTCCCGGTCGAAGAAACCGTCAAAATCATCCTCGCAGCCGCTAAGACGCTCGCCCCGCACATCACCAACACCACGGTGTACCTGCACGAGGCCATCAAAGCTGGCAAAAACCTCCTCTTTGAAGGCGCTCAAGGCACGTACCTCGATATCGACCACGGCACCTATCCTTTCGTCACCTCGTCGAACACCACCGCCGGCGGTGCCTGCACCGGTTCCGGCGTCCCGCCGCGCATGATCGACAAAGTCGTCGCCGTCGGCAAAGCCTATACCACCCGCGTCGGCAGTGGTCCCTTCGTCACCGAAAACGAAGACATCGGCGACATGCTTCACAACATGGGCCGCGAATTCGGCGCCACCACCGGGCGCGCCCGTCGCTGTGGCTGGCTGGATGCCGTCCTCGTCCGTTACGCCGTCATGATCAACGGTGCCGACGAACTCGCGATCACCAACCTCGACGGTCTCGATGGCCTCGAAACCATCCAGATTTGCACCGCCTACACCCTGCGCGGCAAAACGATCCACTACCCGCCGAGCACTGCCGCCGATCTCGCCGCCTGCGTTCCGGTCTATGAAACCCATCAGGGCTGGAAACAGGACCTTAGTGGCATCAAAAAGTTCGCCGATCTGCCCCAGTTAGCCAAAAACTACCTCAAGCGCCTTGAGGAACTCACCGGAGCCCGCGTCAGCCTCCTCGGCGTCGGTCCTGACCGCGAGCAGACTCTCGTCGTCTGAGCCTGACATTCCATTTGACGCCCGTCCTCATTCCCCTACTCTTCTGGCCCTTTTCCCAAACCACCCAGACCCGTTTATGACCGAAATTCAGATCCGCAAAGGCGAGCCCGTTGACCGCGCTCTCAAACGTCTCAAGACCAAGCTCGAAATGGACGGCATCCTTGAAGAAGTCCGCCGCCTGCGCGCCCATGAGACTCCAAAAGAACGCACGAAGCGTAAAGCCCGTGCATCAGCCAAGCGTGGCAAGATTCGTTATCGCTTCACCCTGCCAAAGGCTCCTGGTGCCCCTAGCGAAGGCGCTCCAGCTGCTTGATTAGCCTCTGGGAAAAGAAAATTTAGAAGAAAGGGCGGGGTCTTCCCCGCCCTTTTTGTTTTTCTCGCCTAATCTCAGTTGCTCGCTTACCGACTCTGGCACCCGTATGAAACTCAAGCTCGATCTCGACGATTTCCGCGTTCCCGATGGCAAACCGTTTCGCATCAAGAAAGCGAAGACGAAGGTGAAGAATGTTTACCAGGACGATGCGCACTATGAGTCGCTCATCGCCGAATTCCGCATGGAGATCGATGACTTGCAGCAAAAGATGTATGCCCAAAACAGACAGGGTCTGCTGCTGGTGTTTCAAGCCATGGATGCCGCCGGCAAGGACAGTACGATCAAGCATGTGATGAGCGGCGTGAACACGCAGGGCGTTGAGGTGCACGCCTTCAAGCGGCCCACCGACGACGAACTGGATCACGACTTCCTCTGGCGCACCACGCGGGTGTTGCCGCCACGTGGACGTATTGGCATCTTCAACCGCAGTTACTACGAGGAGGTTCTCGTCTGCCGCATTCACCCGGAGATCGTCACAAAAATTCAGCGTCTTCCTGCAGAGACTACCAAGAACCTCAAAAAACTCTTCGCCGACCGTCTCAAAGACATCCGCAATTTGGAGAGCTACTGCCATCGCAACGGCATCCGCATCGTAAAGTTCTTCCTTCATGTTTCAAAGAGCGAGCAGAAGAAGCGCTTCTTGGCCCGTATCGACACGCCGAGCAAAAATTGGAAGTTTGAAGAAGGTGATGTGCGCGAACGTGGCCACTGGAAGGACTACATGGCCGCCTACGAAGACGCGATTCAGACTACCACCACGGAAGAATGCCCATGGTATGTCGTCCCCGCTGACGACAAGAAAAACATGCGCCTCATCGTCAGTGCCGCGATCCTCAAGGAGATGCAGAGCATGAAGCTGAAGTATCCTGAACTGCCGCCGGAGCAGAAGAAGCATCTGCAGGCAGCGAAGCGCTTCCTGCTGGCGGAATAAAACGTAGCACGGGCTTTCCAGCCCGTGATTCAGACACGGACAAGAATGTCCGTGCTACTTCAAGCTTCGCAGCCAAGCCACGAGATCGATCAACTCTGGCTCAGGCAACGTTTGATCGAGGCCTAGGGGCATGAGGCTTGTCGTCAGGGTTGTGTCGCCCGTGATGGTTTGATGCGCGATGGTTTTTTCCTGCCCGACGATGTCCACGACAAGCAGACCTTCAGCGGTATGAGACTTGATGACACCCATGGTCTGCTGACCGTCGCTGGTTTCGATGACATGCGCCTCGTAATCGCGGGCGAGCGTGTTGCTGGGGAAGAGAATGCTTTCGAGCAAATCACGCTCAGTGCGGATGGCACCGATGTGGGAGAGGTCGGGTCCGATGGGGCGGCCTGCCTCGCCGATCTTGTGGCAGGCGACGCAGGTGCCTTTGCCTGATTCAAAATTCTTCTTCCCATTCGCGACGTTGCCCATGGCAATCACCTTGTCCGCCAACGGGCCAAGCTGACGTTTCTTGGCCTCATTGGCGGCCGCTGCGGTGTTGTAGGCAGGCAGGATGATCGTTTCAAAAATGTCCGGCGGCAGATCGGCGAGAGCGGTGCGGTATAAACTCTCCTGCTGGCTGGCGATGGCCGGGTTCTTCGCGATCTCGCGGGCGAGCATGCGAGTGATTTCGGCATCCTTGTGGCGCTTGAGCAGCGGCAGCAGCGTTTTCAGCTCCACCGGACCGACAGTGGCAAACACTGGGGCGATTTGCGGCATCTGCTCCTTCGTCATCGGCGCGGTGGCAAGCATGCCCGCAGCCTGGATTTTCGCCGCAGACGACGATCCTGCATCCCCGAGGACATTTTTGACCATGTCGAAGGTTTCACCTGTCAGCTTGACGAATTTCGCCGAATCGAGCGCCTTCAAGCGGATAGCGAGCGGACGCTTGGTATCGTTGGCGATGGCTTGAAGCGCAGCGTCGAAGTGCGCTGACTTCAGTTTCTTGATCGCGTCGAGAAGGAGCGGCTTCGGAGCCTCGGCGAGTTGTTTGTCGAGGAGCGGGAGCCAGGCTTCATCGCTAACGCCCGCGGTTTGGGAGGCGAGGATGTTGAGGCCTGCTGTCCGAGCCCTGGTGCTTTGATGCGCCAAGAGTCGTGCCAAAGCGGTACTGGTATTTGCCTGACCAATCAGTTTTGCTCCTGCCACAGTCAAAGCATTCAGTTCAGCTTCCGAGATCGATGACTTCAAGGACCATCTTGCGATTTGCGCGCCAACGGTGTCGTCCGCATTAGCTTGGGCAAGGAGCATGTTGAGTGCGTTTGTCGCGGGTTCGTCGATGAGTTGAATCGCCGCACTCAAAAGCTGGCGGTGGCCTTCCGTTCTCTCGTTTTCCGCGATCTGGCTGGCCACACGAAGGTAGCAACGCAGCCCTGAGGCACTGCTTACGTCCTTCGGGCTGAGATCGAGTCGGACTGTGATAGCAGCATGGACTGCTGAATGTTCCGTTGGGGAATCGAGTTTACCCCTGGCAAGGAGGCTGCTCAGAGCCTTTTTCTCGTCATCGAGAATGCGGCTTCGGAAGGCAATCGTCTCGCAAGCTCTTCGCACATCGGCTGGCAGTTCAGATGCCAGTGTGGCTGCCACAGATTGATCTGACGACTTTCCAAGTGACGCTGCCAGTTCGTTAAAATCACGTGTCTTGACTCCAGGCTTTGTCGGCTTGATGCGATACACCGCGCCGAGAAGGTCCGACTTCGCCATCAGCGAACTCGGACAACCGATGCGGAACCAGCCGCCGGTGTCGATGAGGAGGAGGGAGCCGTCGCGCGGGTCCTCCATGACATCGGTGAGATGGATGTCGGGGTTGTGGAGCTTGAGGAATTCGTTTTCGACCGCCTTGTAGGTGCTGCCTTCGGGGGTGAGTTCCATGCGGACGAGGCGCTGGGTGTTGAAGTGAGTGACCATGAACTGCTGCGTTCTTGGTTCCTGGTTCTTGGTTGGATAGTTCTTCCAGAAGCAGCAGCCGCTGACGGCGACATGGCCGAAGTTGTACATGACAGGCATGGTTTCGAGGGTGCGCGGCAGATGGGCGATGGCCTTGAGCTGGTCGCTGCGCTCGTAAACGCCGCCGTAGAGCCAGTGGATGATTGTGTCACCGCGTGGCTGGCTGTAGTAGAGGTTCTGCACGCCGATGATGTCGCCATCGGGAGTAAAATCGACTTCGACTGGGTTGTCACCGCAGCCGAGCGAGTGCCAAGCGACGTCGCTGCCGTCAGGTTTGCAGCTCCAGATGCCACAGGCGAGCGAGGCATCGACGGGCGTGCCGTCTTTCTGCTTTACGTCGTGGCCTTTGCGGCCGTGGCACCAGTAGAGGCGGCCATTGGGATGCAAAAAGGGGCCGTGGATGTCGGCGGCATTGCCGGTGTAATCAAAGCCCCCAACGATCATCTCCCGTTGGTCGGACACGCCGTCGTTATCCGTGTCTGTGAGTTTCCAGATACCAGGAGGAGAGCCGACGTAGAGGCTGCCGTTCAGCCAGCACGCGCCCTGCGGGAAGGTCATCTTGTCGGCGAAGATGGTGCTCTTATCGAAGGTGCCGTCCTTGTCGGTGTCTTCGAGCATGAGGACGCGGTTCGGCGGATTCTCTTCGAGCTGCTTCTTGTTCCAATTCACGCCCGTGGCATCGCCGACGAAGAGACGGCCCTTGTCATCGAGACAACCCATGATGGGATGCGTGACGAGCGGAGCAACGGCGACAACGCTGAGCGTGTAGCCGTCAGGCAAGTCGTGCTTGGGCAAAGCAAGTGATGCTTTGCCAGCGACAACGACCGGACGTTTGCCGCTGGCGGGAATTTCGTTGCCTTTGTCCGGTGGGAGATCGGCGGCGAAGGCGGGAATAGCGAGAGCAAGAAGGAGAAGGCGCATGATGCAGAGTCATACGCTCCGACCCATGCCTCTATTTACAGACGAACGGGCTAAAGCCCGAACTACAAGCGCCGCACTTCCTGCACTTCGAGGCCGGTGAGCTTCCACTCGCCTATGGCGGGCGTGATGGTGATGCGGGCGTTGTAGATGTTCACACGGGGATGGCTGTGGCCCCAGTGGCCGACGATGCCGCGAGCCATCCAGTTGCAGTCGGCCACAAAGCCTTCACCGTTGGGATTGCGGGCCACTTTGTCCACTGTGGCAGAAAATTCCGCAATGGTAACACGAGTGCCTTCGCGACCATCAAGCGTGAGTGCCTGGATGGTTTCGAGATATAGTTTGCGCAGCAACTCGCCATCAACACTCCGGGCGAGCACGTCATAGACATCGGATTCGACATGATGATCGAAGGCTCGATACACATTGCGCAGCAGCGGTGAGACGATTTTTTGCGCCTCATCGACCTGCGTGACGGCAGGGCTGGAGGAGCCATTATGAAACGGAATCACCAGCAATTGGCTCATGAGCACGGCTCCCAGGAGCCAGACGGCAATAAACGGCAGACTGCCTCCGGGCAGCTTGTGATCCGTGATTTTAAGGTAGAAATAAAAAACAATGCCGCCGAGTAGCCAGAGAATGCCACCAAGCGGCACGCGCGTCGGTTGCGGCACCTTAAACTGCGGTACGGCCGCCAATGGCGCAGGTCGCGGCAGACGGCCCTGATTGCGCCAGCGATAGGTTTTGACGCTTGAATGAATCTCACCCGTTTCGCTCAACGGACCAAAAAAGACACGCACAGGCAGCTTCGTGGTGCCTTGAATCCAGCCTTTCCAGGTGACATTCAACTCATCTGGCCCTGGTGGCGTGGCAAACTCCCAGATGAATCCGATCATGGCCTGGTTCAGCGCCACATCCTCGTCTTCCTTGAGCGGCAGCGTGTTCCCCGGCAACCCCTTGATCACATTAATCAGCGGTTGCGGGATAGGCAGCGTTTCATCCCCAGTTCTGAGGGCGCACCATTCGGCGGCACGCGAGCCTGCCTTATCACACAACTGTTTCTGCTGCGGCGGAGTGAGCGATTTTGGCACCACCACGTCGGGCTCAAGCCATGTCATCATCGTGGCAGCGTCAAACAACACTTCAAACCGGGTCTGATACGGTTCCACATAGAGATAAGCCTGCATGATCGGACCCGTGATGATGAGAGACTCATTCGTGGGCAAGGACGGTGGTGCTGGCTTGATGGCAGGCACCTCCGGTTTTACTTCTGCCTTCGGTGCCGCAGGCAGATTTAACGAAGGCAATTTCGGTGAAAGCGAGGGCAGCGTCTCCAGCGGTTTTTGCCCACCAATCTTGATCGTCTCAGGCTCCTGCGCGCATGCCAAGCACTGCCAGCAGATCACCGCAATGGTAACCATGCTGGCAAGAAACGAACGTTGGAGTGGCATATGATATGAGATGCTCAAATCATCACAGCGCCCATGGCTTGCGCCATTCCTTCGAGAGCAGTTTTGACGCAGCGCTGTTGTCGGCGATGGTCTCGGTCTTGGGATCCCACTTCAACGAAGTGCTGCCACTGCGGATGGCGATGTTCGCTAGGTGTGAAATGCTGATGCTGCGATGTGAGACCTCGATCGCCGCGGCAGTTGGTTTGCCGTCGTAGATGCAGGAGAGGAAGTTGTCGGTGTGATCCTTGCTCTCGTAGAGGTGAACTTCGCCTTCACGGGCCTTATCGCGCAGGATGTCGGGATTGCTGGCCTGGATCTTGCCACGGTTCACGTAGATCCATTTGCCGTCCTCGCCCTCGAAGAAGACGCCGACTTGATCGAAGGGCTTTTTCGGGTCCTTCTGCGTCGCGGCAACTTCAGGCATGAGGTTGTGTTCAGGACTGGCCACATGCATGACCACTCCGCTTTCATACACGCACTCGAAGGAGAACTCGCTCGCGGTGTTGTAAAGTGCACTGGCATCCATCTTGCCACTGACATTTTTGATTTCGACGGGGCCGGTCAAATCGGTGCCCATGCCCCATTGGGCGATGTCGATATGGTGCGCACCGAAGTCGGTGATCATGCCGCCTGAGAAGTTGAAGTTATGCCGCCAGTTCAGCGGCAGCAACGCCGGGCGATAGTCCATCTGCTCTGCAGGGCCGAGCCACATTTCATAATCGAAGTCAAGAGGCAGCGGTGCGGGATTGATCTGGTCGGCCATACCATTCCAGTTCTTGTGGCCGCCTGGGAGACCCACACGCACTTTCTTGAGCTTGCCGATACGGCCATTGCGCACCTGCTCGCAGGCAAGGCGGAAATA
>CANIZT010000214.1 GCA_947471905.1 Verrucomicrobiaceae bacterium
ATCATGATGACAACCACAAGGGTGCGCCACCCTCTGAGGGAAGCGCACCGCCACCGGCAGAGGCCTCACCGGCGCCCACAGCCGAATAAAGCTCACAAAGGGCAGGAGATCACCTCCTGCCCTTTTTCTTGTCAGGCCACTGCGGCTGCTAGATCACGCATGGACTGCTGCATGTCCGGCGGGCCGAAAGACGACGTGCCGCAGACGAACAGATTTGCCCCGTTCTGCTTCGCAATGGGTGCCGTGTTCGTATAAATGCCGCCATCAACTTCGAGATGGAATTTTAAGCCATGTGCATCGCGGTAATCGCGTGCGGCGGCTAGTTTCGGCATCGTTTCCTTCTCCATGAACGGCTGGCCACCGAAGCCCGGCACCACGGTCATCACCAGTAGTAGGTCGATGTCCTTCACAAACGGAAGCGCCGCTTCAAATGGCGTGCTTGGATGCAGCGCGATGCCGCATTGCAGCCCGGCGGCACGAATGCGCTTCAGCGTCTCCGCCACGCTTGTGTCGTAGTTCGCTTCGACATGGATCGTGATGTTCTGTGATCCCGCTTTGATGAAGCGCTCCAGGTAATGATCCGGGCGGTGAATCATCAGATGCACATCGAGGAACATATCCGTGCACTTGCGCACGGTCTGCACCATCTGCGGGCCGAAGGAGATGTTATCGACGAATGCACCGTCCATCACATCGAGATGCAGCCACTTTGCCCCAGCATCCGATGCACGCTTCACCTCGGCGTCGATTTTTGACCAGTCTGAGGCCAGCAAGGAAGGGAGAATGAGGTTCGTCGTGTGATTCATGTCTTGAGATAAGGTTCATGGTTCAAAGTTCAAGGTTTGAGTTCATCGAAGAGCCCGTTTATAGAAAAGCGTGGCCGACACCCTCATCATCAATCCCTTCGACGACGAGCATTTCATGCGCGAGGCGTTGCGGCAGGCCCGCAAGGCCGCAAAACAGGACGAAGTCCCCATCGGAGCCGTGATCGTGCATCAGGGAAATGTAATCGGTCGCGCCTGGAACCAGGTCGAGACGCTCAAGGACGCCACCGCCCACGCCGAAATGCTCGCGCTCACCCAGGCCGAGAGCGCCCTCGGCGACTGGCGGCTCAACGATTGTGATCTCTATGTCACCAAGGAGCCCTGTCCCATGTGCGCCGGTGCCATCATGCACTGCCGCGTGCGCCGCGTCATCTTCGGCTGCCCCGATGTCAAAGGTGGTGCCGCCGGCGGCTTCTGGAACCTCCTCCAAGCCCCGAATCTCAATCACCGCACCGAGATCACCTCCGGCGTGCTCAATGACGACTGCGTCCGCATCCTCAAAGAATTCTTCGCCGAAGCCCGTCGCCGGCGCGCCGAAGGGCTTGAACACAAAAAGGGCGCTGCCAAAGATGGTGACGACGGCTTGGTGTTCGATGGACCGTGAGTGCGTTAATACTTTGACTCCACTGTTAGGATTTCGTGAATAACACCATCGGTGCCAAAGATGATATTGAAGTTCTGAGGTCCTCTTGAAGGTTTTAGTCCGACGTAGAGATGATAAACCGGGACTGAAGGAGTTTTGTTATCAGTCGCGCTGAAATAGTTAATCTGACTGGGATAATAAGTGATTTCGCCATGGGCAATCAGCCCTGGATACGCCAGCACCGATGTTCCGACCTTCAAGAGCGCACGAAGCTTCAGACAATCATCGTGGTATTTTGTCAGTTGTTTCTTGGCCTCCTCTACCTCCGCTTTATCTGCATTGGGAGCGCCTGGATAAAGGAAATGACGGTGCTTCCATGCCTCTGTAGGTGAAATCATCGATGTGAGGAGTTGCTCCATCTCCTTGGCCGTTGTAGCCGGAACAGCAATTGGCTCGGTCGCCGAACTTGTCTGGAAAAAGCTGACTGAAATGATGGTGATAAGAAAAATCGTTCTCATGGCATGGTTGAGTTGATCAAGCGGTGTTTCATGGGGGAATTCTACGGAGATGCTATTCCTCACCCACAAACGTCGCCACCACCTTCGGTTCGCTGCCGACCTTGATCGCAAACACTTCGCAGCTCGCGGCGAAGGCGTCGGTGGTGTAGCGCTCGGCGAGGTCTTCGGCGAATTCGTGGAAGGCTTCTTCCCTGGCCGGAAACACATACAGCGCATGGCGGTCGGGCATGGCGACCCAGATTTCTTTGCCGAACAGTTCTTCGAAAATCTTGGGCAGTGATGGCGCGACGAGCAGCGTTGCGTAGAGCGAGGATTCGCCGCGATAGACGGCGTAGGCGATCTTGCCGTCCGCGCCTTTGATGAGTTCGGGCTTCAGGAGCAGCAGACGCTTGTCAGCGGCGAATTTGGCACGCTCGGCGAATGTTTCGATGCTCAGGCCGAGCTTGGAGAAGGCTTCCTGCGAGTAGGGCTCGATGCCGCTCGGCGCGACGGCGGATTCACGATATGGCGTGAGCACCGTGGCCTGTGATCCGGCAGGCGTGATCGAATACGCCGAGCGCATTACTTTCGGTTCCGGCATTAGCAGCAGGGTTTCGAGTTTGCGCTCCGTCTGGGCGTGCGCGGCGTTTGCAGCGAGGAGCAGGAGGCAGAAAAGCGGGCGCATCATGGTGGAAATTGGCGGCAATTGGCCGCGAAGTAAACCTCCGCTTGCACCTTCGCACAGCACCGCCTTCATAAACGCATGATCGCCTTTCTCCGTGGCCCGCTGGCCGAAGCATTGCCCCACCGTGTCACCCTTGATGTTCACGGTGTCGGCTACGTCGCACTTATTCCGCTCACGACCTTCGACAAACTGCCGCAAATCGGTGCCGAGGTGCAGTTGCTCACGCATTACCATGTCACGGACCGTGATCACACGTTGTTCGGCTTCATGTCCTCGGACGAACGCGATCTGTTTCGCTTGCTGATGGATCGCGTGTCGGGCATCGGTCCCAAGATGGCGCTCAGCGTGCTCAGTGGCATGCCTGTGGCTGCGTTCAAGGACGCGGTGATCGCAGGCGATGTGAAGGCGCTCTCACGTATCAAAGGCGTGGGTGGCAAGACCGCCGAGCGCATTGTTTTGGAACTCAAGGACAAGGTCGGTGTCGTGACTGCCTGGCAGGCGGCACAAACCGCCAAAGGCACGCATGATCCGAAGCAGGAGGCGCAAAGCGATGCGGTGCTTGGACTGATCGCTCTCGGCTACAAGCAGAGCGAGGCGATCAAAGCCGTGAACGAACTTGCCAAGCAGCCCGGCATTGATACAGCGGACAAACTCATCCGCGAAGCGTTGCGGAGCATGAATTGAGGCCGTGCTCCGTCACTTCAAGCTCTTGATGTAAAGGATCAGACTCTCGATCTGTGAGTCATTCAAGATCCCCGCATAGATGGGCATGCCGGTATCGAATTTCTCGAAGCCTTGCACGACTTTGGCGCTCGGATTGGTGATGGACTCGCGCAGGTAAGCCTCATCGGCCTTCACCTTGCCCTTCATACCTTTGGCGATATCGCGTTCAGTCCCGAACAGGCCTTTCCAACTAGGCCCCACTTTGCCGACGAGGGTGCCATCCGTGCTGTGGCAGGCCATGCAGCCGAACATTTGATAGAGGCGCTCACCTTCCGCTGCTGTCGGCTTGGTCTGAGTTGTGGCCAAGGCTTGGCGTGGAGTCAGATCAACTTTTAAGTCTGCGGCAAAGCCTTCCTTGGCCGCATTGAAGGTCATGAGTTCCCACGGCGTGAAGTAGGCGGTGTTTTGTGCAGGCAGACCGTCCGCGCTCTTCAATCCCCAGCCGATGCGCATCTGGTGGCAACTCTTCATGTCGGGAATGCCCACTAGCACACTCAGGCCATCAGTGCTGACGTAGGCGCTGCTGGCGGTCATGAATTCCTGCCCAGTGCTGCCATCCAGCTTCAAATGCGGGCTGCCATACTCCGGCGTGCGCTTGTAGTTCCAGCGCTCGGCGCTGTAGCTGGCGGGATCGGTGGCCAGTTTGGCATCTAGCTTGGTGTTGAAGCGCAAAAGCAGGCCCTTATCCGTCGGCGTGACTTCTTTGAGCAGCACACGTGGCTTGTCCGTGTAGCGCACACGGGCCAGGCCACTGATCTTCTTCACCACCGTGCCCCAGACTTGGAAACCGACGACATAGAGTTGCCCATCGGCTGGATTCAAATGCGCATTGAGCGTGGGGAAGTCAAAGTTGCGTGAAAAGCTCACCACCGCTGCCTGTGGCTTTGCAAAGCGCTCATTCATGAGCACACGGAAGAGTTCCGGCCGGTTGTAGCCGATGTGGATGAGTTCATCATTCACCGGCCCCATCTTGGCTCCCACCAGCCAAGTCTGTGTCACACCACTGGGGTTCACTGGATGCGGAATCCACGTCAGCGGATCGGTAATGGCCTCTGGATACTTCTCCTTCGGCGCAATCGTCGGCAGATGGCCATAGAAGTGATGGTCCCGGATGATGTGCAGCGGCGTGGACGGCACATAATGCCCCTGCTGATCGCTCGCCGTCACCATCCCAGTCACCGGATGCACGCCGATGAAAGGCTGGCGTAACCCATAGCCGATCACCTCAAACGACTTCCCATCCGCCGCCACCTTGATCACCGTGCCGTTGTGCTTTCCACGCGTTGTGCCCTCCTGACCGCCCTTGGAAATGTATAGCGCCCCATCCGGCCCCAACTTCATCGAATTCGGAAATTCCCGCGTCTCAGCCGTCTGCGCGAAGAGATTGCAGAACATCTCATAGCGGTCGCACTCGCGGGCGTTGTTCGTGTCCACCAGCTTCCAGATGCCGTTGCGGTCGAAAACGAGGAGATCGCCGTTTCGTGCGACGATGCTCATCGGCTCATGCAGCCCGCTGGCGAAGCGCTTCCAAGTCACCTTCTCCAAATCGCCCTTCAAGCCGGAGATCAGCCACACATCGCCGTCAAACGTCACGCCCGCCGCGTCGCCCTGGTCATTGAGAAACGCGATGTCCGCGAGGCGCACATTGCGCTTCCACGGATTCGCGAAGGGCAGGGGAATCTCATCAATGACATAAGCGTCCGGTTTGGTGGCAAGGGTGGCGCTGGTGGTGAGGGTTTGCGGCCAGAGAGGAGTAGCAGGCTTCAGGTCCGGCATCGCAGACTCTCCCAAACTCATCGTCCCATTTAGATCTGTGCCATAATTTGTAAGCAACTGATGCTGGACGTGCAGTTGAACAACAGACTTGTTTGGCGAGAGATGCACTACGAAATGGCCATCCATGATTTCATAGGACCAGTCTTTTCCACGGGTGTTGGGTTCCGCACCGCCATCGGCGAGGTACGCCGTGGGCATGGGGCCGGAGTTTCCGGAAAGATCTTCTGCGATGAGGTGGAGCGGCGTTGTATGAGGTTCGATCAAGAAGACACGCTGAATGCATGGAATGCTATTGTGTTTGTTGTGCTCATACCATTCCTTCATTTTCACTCCGGCGACCACGTATTCTAAGACAGGACCCGCCTGCGTGAGATCCAAGGCCACAAATTTCCCTGAGGTGGGAGATAGAGGGCCTCGACCGACTTCTTCTTGGCTCGGTGTTGCTCCACGTGGATCGTTGAAGCTGGGTTTGTCAACGGCTTGCCAGCCTGCATAGATGCCGTTGGCCACCCACATTGGGATTGAAGTATTCTTGGGTGCCCACACCTTGCCAAGCGGCTTCGGAAGGTACTCCTGACCATCCTTTGTCTTCTGCCCAGCTATATGATAAGAGCCTGGGGCGAGGGCCTCAGGACTGACGGGCGGTTTGCCCTCCACACTTCTCCAGATTCCTGCAATGCGCAGCAAATCCGTATCAAAGCACGCCCACAAATTATTCCCCAAACTCAAAACAATCCCACGCGGCGTGAGATTGTCCTTCGGAAAGCCTTCGCCGACATCGCGTGCATCGAGCACGCTGCTGAAGAAGGGGAAATCCTTCTCCACAAAATCACCCCACGGCGACGGCGTGGCTGGTGTGTCGGCCTTTTGAGCGACAATCGTGGTGGTGAGGGCGAGGAACGCGAGCAGCGCACGAAATTTCATGACGAGACAGAACAGGCGAGAGGGGCGTGATCTGTCAAGACATGGAGTGCAGACGGTTCGTCGGCAAAAAAAGCAGGAATGCCGACGAGGCGTTGGCGCTCCGTATTAAACTGCGACGCAGTGGACCTTGCTGATGCCGGAGATTTTTTCGAGCTCGGCGATGACTTCAGCGCCGGGGGTGGAGTCGAGCGTGAGCAGGGTGAGGGCTTTGCCGGTCTCTTTATCGCGGCTGAGGCTCATGTCGGCGATGTTGACCTGATTTTTGCCGAGCGTGGTGCTGTAGGCGGCGATCATGCCGGGGCGGTCGATGTTTTCGATGAAGAGCAGCGTGCCTTCAGGGCGGGCCTCGATGCGGTGGCCGTTTACTTTGACGATGCGTGGCTCGTTGCCAAAGAAGGTGCCGGCGATGCTGGCGGACTCGCCGCTGTCGTTCTTGGCGACGACTTCGATGAGGTCGGTGAACTCGCTGGCTTCGGTGAGGCGGCTTTCGGTGAAACGGAGGCCGAGGTTTTCTGCGACGCCATTGGCGTTGATGTAGTTAACCTGCTCGGCACCTACGGCGCGTTCGAGGAAGCCTTTCAAGACGGCGCGGGAGATCAGGGTGGTGTCGCCACCGCCGACTTTGCCGCTGTAGTTGATGCGGACGACGTTGGAGCGCGTGGGGGCGAACTGGGAGACGAGACGGCCGAGAAGTTCGCCGAATTTGAGGAAAGGACCGATCTCGGCGAGCACCTTGGGGTCAACGTTGGGCATATTGACGGCGTTGACGACGGTGCCTTGCAGCAGGTGAGCCTTGATGACCTCGGCGATCTCGATACCGACGTTTTCCTGGGCTTCTTCGGTGGAGGCACCGAGATGTGGTGTGAAAACGGTGTTTGGGGCCTTGAGCAGCGGATAGTCGGCTGGTGGGGGCTCGACTTCGAAGACGTCGAGCGCAGCACCGGCGATGGTTCCGTCGGTGAGGGCCTGAGCGAGTGCGTTGTCGTCGATAAGGCCGCCGCGAGCGCAGTTGATGATGCGGCAGGTGGGTTTTAGCGAGGCGAGGCGCTTCGCGTTGATCATGTGCTTCGTCTCAGGCGTCAGCGGCATGTGCATTGTAATGTAGTCGGCCTGCACAATGGCGGCGTCGAGATCCTCGCAAAGCGTGACACCGAGGCTTTCCGCACGGTTCTTAGAGAGATAAGGGTCATAAGCGACGACACTCATGCCAAAGGCCTTGGCGCGCTTGGCGAACTCCGCACCAATGCGGCCCATGCCGAGCACGACGAGCGTTTTGCCATACACTTCAGTGCCCTGAAAGCTTTTGCGGTCCCATTTACCGCTGACGATGGTGGCGTGTGCCTGCGGGGTCTTGCGGGAGAGGGCCATCATCAAGGTGAAGGCCTGCTCGGCGGTGGAAATGGTGTTGCCCCCGGGGGTGTTCATCACCACCACACCGCGCTTGCTGGCCACGGGCACATCAATGTTGTCCACGCCGACACCAGCGCGGCCGATGACTTTGAGGTTTGGGGCGGCGTCGAGCACTTTGGCGGTCACTTTGGCTCCACTGCGCACGATGATGGCGTGGGCGGTGCGGGAGGCCTC
>CANIZT010000215.1 GCA_947471905.1 Verrucomicrobiaceae bacterium
AAGTGATAGTCAAAGCCGACTTCGAGCGGTCCGGGCTTCAGTTCCTTGGTGAAGTCGCAGCGTTCTGCTGTGCCGTAGCCAAGATGCCATTTGCCGACAGCGGCGCAGTTGTAGCCCTGCGATTTAAGCATCGAAGCGATCGTGAGTCGTGTCGTCTCGATGTGCAGCGGCGCCACGGTGCTCAGCACTTCGCTGATGAGCGGGGTTCGCCAGCAGTAGCGTCCTGTGAGCATCGCATAGCGCGTGGGCGAACAAACGGACGAGGTCGTATTGCCATCCGTGAAACGTCGGCCCTCTTTCGCGATGCGGTCGATGTTCGGTGTCTGCACCAGAGTTGGGTCAGCGCCGTAACAGCCGGAGCTGCCCCAGCCGAAGTCATCACTGAGAATGACGACCACGTTAGGACGATCCGCTGCAAGGCCGGATGAAATCAGAAGAAGGAGGGGGAGCAGAAAGCGCATGGCCCGTTGACGAAGCTAATGAACACCGACTTTCATCGAATCACCTCGTTCGGGTTTTAGAACCTGTGGTGATGGTTTTGTTGTTTTGCCTTCGTACTTGGCTCCCATGAGTCTGCTGCCGTATTTTGTTAGGAAGAAGATCATGCGGTTGGAGCAAGGCGCTCTGCTCATGGGCTTTTGCTTCTGTGCGACTATGGCTGGAGCCGAGGCAACACAGCAGACACCGCCAGCGACTGATGATGGAGCGATTCCTCAAGCCATGAAGGGCGAGGACTTCGAAGCGCTTCTCACGAACTCGCCCTTCACCCGTTCGCTGGGTTTTTCCGACTCTATGATCCTCACGGGCCTCGCACACATCGATGACGATGTCTTTGCCACGCTGTTCGACACCAAAACGATGGAGTCACATGTGGTCTCCAAAACAGCCAATACGAAGGGATGGCAGTTGGTCGGTGTCGGTGGCAATGCAGCCATCATGCAAACCTGGAGCGTCAAGATTCAGATCGCAGGTGGTGAGGTCATCTCCATCCGCTATCAACAGCCGCCCAAAAAGACGGTTCGAGTAGCATCAGGCGGCAGCGGCCCGGGCGGCAGTTCTGGCGGCAATTCCCCGCCGTTGAGTTCATCCCAAGTGGAAGAGGCGAAAAACGCTGCCGTGAACTACAAGGAAGGCTTCACCTCCGATGGCTACCCCAAAGCACCGCCGCCTGAGATGGTGGCAAAACTCTCTCGCCTCAGTGTCTCGCAGCGCGAGGACATCAATCGACAAATGCTCGGCCTACGCAATCAAGGCCTCGGCATGGATGAACGGCGCAAGATCTATGAGAACCTAGTGGAACGTTCGAGTCAGGGAGGGCGTTGATCCAGATTACCCAAACAGCCCAATGACTGGCTTGCCAGTGGAAAACGGCGGGCGGGAGAGGCCGGTGTTCATGCCGAGGTCGTTGAGAGGCACGCCCAAGGCATGGAGCACGGTGGCGTGTAGATCTTGGACGGTGACGGGATTGCTTACGGGAGAGGAAGCGGTCTTGTCGGACTCGCCATAAACGGCACCACCGCGAATGCCGCAGCCAGCGACAATGGCGGAGAAGCACTTCGGCCAGTGCTGGCGTCCGGGTGGACCCTGCGTAAGAATGATCGGCGTGCGACCGAATTCGCCGACGGCGACGACAAGCGTGTCGTCCAGCAACCCGCGCTGCTTGAGATCGGTGAGGAGTGCCGAGAGAGCTTGATCGAGGCGCGGCAGGCAGAAGTTCATGCCGTAGGAGCCGGAACCGAAGGCGTTGCCCATGCCCATGTTGCCGCCATGCATGTCCCAGCTCGAGCTGGGCGGGCCGCCGCCTTTTTCATCCGGAGCTGGACCGACCCAGCCATTCACGGTGATGAAGCGCACGCCAGCTTCCACCATCCGCCTTGCGAGGAGCAGATTTTGGCCGAGCGGGTGCATGCCGTAGCGTTCGCGCACGGCCAGCGGCTCACTCTTCAAGTCAAAAGCTTCCCGACCTTCGGCGCGTGTCATGGAGTCGTAGGCTTTCTCGCGCAATTCGCTCCAGTCCTTGCCCAGCGGGGTGTCCTCGAGGAGTTTGGATTCCAAATCGGCGAGGAGTTTGCGCCGTTCCCACAAACGGGCGGCGTCGCCCATGTCATAGATCTCCGGCGGTTTGAAATTGGTCATCGCTGGATGGTTATCGGCCGAGCCGATGAAAACCGGCGCGTGCGCTGACCCCAAATAACCACCGGAGCCAATATTTGGTGCACAGAAGACCGGCGCCCCCACGCATTTGATGAGCCAGGCGTTGGAGACCAGATTGTGCTCGCTGGGCAGATGCTTTGCCACCACCGAACCGAGATACGGCAGGCCATCCGGCTGGCCTTCCTTGACACGCTCAATCAACTGCCCGCTCAGCAGATTGTGCATGGCGTCAAAGTGATTATTGATCGGACCTGGGTGCGTCATTGAGCGGATCAGGCAAAAGTGATCGGTCACCTTCGCGAGCATCGGGTGCAGCTCACTCAACTGCATGCCCGGGACTTTGGTGCGGATGGGCTTGTAGGGTCCGCGGATCTCGACGGGCGCATTCGGTTTCAGATCCCAGGTGTCCAACTGGCTCGGGCCACCGCACAGCAACAGAAAGATGCAGCGTTTCTTCGAAGCCACCGCTTTGCCAGAGGCGTCCAGCTTGTCCTTTCCGATAACCAGGCCTGGAATGGAGAGATTGAGTGCACCGATGCTGCCAGCTTTGAGAAATTGGCGGCGGGAAGCCTTCGAGAGATTCATATCCAGTTTCTGTTTGAGATGAACACGATACCGCCGCAGGCAGCATGCCCCCCACAGAGTCTGGGGCCGAAGCATTACGCCAGTACCAGCACGGGTTTCTCACCACCGGCAAGAAAAGCCGAAGGGGAAGACGACGAACCCGTAGCAAGTTTGGCCATAGCAGTCACTGCCACGTCATTTCGCCAGCGCCTTCGCCGCAGCCTTTTGAAACGCCTCGCGCACCGGGCTGGCGTCGCTGTTCGGGAAGTTCGCACGCTGCACCATCAGCACGTAGATGACGTCCTTCGTCGGATCGATCCACGCCTGCGTACCCCACGCGCCGCCATGACCGAAGCTGCCCGGCGAGAGCATTTCCGCGAGGCCTGCATGCGGTTCCTTCAAAACACAGACGCCGATGCCCCAGCCGTACTTGTTGCCGTGATTGCCGAATTCCGCCTTCTGGAAAAAACCGCAGGGCAGATCGCCCGTGTGCACGGAGGACATCGTTTTCACCGCCTCGGGGCTGAGGATGCGCTGGCCATCGAGCGTGCCGCCATTGAGCAGCATGCGGCAGAAGCGCGTGTAATCCTTCGCGCAGGAATACAGGCCGCCATTGCCCTGCGGCGGACGACCGCGCTTGCCGAAGTCGCCGCGCGGCGGCACGGCCTCGAGTTTTCCTGTATCCTTGTTTTTCGCATAACCGGTGGCCACCTGCGCCCACTGCGCATCGGTGGGATAGAAGGTCGTGTTCGCCATGCCGAGCGGATCAAAGAGCCGCTTCTGCAAAAACTCGTCAAAGGTCATGCCGCTGATCACCTCGACAATGCGTGCCGCCGTGTTGATGCCGGACTGGCAGTACTTCCATTGCGAGCCCGGCTCGAACTGCATCGGCGTCGCCAGCCAGATGGGCACCAGATCGGCCAGCGTATGAGCTTCCTGCGCCTTCGGGCCGTTCGCTTCGCCGAGGCCCGAGGTGTGCGTGAGGATCTGGGTGATCGTGAGATTCGCCGGCTTGCCCGAAGGCGTCTTCAACGCGGCGAACTCGGGAAGGTGCTTCGACACCGGGTCCGCGATGTTGAGCTTCCCCTCGTCCTGCAGCATCATGATCGCCGCACCGGTGATCGGTTTCGTCATCGACGCGATCCAGCCCATCGCATCCACGCTCATCGGCTTCTGCTTCTCGATGTCCGCCAGGCCGTTCGCCTCGAGATGCAGCAGCCCGTCCTTGTTCGCCACCACCGTGACCGCGCCGGCGATTTCACTCCTGGCGATCATCTCCTGCATCGCCTCGCCGATGCCGGGCAGTTTCGGTGTGTCCGCAAAGGCGAGCGATGAGGAAACGAGAAGAAGGATGTGCGTGCGCATGGTGGTGGAGGCTTTCACAACGTTGGATCTGGCGTAAAGCTGTCGGCGTGTGAGCGGACATCCCACATCATGTCCGTCCTGCGGTGTTCAGCCCTATTCACAGCGTATAGATCACCCGCGCTGCAGCTTTCGCGCCGGGCGGAATGTCTGCAATCGGCTCAAATTGAAGACCCGCGATAGTCCCCGCCGCCGCCTGCACCGAATCAGTGACGAGGATTTCCCACGCGCGCGCGATGTCTTCACCCAGCTTGCTGGCCGCATTCACTTCCCGGCCAAACACATCCTGGTCGCCAATGCGGAGCATGGGGCCATAGCCCAGCCCGATGCATTGCAAAATTTGCTCCTCCTGGGGCTTGTCCACATTATAGATTTTGGCCGCGCGTTGCATGTCCACCGCGCATTGGAGCGCGTTGGCGACCGTGCGGAAGATGACGAACATGCTGTCGCCTTCCAGCTTCAACAAAATGCCATCGTTTCGGTCCACGCACGGAATGAAAATGCGCTGTGATTCATAGATCACCTGCAAAAAATGGATGATGCCGAATTCGGCCACGTTGCGCGAGAAGCCCGACAGGTCGGTGAACATCACGGCCCAGGTCTCGCCGAAGAGATTCCAAATGCGCCCGTCCACCGCCTCGCGGTTCGCGCCGGGGGTGAGGCGCTCTGCCAATAGTTTTTCCAGCCGTTCCTGGGAGGCATGGATTCCAACTTGGAAAGTGTGGGGCATAGGTGGTTCCTTTCAAACAGCGGGGCGCATGATTTCTGCAACTGAGCCTAGCCGGGTTTGAAACCCTGCCAATTGGCAAATAGCGGGGAAAGAGGTATGCCGTTTCGCTACCCTTCTGATCCGTTTATCTGGTGACATCGGCCATTTATCCTCCGGGTTGACCCATTCATCGGGAATGGAAAGCTGTTTAGCTGGCAGGTTAAACCGTTTATTTTCTGGTAGAATCCATTCAACCAACCGCCGAATCAGTTTATGGGCGCGGGTAAACGGAATAACTAGCGGCAAAATGCGATAATCCTCCCGGTTTATTGGTTTAGCACCCGGATTAATCGGTTTTGGCAGCAGGTTAAAGGGAGAAATCCTCGGGTTAAATGGCTCAATCCAGTGGTTGAAGTGTGCATCGACCCCAATATTCGGCTCAAAGGGACTTTTTAATCGTTCGGGCGGTCCAAAATGGCTGACAAATAGAGATCTATTCGCTCTTTGGGCCATGGCTTTGGCTTCAATTGCTCTGATTTGTGTCTGGTGCCGTTCGCAAAGACCCCATTGCAGTCTTCATGCCTGCTTCCGACGCAGTTCCGAGACAGGCACACGTCGTCCGGGATGCTGAAGGGCTTCATCCAGCAGGGATTCAAGTGCCTGGCTGGCACGATGCCCGAACACCGTCTGAATCGCGGCTTCCACGGCGGAATCCACTGAGCTGAACTGACCGCTGGCGACTTGTTCGCGCAGCAGGGCTTCGGCAGGTGCAGTCAGGGTGGCTGTCATGGCCAAAAGCTATCTCTGGCCGGAAACGAGGCAAGCGGACAAATCGTCGCTGCGTTACGAACCACGGTGGCAGCGATCAGCATTGTCATCTGTCAGCCAGTTGCAGCCTGACGTCATTTCCTGACGTCATTTCCCCAGTTTGTTTGGGATAAAGTATTTCATCTCACAATGAGAACATGTCACTGGAGTGACGCATTGATTCAGTGGGATAAAAGCACTTTCAGCGCAATGTGGACAAGGCAGGTATACCGCGACCTTAATTCCATTTTCCACCTTGTAACGCACCGGGCTTGGAACCGACGCGACGGATAGTTTGTTTGCCTTTTGCGCGTTAAAAAAATCCGAAGCCAACTGAGCTACGCGAAAATCGATATATGTGGCTAAAGATCGTTGTGGATCTCCACGCTCCTTAGAAAAGGCTCGTGCCCATAGAGCTGGCGTGATATTGTGATCGGCAATCTCCAAGGCGACGGCCTCATAAAAAATGTCGTCTGCCTGCTTATTCATTTGGAAGCCAATCTCATTTCTCTGGTGAATAACACAACGCTGTTGACACGGCAATGTCGATCTTGAAGCGCGAGTCGCGATCATTCTCGAGCGGATTTCCGCGCATGTTAGATTTCACTCGTTTCCTAAAATCCGTTCCAATGCTCTGCGTGGGTAGTCGTTCAAGGCGTCATCAACGTGCGCTTTCCCATCGAGTCTTCTTTGATCACGTTCTCGCCAGAGATGGCGGACAACAACCAAATGCTGTTTATCTTCCTCAACAATCCGAAGGAGAGTTCTAACAAGTTGAGCTTTATCCTTCGAATGTACCTCAAAAGGATTGTCATCTGCTCCGGTAAAAGACGGCGTCCACAAAACAATAGCGTCAATTTGCGGATTCCTGACCAGGTAATCATGAGTTTCCTCACGCCATGATCGGTCAGGCGCTGCATAGCTACTGATTCCAACAATGTTGAGTTCACCAGGCAAGCGATTCGGAAACTTCCCATCGACGTCTTCGTAATAACTGGGTCTGGCTATGCTGAATTGAGGGCCGTCTGTCACGCGAACCCAGTCCCGCGCCCGGTATTTCACTTCGAGATTTATTGTCTGCCCACAGCTTTTGAATTTCCAATCGACTCCTTTCTTGCTTCCGCGCTCCTTCCCCAATTGAACCTCAGACTCAACGTCGGTTACGCGCTGCCAGGAACTCAGCCAGATTATCTCCTCGATTGTTGGCAAATGCTCTTTGGGATTCGCTAGCTTCTTCCTGATCTTCGAGGGCAAGCCGTTTTCGAATAGTTCCAGCCCTGCTTCACAAGCACGCCCGAATCTCATCAAACTTCCCCAATTAAGTCCTATGCCGTGTGCCTTATGAACCGCCGGAGCTTCAAGCGATGCGGGCGGGGTTCCAAAATCGCTGTTTGGTATCTCGTAGCAGGGGATCCAAAGCTCGTGCTCAGTTTTCATTGAGGTCAGCCCGAGGTTCCAGTTTATGTTCTGGGCGCTGGAGTTGCTTACGATTGCCTTTGCTCGGTTCTCAGCTGCATCTGAAGTCAAAAATGGCCGATATCCACTTTCGATCTGCTCTTTAGACCACGGAGTTTCACGAACGAGGACATGCACCTCATCAAGGTTCTGTAGAGTGCCGCATTTTTTGTCCATCAGTCGCTTTGATCTACGCAAACAAAATTTCACCCAAACAACACCATCTGCCCCGCGTCCGCGTCGCTTACCGCCTTCCTCCTCGTCTTCGCGGGCACGCTCGTCGCCACGGGAACTTCTTTGACGCTCTCGGCGGGCTGGTGGCCGGATTCGAGTTGGTGGAGGACTTCTTTGGCGCGGGCGATGACGTTTTCGGGGAGGCCGGCGAGTCTCGCGACTTGGATGCCGTAGCTTTTTTCGGCGCAGCCGGGGAGGATCTTGCGGAGGAAGATGATCTGCTGGTTCCACTCCTTCACGGCGACGTTGTAGTTCTTCACGGCGCTGCGGCTTTGCGCGAGGGCGGTGATC
>CANIZT010000216.1 GCA_947471905.1 Verrucomicrobiaceae bacterium
AAGTAGCCGACCTACTTTGCCGCCGCCGTGACGAAGGGCTTCAAAGCTGCAGCGAGCAGTTTGTAGCCTTCAGGATTGAAGTGCAGCATGTCCTCTACAAACAACTCGGGGCGAACCTTGCCTTCTTTGTCGAGGCTGAGGGTGCGAGTGTCGATATACGTGATGCCGGTCTGCTCCTTGGCCCATGCGGTGATCAGGTCGTTGAGTTTGTTGCCTTCATCGACTTGCTTGAGGCGTTTGATCGTCGGGCTGAGGCCGATGTAGTAGATAGGGATGTTCGGGAGGCGTTCGCGCATCTTCGCCACGAAGGTTTTGAAGTCGGCGAACACGTCTTCAGCAGGCCAGCCCGCATTGATGTCGTTACCACCAGCCCGCAAGAAGATGGCCTTTGGCGCATACGGGAAGATCATGCGATCGGCATAGAATGTGGAGTCCTTGATCTGATTGCCGCCAAAACCACGATTCAGCACCGGAACGCCAGCAAAATCCTCCGCGAGCGTTTTCCAACGCACGATGGTCGAGGAGCCTACAAAGAGAATACTCCCCTTCGCTGGTGGCGACTCCTTATTGGCAGCTTCGAAGATCGCGATGTTCTTCTCCCACTTCTTGTAGTCATGCGTCGTGGGCTTCGGTTTCGGCCAGACATCCGGAGCCGCAGGTTTTTTCGGCTCCGCATGGAGAGCGACAGGCAACGTGAGGAAAACAATGGCTAGGAGACGAAGGGCGGTGGAGCGATTCATGGTAGGCCGGTGAAACGTCGGGCCACTACCCGTATTTCAAAGAGCTTTGCTTGTTTTCAGAAACGATATTCTGCGGAATCCGACACTGTATTTGCTGAGATGTCGTTGCAAGCGCTGCGTTTCACCTGCTGCACCATGAAGTATATTGCCACTCGCCTCTTCGCACTCGGATCTTCGCTCTTTGCCACAGAACAACAAAACGTGATCGTCATCCTCGCTGATGATCTCGGTTGGAGTGACACGACGCTGTATGGCAACACGGCGTATTATCAGACGCCTAACGTCGAACGGCTTGCGAAACACGGCATGACCTTCACGCGGGCCTATTCGGCCAGTCCTCTGTGTTCGCCGACGCGGTCGGCGTTGCTCACGGGGCAGAGTCCAGCACGCACGGGCATCACGGTGCCGAACTGCCATATGCCGCAGGTAGTGTTAGAAGCGACGACGGGCAAAAAGGCTCCGGCAGACCAAAAAGCCATTCAGCCTGATCCGGTCACGCGTTTGAAGACGGAGTATCGTACCATCGCCGAGACCATGAAGGACGCAGGTTATGCCACGGCCCATTTTGGCAAGTGGCACCTCGGACCTGAGCCGTATTCGCCGCTGCAGCAGGGTTTTGATATCGATTTGCCGCATACGCCCGGCCCGGGGCCTGCGGGCACGTATGTCGCACCATGGAAGTTTCCAAACTTCAAAGAGAAGTCGCCCAATGAGCACATCGAGGACCGCATGGCCGCCGAGGCCGTCGCGTGGATGCAGCAGCAGAAAGGCAAGCCATTCTACATGAACTACTGGATGTTCAGCGTGCATGCGCCCTTCGATGCGAAGAAGGCGAACATTGAGAAGCATCGCAGCCGCATTGATCCGAAAGACGTGCAACGCAGCCCGACCTACGCCGCGATGATTCAAAGCATGGACGACGCCATTGGCACGCTACTCGATGCGCTGGATCGTCTGAAACTCACCGACAACACGATCATCATCTTCACTGCCGATAACGGCGGCAACATGTACAACGAGGTCGATGGCACAACGCCAACGAGCAACCGCCCACTGCGCGGTGGTAAGGCGACGATGTTTGAAGGTGGCACACGTGTGCCCGGAGTCATCGTCTGGCCTGGTATCGCCGACGCAGGCAGTCGCAGTGACGCGATCATCCAAAGTGAAGACTACTACCCCACACTGATCGAAGGTCTCGCTTTGAAGCCAGCCGAAGGCCAACGATTCGATGGCACAAGCATCCTACCCGCACTGAAAGGCGATGTGCTTGCCGACAAAGCTGTTTTCCAATACTTCCCGCACAATCCCGGCGTGCCGGATTGGCTTCCGCCCGCTGTTTCCGTGCATCGCGGCGACTGGAAGCTCATCCGCATCTTTCACGGCGGCGAGAAAGGCGCGCATCGCCACCTGCTCTTCAATCTGCGTGATGATCTCGGCGAAAAGAACGACCTTGCCGCGCAAAAGCCCGAACTCGTAAATGAACTCGACAGATTGATCGAAAAATTCCTCGCCGACACAAAGGCCGTCGTGCCTGTGCCGAATCCCGCGTTTGATCCGTCCAAGTATCATCCCGAACTCGAAGGCAAACAGCAACCGAAAGCCAAAGCCAAAGCGCCTGCAAAAGGCAAGGACGATGGCGATCCTGCACTGCAAGGTTGGAAGGCTCGTGACTGCAAGGCATCCGTGAAAGACGGCATCCTACGCATCACCAACATCGGCGACGCGTGCTTTCTCGGCTTCTCTGCTGCCAAACACAGCGGTCCCACCACCGTGACGTTTCGCATCAAGGCCAAAGCGGGTACCAGTCACTTCGATTGGCTTGCCAATGTAGCCGAAGGGAAAGCCCACCGCGCCGACGTCATCCTCAAAAGTGGCGATTGGGAAGAAGTGACAGTCGAAATCCCCGCAGAAGGCCCACTCGGCATCGTGCGCCTCTATTTGCCCATGCAGGAGTCAGCGATTGAGATCGATTGGATCGAACTCATTTCCAAGACCGGTAGCAAGCCGACTCGGACCGCATTCTAATTAAATCGACGAAAAAGCAGGGGATTCGATGCGTTCCCAAGGGTCATGACATCGAAAATCACTCGTCGCACTAGTTTTAAACTCATCACGGCTGGAACACTCGCAGGTATCGCGGGGCGGCAGGCCTCTGCTGCTGAATCAGTGGCGACGAATTGGGCTAAAACAAATGACCGGGTGTTTCTCGGTGGCGAGTTTTGGGCGAACCCGATGGAAGACTGGCGTGTGAGTGAAGGTGGTGCGGAGTGCCTGAATGCAGGCGCGGGCCGCAGTGTGCATTCACTGACACATCAGATTGCCAAGAAGGGTGCTTTCACTATGTCGGTCACACTCACACGACTGGAGGTGAAAAACACCGATGGCGGCGCTGGTTTCCGCATTGGCATCCGCAGTGAGCTCAATGAGCACCGCAGCAATTGTTTTGTGCTCAAAGGCTTCGACGCTGCCTGGAAGGGCGATCAGCTCCTGCTCGGCACCCAAACCACGGCGCTCCCCGAAGGTGCTAAGCTCGAGAAAATCCGGCTCACGCTCAACGGCACCCCTGAAGGCGAAAAATGCGCTTTGACACTCACTGCGACGAATCCTGAAAGCGGCCAAGAACTCGCCACACTCACCGAATCTGTTCCCGTTGAAATACTCCTCGGTAATGTTTCGCTAGCGAACAACTTCAACGCTGGAGCTGCCAGCGCTGCCAAGAAAAAGGGCAAAGGCAAGGACGCTGCCAATGCTGGCGACGGTCGATATCGTTTCCAAAACTGGACGTTGGATGGTGATGCTTTCGCAGTCTCACCCCAGCAAAAGTTTGGCCCCATTTTATGGTCCATGTATTCGCTGAGTGACTCGCGCACTGCGGAAGGCTTCATCATGAAAATCAGCGCGCTCACTGGACCCATGGGCGCGCAGGACAACCAAGAAGTCGAGCTACACGTTCAACAAAACGGAGCTTGGAAATCGCTCGGCACTGCCAAACTTGATCCTGATGCCTGGGTGGCCACTTTTCGTGTTCCGAATTGGAAGGCAAAGACCGCCACTCCATACAAGCTCGTGTATCGCGAGAAGCACAAAGATGGCAGTGAAACACCGAACGAGTGGACCGGCACCATCAAAGCCAATCCGGAGGACCGACCTCTGCGTATGGCCGCTCTCACTTGCCAAAACGACTACGGCTTCCCGTACGCACCTGTGGCCGAAAATTTGGTCAAACTCGATCCTGATCTCGTTTTTTTCTCGGGTGACCAGATTTATGAGAACCACGGCGGCTTCGGTCTCATCCGTGAACCTGCTGAGCCTGCGATCCTCAATTACCTGCGCAAATTTTACCAGCACGGCTGGGCTTTCCGCGAAGTCATGCGCAATGCTCCAACGCTTTGTCTGCCTGATGATCATGACGTTTTCCAAGGCAACATCTGGGGCGAGGGCGGGAAGAAGATGGACGTCGGCGACACTGGGGCATCATCGAAAGGTGGCTACATCGAACCTGCGCGCATGGTCAATGCCGTGCACAAAACCAATGTCGCGCATCACCCCGACGCCTTTGATCCGAAGCCGCTCTTGCAGGACATCAGTGTCTATTATGGCGACATGGTCTATGGCGGCGTCAGCTTTGCCATCATCGCGGATCGTCAGTGGAAAAGTGGTCCCGAGCATGTCGATACGGGCAGTGGCCGTGCCGACCACGTACAGGATGCCAACTTCGACACCGCAGCTCTCGATAAACCCGGTCTCGTGATGCTGGGCGAGCGCCAAGAGTCCTTTCTCAAACAATGGTCGGAAGATTGGCGTGGGCACAAGCTCAAGGCACTGCTCAGCGCAACCGTCTTCATCAATGCCGCCACGCATCACGGCAGCGAAGATGGCTATCTGAAAGCGGATCTCGACTCCGGTGGCTGGCCGCAAACACCACGCAATCGCGCGATCGACATTCTGCGGCCCTCCATGGCTCTGCACATCAATGGTGACCAGCATTTGACCACACTCGCTCAATACGGCGTGGACAAGCAACGCGATAGCAATTGGTCCTTCTGCACGCCTGCTATCTCTGCTGGCTATCCGCGCTGGTGGCGGCCTGATGAGATGAAGATGCCGCACACCCATCGGCCCAAACATGGACAGGACAACACCGGCGAGTATCTCGATGGTCTCGGCAATAAAGCCTACATCTATGCCGTCGGAAATCCTCAAGTCGGCAAAGCCCCGAATCGCTATGACAAAGCCCACGAAAAGGCCAGCGGCTTCGGTTTCATCACCTTCGATACGGAAAAGAAAACCTACTTCATCGAGTCCTTCCGCTTCCTCATCGACGCCACTGATGGCAAACCGACCAATCAATTCCCTGGTTGGCCCGTGACCATCCGTCAAAAGGAGAACCGAGGGGAAAACATACTCGGATGATCCAGTAGCTTCGATTGTTCATACGCCTCGCTTCTTTTATCCTGCTCACTGTCTTCAGTGCTTCAGTTGCGGACATCCAGCCGCTGCTGAAGACCTAATGCCTCGACTGTCACAACCCCGACAAACACAAAGGCGATGCCGATCTGACACACTTCGGTTCGCCTCAAAGTGCAGAAAGATTTCAAGCTATGGCAGACCATGCTCCAGCAGGTCGAGGAAGAGGAAATGCCGCCAGAGAATACACCACCGTCAGCCGCTGGTATGCGCAGCATCTGCTCACAAAGATGCGCGGCATCGATGAGGGCAACGGTTCACTGCTCGACAATAGCCTCGTGCTCTAAGGCAGCGAGATGAAGGACAGCAACGGCCACATCAAAGAAGATCTGCCGCTCGTCCTGCTGGGTAAAGGCCAAGGTCGCGTGAAGACCAGTCAGCACCTCGTTTTCGACAAAGGCACACCGTTGGCGAATTTGAATCTGACGATTGCGCAGCAGTTCGGTTTGGAGACGACGAGCTTTAACAGCGCCAGCACCGGCACGCTAAGCGGGTTGTTTGTGTGATCAAAGGAATAGTAGGGCTGCTTCCAGTAGGCTTGGGGGACAAAAAAGCAGCCAGATGCTTCTCACTGCTGCGTTTCACTCGCCAATCATGCGCTACCTTCCCGCTCTTCTCATTCTGTTTTCCCTCGTGCCTGTGCTCAATGCGCAGGAGAAACCCAACATCGTCTATTTCTTGATCGATGATTTGGGCTATGCCGACTGCGGCTTCAATGGCGGGAAGGACATCCGCACGCCGAACATCGACAAGCTGGCCAAAGAAGGTGCAGTGTTGAAGTCTTACTATGTGCAGCCCGTTTGCTCACCCACACGCTCGGCACTGATGACGGGTCGTTATGCGATCCACACGGGTGTTTACAGCATTGTCAGACCCGGCGCACCGTGGGGCCTGCCATTGGCGGAGCGCTTATTGCCTCAGGCACTGAAGGAAGTCGGCTACACCACTGCTATTTGTGGCAAGTGGCATCTCGGCGAGTTTCAATCCGAATACACACCCACCCATCGCGGCTTTGACCATCAGTATGGTCACTTCTTTGGCGCACTGGATTACTTCAAACACAACCGTGATGGTAAAATGGATTGGTATCGCGATGACAAGCCGCTGGTCGAAGAAGGCTACACGACCCATCTAGTCGCGAAGGAGGCGTGTCGCATTGTCCGCGAGCAAGCAGCCGATAAGCCACTGTTTCTCTACGTTCCATTCAACGGCATCCACTCTCCTCATCAAGTGCCCGACAACTATACGGAACCCTACAAGGATCTGCCAAAACTCCGCCAAACCATCGCTGGCATGTTGTCAGCCGTCGATGAAGCCATCGGCCAAATCACTGCTGCGCTTGATGAGAAAGGTCTGCGCCAAAACACGCTCATCATTTTCTCCAGCGACAATGGTGGTCCCGGCCCAGGAACCGCGACCATGAACACGCCGCTGCGTGCTGGCAAAGGCACGATTTACGAGGGTGGCATTCGTGTCTGCTCCTTTGCCACCTGGCCCGGTAAAATCCCTGCTGGCATCACCATTGATGAACCCATGCACGCCGTGGATTGGTTTCCGACACTCGTGAAACTCACCGGTGCGCCCGCCGAACAAAAACTCTCACCCGACGGCCTCGACATCTGGCCCGTGCTCACTCAAGGAGCCAAATCGCCCCACGAAGCCCTCCTGCTTCCCGGCATGGCCCCCGACAAGATGGCCCTGCGCATGGGCGACTGGAAACTCCTGCTCAATGCCTCCGACAAAGATGCCGAAGAAGCCAGAGGCAGCGACAAAGCATCCGGCAAAATGGAACTCTACAACCTCGCCACCGACATCGCTGAAAAGAACAACCTCGCAGCCGCCCAGCCCGAAAAATTAGCCGAGATGCGCAGCCTTTTAGATGCCCTCATCAAAGACGCTGTTCCCGCTGGCGGAGTCACCACCGAAGCGCCCAAGAAGAAAGCCAAAAAGGGCAAAGGGAAGAAGTGAGGTCTTCCAAGCTTCAATCATGAAATCAATCACTCTCTTTCTTACCCTCTGCACGCTTCTGATAGTCGCGAACGCTTCTGAGCAGCAGCAACCCAACATCGTCTTCCTCCTCGCTGACGATCTCGGCGGCTCCGATCTTCACTGCTATGGGCATCCGTATTCACGTACGCCGAACATTGACTCTCTCGCAAAGGATGGCACGCGCTTCACACAGTTTTACGCGATGGGGGCGACTTGCTGTCCGACTCGCACAGCGCTGATGACTTCCAAATTTGCTGCCTCTTATGCGACTTATCCTGCCAACGGCGGTTTTG
>CANIZT010000217.1 GCA_947471905.1 Verrucomicrobiaceae bacterium
ATTGGCCAATTGCTTCCATTCCGCCGCGGCATGAGTCGCATCATGAAGGGCGTCGATGCGCCGATCATTCCGGTGCATCTCGACAATTTGTGGGGGAGTATTTTCAGTTTCGAAAAGGGCCGTTTTTACACCAAGGTGCCACGCACGCTGCCGTATCCGGTAACGGTTAGCTATGGCAGGCCTTTGCCAGCCACTGCCAAACCACAGGTTGTGCGCCAGGCTGTTGCGGAGCTCGGCGCCGCAGCATGGGAGTTTCGCAAGGATCGTATGCCAACGATTCATCGTTCCTTCGTTCGCACTGCCCGCCGCCATCCTTTTCGTTTTTCGATGACGGACTCTAGTTCGCCGCGGATTTCCTTCTTCACAGCGCTGACCAGGACCATTTTTCTCGGGCGCAGGCTCAGAAGCGTGTGGAAGGATCAGGAAATGGCTGGGCTGTTGCTTCCGCCATCGGTTGCGGGTGCACTTGCCAATTATGCAGCGCTGCTGATGGGCAAGGTGCCGGTGAATCTTAACTACACTCTTTCCGAAGAGAGTATCGCATCCTGTATCAGCCAGAGCGGGGTCCGAACGGTGGTCACGTCCCAAAAGTTTCTCGCACGGCTGAATTTGAAGCTGCCTGTGGAGGTGGTCTTCCTGGAAGATGTTGCGGCGAAGCCACGCCTTGGAGAGAGAATTTTGGCACTGGCATTGGCATTGTTTTGTCCCGTGGCACTGATCGAGAAAGTGCTCGGAAGTCGGAGGAAGCGAGAGATCGATGATCTTGCCACCCTGATTTTCTCAAGTGGCAGTACGGGCGAACCAAAGGGTGTGATGCTTTCGCACTATAATATCGTTTCGAACGTGGAGCAGATTGGTCAGGTTTTTGCTTTTGCGTCGGATGACCGTGTTCTGGGTATCTTGCCATTCTTCCACTCTTTCGGCTTCACGGGCACTCTTGGGGCACCTGCAGTGTTGGGACTGGGAGTAGCGTATCATTTCAATCCTACTGATTCCAAGGCCGTGGGTGAGCTTGTGCATCATCATGAGATATCCTTCCTGCTCGCCACGCCCACCTTCCTGCAGCTCTACATGCGCGGCTGTCAGCCGGAGCAATTTGGCAGTGTGCGCTTTGCCATGGTGGGGGCGGAAAAATTGCCCGAACGACTTGCCTCGGCTTTTGCCGACCGGTTTGGCTTCCGTCCAATGGAGGCCTATGGCTGCACTGAATGTTCTCCGGCCGTGAGCGTGAACCGAGAGGATTTTCGTGCGGCGGGGTTCAGGCAGGTCGGTGGCAAGCGTGGCACTATCGGGCACCCGCTGCCTGGCATGACCGTACGCATTGTCGATCCAGAGACCGGGGCGGAACGGTCAGTAGGAGAGCCCGGCCTCATGCTGTTGAAAGGGCCAAACATCATGTGTGGCTACCTGAACAACCCGGCCAAAACTGCCGAGGTGCTCAAGGACGGCTGGTATTGCACCGGTGACATTGCTGCTGTGGACGAAGATGGCTTCATCACGATCACAGACCGGCTTAGTCGCTTCAGCAAGATCGGCGGAGAGATGGTGCCACACATCAAGGTCGAGGAGAAACTTCAGGAGATGGTCGAACTGCCGACACAGGTCTTTGCCGTGACCAGCCTGCCCGATGCGAAAAAGGGAGAGAAACTCATGGTGCTGCATGTCTTGAGCGATGCTGCTCTTGAAGTCGTACTGGAAGCTCTTGCGAAAGCCGAGTTGCCTAACCTGTGGAAACCGAAGCGCGACCAGTTTGTGCGGGTGGAGTCACTGCCAGTGCTTGGCACTGGAAAGACAGATTTGCGTAAGGTGAAGGCGATGGCGGCTGCCGCTGAAGCGACGCGTGTAGAGAACTTGCCAGCGGCAGAATGATCAAAGATACGACACACAGCCCGCGAAGAAGATGGCAGCAGACAGAATGATGCCACCCAGTGACAGCACGAATACATTCCAACGACTCAGGGTATCGATTTTGAAGGATGACCAAAGAATGCCGAAGAATATCAGCCATAGAAGACCTAACAAGACTTTGTCAGTGAGATCCTTCTTTGGGAACATCATCGAATTCACGCCAGCGATGTATCCCAAGGCTATTAGCGGCCCTCCGACAGTGATGCCAATCCAATATGCCCAGTAACGTGCTACGAGAGGGGCTTCAGGAGTGGGTGGTGGATTCATGGCCTTGGAAGGGATCGTGCCACGAAATAGCTTTAAACCAAAATGAATCTTTAGCGCACGAGGTGGGAGTATTTCGATCAGCTTCGTGGGCTTTCATCACGGTGCTTTGGATCATTGAGTGATTCAATTGCAGGATATGTTTTATGAATTACCCACTGCCCGGCAGTAAGGTGAGCGTCGGCGTGCTATGAAAGCACAAACACACACACTGATAACGACGGGTCACCGCAAGAGTGATGCCGTTTCCACGCGCTCTTTGCAGCGCTATGCCATCACACTTGGCCTCGTACTGGGGTTGGTAGCATCCGTCAATGGTGCGGGCACACTCACGCCGAAGGGATCACCGGATCAACCCATCCAGATCCGGGATCACCATTTGGAGGTGACACTGAACAATGGCTTTGCGCGCTCAGAGGTGACGCAGACGTTCTTCAATCCAAACGATAAGGACTTGGAGGCAGTTTACCGATTCCCGTTGCCGAAAAGCGCGAGCCTTTCGGAGGTGACGATGACGCTTGGCGAACGCGATATTCACGGCGAGGTGGTAGAGAAGGAAAAAGCGAAGACGATTTACGAGAACGAGAAGTATGCGGGCAATGACGCGGGCCTGGCGACGAAGAACGGCTATCAGTCCTTCGACTTCCAAGTGCATCCGGTGCGTGCCAAGAGTGAGACGCGTCTGCGGATCGTGTATTACCAACCGCTGGAAATAGACACAGGTATCGGGCGCTTTGTATATCCGCTTGAAGAAGGTGGCACAGATGATGTGGCGACGAGCTTCTGGAATCCTGTCAACTCAAAGGTGGAAGGCACGTTTTCCGCAGCCTTTGAGCTGAAATCAGCCTGGCCGGTGGCCAATGTTCGGGTTCCGGGCTTTGAAAAGGAGACGGTGACGGACAAGTTGACAGACGGTCACTATAAGGTGCGCGTGGAAAAGAAGGATCATTCACTCACGGGTGATTTGGTTTTATACTATCGCCTCGCAGATGACCTTCCGGGGCGAGTGGAACTGATCCCTTTCCGTAAAGGTGAGTCCGGGCCGGGCACGTTTATGATGGTGGTGACGCCAGGGCTGGACCTCAAGCCACTCACCGGGGGCGCGGACTATGTGTTTGTGTTGGATACTTCTGGCAGCATGCAAACCAAGTTGCGCGTGCTGACGGACGGTGTGAGCCGTGTCCTAGGCAAGATGCAGCCGCGTGATCGCTATCGTATCGTGACTTTCTCCACCACAGCGTCGGATCTGACACAGGGCTGGAAAGTGGCGGAAGAGGCGAATGTGCAGGAGACCCTGAAACAGATCGCCGCTTTACATCCGGGCGGCAGTACGAATCTCTATGATGGTCTGACTCTAGCAATGAAGGATTTGGATGCGGACCGTGCGACGAGTGTGATCCTTGTAACGGACGGTGTGACGAACACGGGCGTCGTAGATCCGGTGGCTTTTCACAAGCTGACGAAGAGCCACGACATTCGCATCTTCGGATTTCTGCTCGGCAACAGCGCGAATTGGCCACTGATGCGCACAGTGTGCGATGCAAGTGGCGGCTTTTACGCAGGCGTTTCGAATGCGGACGACATCCTCGGCCAGATCCTGCAGGCAAAGAGCAAGGTGCTGCATGAATGCCTGCACGATGCGGAATTGAGCATCACAGGTGTGAAGACGCTCAACACAACCGGACTGCTACCTGGCAAGATCTATCGTGGGCAGCAGTTGGTGATGTTTGGCCAGTATGAAGGTTCAGGCGAAGCTGAACTGGTGCTCAAGGCCCGCATGACGGGTGAGGACAAAGTGTACCGAACGAAGCTCAGCTTTCCTGAGAGTGACGAGGCGAATCCCGAACTGGAACGGCTTTGGGCAATGGATCAGATCGAGCAATTCGAACTGCGTGCCAATACAGGGGTGCTGCCAGCAGGTGAATCTGACTCTGCGATTGCCGATCTCGGTGTGAAGTATCAGCTCGTGACAGACCAAACCTCCATGCTGGTGCTGGGCGACGATGCCTTCGCCCGACAGGGAGTCGAACGACGCAATCAGCAACGTGTTGCGATGGAACGCTCCGCGCAGGCGACGCGTGCGGCCGCTCCGCAGCCAGTGAGCTATCGTGTGGACAATGCTCAGCAGCCCTTCACTCCATCACCTGCGCCTTCTCACAGTGGTGGCAGTGGATTCAGCTTGGGAGGTGGCGGAGGTGCGCTTTCTCCTATATCGACGATGGCGATAGCTCTTTTTGCCGTGCTGGCTTTGGGAGTGACAGGACTTTCCAAAAAAGGAAAAGCTTGATGCAAACGCAGGAACATCAACGCCCGAACCATGAGGGATGCCCGCCGCTGGCGGGCATCCTGCTGGCCGTGAGTGTGGCCTTGGTGACATTGGGAGTGCAGTGCATCCACGGAGTCCCCGAAGTGCTGCAATGGCAGAGACATGGAGGAATGGAGTGGGCATGGCTAACCTCCCACCTGAGCCACTGGTCATGGAATCATCTGGCGTGGGACCTGTTTGCGTTTGGGCTACTGTCGCTGCTTTGTTTGCGATTGATGCCCTCGCGCTATGCCGCCTGCCTGCTCGTCGCCGCTGTTTTCATACCGTTAGAGGTGCAGATCAATCAACAACATATTGAGTCATATCGAGGCCTGTCTGGCTTGGATACGGCACTCATGGGTCTCTTGGTCGCGGCCTTGTGGCGGCACCCGACTGCAGGCCATTCATGCGGTGTTTCACAAGTGCTCGCCGTTCTCGGTGGCATAAGCTTCGTAGCTAAGACGATGTATGAACTAACGACAGGAGGCACCGTTTTTGTGTCGGCTGGAAATGAGCCTTTTGTTCCGGTCATTTCCGCTCATTTCGTTGGATTCATGTGTGGCTTTTTGGTGGGCTTATTCAAAAGCGATTCTCTGTGGATATGGAATGAGAGTGCCGTTTGCTGATGGGTTCGCGCTTCTCGCGATAACCTTATTCCCGCACGAAGATATTCGCGAAGGTCACGGGAATCCCGAAGTCGGCGATGCCGATGGGGCCTTTGGCTGAGCCTTCGAGAGTGGCTTCGATGACCTGCGGATTGACTTCCTGGGTTTCGGTGAGGGTGGCGTTGACTTGGTTGCCGTCAAGTTTGAGGCGGACGCGATACCATTTGCCGGGCTTCACTTTGTCGGGGCCGAAGACGATGGGGGCTTTGCCGGTGCCGATGAGAACGGCGGGATTTTTATCTCCACGAACGCAGAAGCCGGTGCAGGGTTTGGTGAGGTCGGCGGTTTTGGGGAGCTGGAAGTCGGCGATGAATTCGCCGTTGGCGATTTCGGCTTCGCTCCAGAGTGCGGGGCCTTCTTGGCCGTTGGTGGAGTCGAGTTTGAGGTTCCAGTTGGAGGGTTTCCATTTGGATTCGGCTCCGGCGGGGACTTTCCAGCCACGGAGGTCGAGGCCGTTGTAAAGATGCTTCCAGCCTTGATCGAGCGGGGCGGAGTCGGCGGCGGTGGCACCGGTGGAGGGGAGTTCTTTGATGCGGACGTCGCGGAACTCGACGGGCGCGCCTTCGGATTCGAGGGCGAGGTAGCCTTTGCGCCAGAAGCATTTGTCGCCGCCGCTGACGACCTTGCCGTTCACGGCGAGCGTGAGCGTGCCGTTGTTGCCGGTGATGCGGTAGTGGTTCCATTCGGGCGATGGCTTGCTGCGGTCCTCGCTGGGGAAGCTGCGCTGGCCGCTGTGGTCGCCGTGGGGCTCCATGGTGGCACCGTGGATGGGGAAGACATCGCCATGCGTGGTGAACCAGCGCGGCTTTTTCGGATCGGCGTTCTTCATGTAGCCGTGGTCGAGCACCTGGACCTCGATGCCGCGCAGAAAAGGCACGCCGGGGGCGGAGATGGGGCTACCCCAGATGAAGACGCCGGAGTTGCCGCCACTGGTGAGGTGTCGCCACTCGCACTCCATGATGAAGTTTTCATACTGCTTCTCGGTGCGCATCGCGCCGGTAGGAATGCCGATGCAACTCACGACGCCGTCCTTGATGCTCCACGTCTCAGGGGCGCAGTTGGCATTCACCCAGCCGCTGAGGTCCTTGCCATTGAACATGTGCACAAAGCCCTCGTCATCGGCAGCGTGGAGGAAAGTGAACGAAAGAGCGAGCGCGGTGAGCAGAGTGGTGAGTTTCATGCGTATGTGATTACGCGATGAAAGCCGCTGCTTGTTCAAAAGCGCCAGTTGATGGCGGTTTGGATGCCGCTTTCAAAGGTGACAGCACTGGCTCCGGCTGCGGTGACGCTCCATTTAACGTACTCGAGGTAGAGATCGATGTTCTTGGTGATCGCAATCGTGACGCCGGGAACGAACATGTGCTGGCGGCCGCCGGGGTTGTGATCGTATCCTGCGGAATAAGCGACGCGCCAGGTGACGGGGCCGGTGACGTAGCTCATGCCGACCATGAGATCGGTGGTGCGTGAACTCATACCGCCAGAAACGTAGCGAGTGGGTGTGAGGGCGCCGTTGCGCTGCAGCACCTCGGCGTAGGCTTTGAAGCGGTTACGAGTGTAGGTGAGATCGACGCCCCAAGCGGAGAAAGCATGATCGCTGAACGTGGCATCCTGCGCTTTGACCTGACCGATGGAGCCGGAGAGGCCGAGCGCGAGGCTGGAGGTCGGACTGAACCACCAAGTGGGCACGACGCGGAAAACGGCGTTGTTTTGCAGGCGAAAGGCGGAGGTGCTTTCGGAATCAGCGCCCACGAGACCGGGTGTGATGCCATCTTCGCGGAAGAAGAATTGCGCGTGGGTCTCGACGCTAAACTGCGGCTTGATCCAGAAGGTGCGCTCCCAGGAGACGCCGATGTCGGCGTTGAGCTTGAAGCCGTCGTAATAGGCGACGTTGCCGTAGAAGCTGCCATCCCAGTCGAGGCCGAACTTGCGGCGAAGCTGGCCGACTTTGAACACGCCAACGGAGGTGCTGGCCCAAGCATACATCTCGAACGGCCAGATGACGGCGTCGTTGGAGCCACGGAAAGCATTTTCCTCGCGGAAGCGCAGTTCGGTGTGAAAACCGATGCTTTGGATGAAGCGGTGATTCGTTTTCATCCACGGATCGAGCATCAGGTAATAGTAATAGGTGCCGGGTAGCGACGATGAACCATAGCCATCGTTGCCAGGGCCGCCGGTGGGGATGCGCCACCAGTGCCAGGCACCGATTGTGGCCGGAATGACAGCGTCTTTGTTTGCCTGAAGATCGTCCCAGATGCGTGCCGCGAGTGATTGGCCTGCGAGAGTGCTGGGTGAGTTAAAATCCGAGTAAGGCGGTTCGATACCAATTCCCTC
>CANIZT010000218.1 GCA_947471905.1 Verrucomicrobiaceae bacterium
CCTGATCCTGTCTGAATTCAGAAGCGTGCTTTTCACGAAATGCGATGCTTTCGAGGATTTTCTCCACCGTCTTGCCCCCAAAGCCAGAAAGCTTCGCTGCCTCGCCGCTTTCGCAGGCACGTTTCAAATCAGCGATGGAAGACACACCTAGTTCGGCATGCAACGCAGCCACTTTCTTTGGCCCGAGGCCCTGAACGTCGAACAGCTCAAACAACGTGTCAGGGAACTCGGCTTTGAGCTTCTCATAGAACTCCAGCTTTCCGGTCGTGGCCATTTCGTGAAGTTTATCACGCAGCGCTTCGCCGAGGCCCTTGATACCCGTGAGTTGGTTCTCGGTGGCGAGTTTCATGATGTCTCCACTGAAACTTTCGACAATCTCGGCTCCTGTGCGGTAAGCGCGGACCTTGAAAGTGTTTTCTCCCTTCAATTCTAGCAGCAGGGCGATGCGTTCAAAAATAGTGGCGGCGTCTTCGCGAGTCATGCACGCATGATGGCGTGAGATTGCTTCAGGTGAAGCAGGAAGTAATCGCAAGCTACGGATTCACCCAGGAAACATGATTCCGCACATCAAGACTGGGGAGTCGCCGCCTCAGTTTCGTCCACGTAGGGTTTCCCGGTGATTTTTTCGATCTTCTCGCGGTTTTCTTCTTCGCTGAGTGGAGGTTCCTCTTCTCCGTCGCCTTTCGAAGTACCGTGGTAGGTCACGTTCCATTTCAACCGCTTCCAGCCGCCGTCGATGCGCTTGAAACTGTAATGCAACTTAGGTTTCCGAAAGCCAAAGCCGTCATCAATAGGTCCTATGGCTAGTTCAACCTTCAACGGTGGCTTCGCTGAGGTCTGCTTGATTTCGACTGGAGGCTGGGAATGATCTCCCACGAGCAAAAAGTGATCATCCTCCTCCTTGGTTAGGCCATCGCGATGAAAGGCATTGATGGACCAGTCATAAGCAGGAAACGTCTGGGCAATGTCCCACATGCTAGGTTTTTCATTCTCGGACAGTTCCACGACATCTTCGATGATCTTCTCCGCCATGGCGGGCCGCTTGACCTTTAGCAAGCGCTCATCCTTCACCCTTTGCACCCGCTGAACGGGAGTCTCGCAGCCTGTGAGGGGTAGAAGACAAAGGCTGGTGATAATAAAAGCGATCCAACGGGGCATAGGTTTAGGGCAATACGGTATTTGGAGAGGCATTTTGTAGGCCAAGATCCACGAGAATAAAATGACGATCTCGTGACCGCATACACTTATCCCAGCCCTAATGCACCGGGTTTCGGGTTGTTGGAGCATGTGCAAGGCTACATGATCGAACCATGACATCATCCGGTCTACGCAAGAGTCTCGATATAGTCGCCGCGATCGAAGCGGCGAAGGGAGCTATCGTGTTGCTGGTAGGATTTGGCCTGCTGGGCCTGCTGCACCGGGATTTACCTGCCTTGGGTGGTGACGCATCTGCATCTGAACCCAGCAAAGAAGTATCCACACATTTTCCTAGATCTCGTTGCATCGCTAAATGACCGCCGGTTGTGCTACATGGCCGGCATGGCAGCTCTTTATTCCGCCATCCGGTTCGTGGAGGCTTATGGCCTCTGGCGGCAAAAAACTTGGGCGGAGTGGCTAGCACTAGTGGGCGGTTGCATCTACCTGCCGCTAGAGATTTACGAGATCCATGCCAAGGCCTCTATCGTTCATGTATCCGCGCTGCTCATCAATCTCGTGGTGATTGTGCTGATGGGATTGGTACTTTTACAGAAGCAGCGGGGTAACCATGCCTAAAACTAGCAAGAAGCAATGCAACCGCCCTCCGTTTTAGGAGCATTCCAGCTGAAGTTTCATCATCGTTGCCAAAGTTTTACATCAGTCTGACACATCATTTTCGATCTGTGCGAAGATCACATTAGATCAAGAAAGCAGCATGAGGCTGCAGATCGACAATTTCAGATAGTGGTTCCTGCATGGCTGTTGGTACTCACTCACAAAAGACCGGGGCAGATCGAGTGATCTTTCCCGGTCTTTTTTTTGATTTTCATCTCGAATTACGCATGGCGAATCCTTGCCAGTCATACGTGGACGCGTAATCTCGCCACGCATGCCTGATCTCGACATCCGTGAAATTCATCTCCTGCGCGGCCCAAATATTTGGGCTAATTATCCCGTCTTGGAGGCTTGGGTGGACTTGGGAAGCTTGAAGGATGCGTCTTCAGAGGAGATTCCGGGGTTCAATGAGCGCCTGAAGTCATGGCTGCCGGGCATGATAGAACATCGTTGCAGCGTCGGTGAGCGTGGTGGTTTTTTTCAGCGGCTGGATCGTGGCACCTACCCTGCACATATACTTGAGCATGTGACTCTAGAGTTGCAGACGATGGCAGGACATGAACTTGGCTTTGGTAAGGCGCGGGAGACATGTGTGGAAGGTCTTTATAAGGTGATCGTGCGCTATCTCGATGAAGTCGTGGTTCAAGAGTGCCTGCGCAGTGCGCGTGAACTGCTGCTGGCGGCTTATTCAGGCGGAACGTTTGATGTGGCCGCAGAAGTCACTCGCTTGCAGGATGTGGTGGATCGCAATGCGCTCGGTCCGAGCACGAAATCGATCGTGGATGCAGCCAAGGAGCGCGGCATTCCGTGGCGTAGACTTCAGGAAGGCCGAAGCCTCATTCAACTCGGCCTAGGTGTGAAACAACGCCGCATCTGGACAGCGGAAACCGACCGCACGGGAGCCATCGCAGAATACATCGCGCAGAACAAAGAACTGACGCGCACGTTTCTCAAGCAGGCCGGTGTGCCGGTGCCTGAAGGCCGCATCGTGAACGACCCCGATGATGCGTGGGATGCCGCTGAAGATGTGGGCCTGCCCGTAGTGGTGAAACCGACAGATGCGAATCACGGCCGTGGGGTGTTCATTGATCTCAACACGCGTGAGCAAGTCGTGGAAGCCTTTCCGCAGGCTCTCAAAGAAGGCACGGGTGTGATGGTGGAGCGCTTCATTCCCGGCGTGGATCATCGCTTGCTCGTCGTCGGCAGCGACATGGTCGCCGCTAGCCGTGGCGACCCCGCGATTGTCGTGGGAGATGGTGAGAGCACGGTGGTGCAACTCATTGAGTCGCAGTTGAACTCCGATCCACGTCGTGGTGAACTTGAAACCTGTCCTTGGGATAAAATTGATACCGTGAAGTGGGACCCCGTGATCCTCACCGACCTTCAAAACCAAGGCTACCAGCCAGATTCCGTGCCACATGACGGCGAGCGCGTGTTGGTAGCTCGATTTGCCAATTGGGCCATCGATATCACAGATGAAGTGCATCCAACTGTGCGTGAACACGTGGTGACTGCAGCCAAGGTGGCAGGGCTCGACATTGGTGGAGTGGATGTCGTCTGTGCAGACATTTCCAAGCCATTAGAGACTCAAGGCGGTGCCATTGTTGAAATCAACGCCAGCCCCGGCCTGCTGATGCATTTGAAGCCTGCTGTGGGCAAAGTGCGTCCTGTCGGTGAGGCCATTATCAACATGCTGTTTCCAGATGGCAATGGTCGCATTCCAGTCATCGGCATCACGGGGACGCACGGCAAAACAACCACCACACGGCTTCTGGCTCATTTGTTGAAAGCGGCGGGCAAGTTTCTCGGCGTCTGTCATAGCGATGGTTTGCAGTTCGGCGAGCGTCATGCTGAGTCGAAACAAGGAGACCGTCTTTTTGGCTCTCAGGGAGTACTGCTGCATCCATGGACTGAAGTTGCAATCTGCGAGACGAGTGCTGAGTCCATCATCCTCGAAGGTATGGGTTATGATCACTGCCAAATCGGTGTGGTGCTCAATGTGGGCACGGATCATCTCGGACTGGGCTACATGGAGACGCTGGAGCAGATGACCAAGGTGAAACGCTGCGTGGTGGATGTGGTGCTGCCAGGCGGCACGGCGGTGCTGAATGCCACCGATGCGCACGTTGCAGGCATGGCAGAGTTTAGCAAAGGCAGCGTGCTATTCTTCTCTCACGATGCGGAGAACGCCGTGCTCACAGAGCATCGCAAACAAGGCAGAAACGGCGTCTATGTGAAAGACGAAGCCATATACCTAGCGGAAGGCGCGGCGGAGCGTTGTCTGATCAGGCTCGGTGACATCGGTATGCCGCACACCGGCCACTTTGCTTTCCAGATCGACAACATTCTCGCTGCCATCGGGGCCGCCTGGGCGCATGGACTCGGTGATGAGGCGATGGCGGATGGACTGCGGAGTTTTGAGTGAACCTCGATTATTTGGTCCATCTCAATATTCTCCCACGAGAAGGGCGCAACAATGGCAGGAATCGTGCGTTCCATTTGGGTTAACCAATGTCGGACATGCTTGTTCCATTGGTAATTGTGCTACCAAAAGGAACCCTTACATCATTCATGTCGATACTTTCATTTGAGCCATCAAGAGGAATCAGGGTTTCTTGCGCAAATGAATCATTGGGAACCAATCAGACACTCTTGCGCGCAGAGTGGGCGCGTTTGGAAATTGAGAAGGACGTCATTTGCAGTCTGGGAAGCGATTCTCTTCATCTTTTTCTGGCTGACAAGGCAGCTCAAGAATGGATGCCCGATTTCGATACCCTTAACCTTGCCCATTTGCTCAAACTCCAATGCGACACCCATGAAGAAGATTTGATGCGTGAGATCTGGCTGACTCTTCTGAACAGCCCGATATTGTTGGAATATCCAAGCGCGGGTGAATTGATCTCTGCTGTGCGCATCCGCCGGAATATCGTTCGTAATGCCACTCGCACTTGCTTAAACTTTCATACGACCGCCGTCGAACGACCGACCGACTGCTGGCGTTATTCGGAGAATACTGGCTTTGTGCTGATTCCAGGCAGCCCGCTGATTGACTCACTCAGAAAAGCCTGTCAGCCAGAATCGGGTGGACAGTTGTATTCATTTTCCTGCTACCGAGCCACTGAGTACGTGATTCTGCTTTCCATTGCCGAGGAGGCCCGCGAGAGCCATCCAGAATTACTTCGCAAACTACAGTCGCAGTGGGAAAGAGAGGCTCTCACAGCAGATGATTTCCAAGATGCCTTCTTGAATGAACTTGGTAGCCTACAGCAGCCACTACCGGTTCATTATTATGTCCCTGGAGATCGAGTCTGGTTCCGCAATCCAGACTCGCATTCAATGGAGGTGACTGGATATGAAGGCTCTTGGGTGGTTTACCTCGGAAGTGGCCAATTTTCCAATTTTTGGAAGCTAGGCCAACCCTTCACTGTGCTAACCAAGTGCATCGAGATCTACCACTGGCGCGATGCAATTTTCACAGATGATCAGGGTGAGTTGCAGATGAATGAAACCAAGGTGGAGCAACTGGTGGCGCAGACTTTGGCTAACAAAGATGCCTGTGACAAAATTTATCAGCGCATGCTACGCATACGCGACCCGGTTGAAGTGTTTGCTGAAGGCGGCTGTATGGACGCAACACGAGAAACCGCTAAGTTTGTCAGAGCGCCTCACTGTGACATCCTGAAGGTGACTAACGTGCCGTTGGCCTGAATTTAACGAAGAGCGAACTCACTAAACAGGTGATTCGTCGATGGGCAGCGGGGCTTTCGATGCTGTGATGGAACAAGGCCGCAAAACCTATGCTTGAGATGAATGCCAGCAGCAGTCCTACCATCGCGGAAACCAAAGATGAAAGACCAAGCATGGCATAGAAGACGTTCGTTAGCAGTAGAATCGGAAAATGAACCAAAAAGAGCGAATAGGAGATCTTTCCGAGAAAGGCGAGTGGCTTGAAACATGTGCCACACTCTAAACAACCAGTGCGGCGACTGATTCCCAAAGTGAGCGCAATAGCTAGAGCGATGACCAAGCGGCCACGAAACTCAACAGCCATTGCTGATGCTGCCACCACTGGGATCAGTACCAGCCATATCGGATTACGTTCTCGATTCGAAGCCCACCAGGCGGCTGCACCAAGGCCATAGGAGCCAAAGAAATAGACGGCCAAGTCGTCCCACTCATCATTCAAATTGAAGCAGAACAGAGAGGCTACAGCAACGATGAGCACGAGTGTCGGGCCGATAATGCGCCCGCGACCAATCCACAGCAATATGGCTGTCGCAGCGAAAAGCTGGAAGTCGATAGCAACGTACCACACCCCAGCCGAAAGGGAGTCAAAGCCAAGTATATTCTGCAGCAAGAAGACGTGTGCCATCAATTGGGAACCGGTGGGCCGCTCGGGGATGGCCCAATGAATCAACCATGGGCCAGCAACCAACACTGTCAGAATGGAAAGACAAATCGCGGCAAGATATGGTACAACCAGCCGGACATAGCGCTTCCAGATCAGCGGCAGAGGCGACATGTTCGGCGCTGACAATGTTCGAGCGGCAAGAAACCCGCCGATCACGAGAAACACCTGAACAGCCATGCTTCCGTAGTCGCAGAACCATTCAAAGGTCACAGGAAACTCGTCCCACACCGTGTCTGACATTGGAAAATAGGAAACAAAGTGGTGCAGCAGAATAAACAAAGCAGCGATGGCGCGAAAGGCATCGATCAGCGGCATGCGGCTATGGTGATAACTCATTCGGCTGAGCTGTTAAAGCCTGAGGAAGATTTTCCTGCGATACATCCAGAATACGACGAGCCAAATAATAAGCAGGCTGCAAGCTCCGATCAGCGCAGGCTCGAAAGGTTCACCCAAAATTCGGAAAAAACCGGTTCCAAAATGCCGCTTGAGGAAATCGGCCAAAGGATATTCGAGCGCGTGGCGCATCAGGTAAAACGCCAGAGAGTTCATGCCAACAACGACGAAAGAAAACGTCCATCGCCTCCATTGACACACATCAACGATGTGGTAAAGCGCCGCGAGAATAAGGAAGCTGCAACCGCCACTGAAAAGAGCCCACGAAGGCGTCCACAGATGCTTCACAATCGGGCAAATGCCGCCAAAATGCATGGCGAAGCTAACGGCAACGCTAGCTACGCCGGCAACGATTAAATGCCTCGTCGGTTGGGCAATTTGCTTGAGCCAAGTTCCCGCCATCAAGCCCAGGATCATTGTCGGAATCGTGGAGAGGACGTTCATCGTCGTATAGCCGCCAAAATAGCCAACGTAGGGCGATAGGCGTGGAAAGTAATTGAGCAGCCAAAGATCAAAGGCCCATCCCGCATTGCGGTTGTGATTCCAGTGTGCAAAAAAGCCGGTAAAATCAAGATTCCAATCCTCGGGCACATTAAAGGCACTTGGATCGGCATGCGGTGGCAAAATTGGGTAAAGCACGAAAATCAGCCAATGCACCACAAGCAATGCGACGCAGGTGATAACGCGTGTTTTGGTACCACAGAAGGCTAGTGCAAAAACCACCATGTAACCGAGGCCCGTTTGCGTCAGCGTTTCATCGAAGGTCCAGTTTGTCATGTCCCGATCCAGACTGCG
>CANIZT010000219.1 GCA_947471905.1 Verrucomicrobiaceae bacterium
GCGTCTTCGTTGTCACACCTGTCCACGCATTGATCTTCCAATCGCAAAGCTCCACACCTCACTCCGCCGCAACTCCACGGGTTGTGGCTCCGCGTGTGGACGCTCCTGAAGCCACTAAGCACTATGACGAGCTGCGCGACGACGCGGGCAAGGTGCGGCCGCATTACGAGCAGGTCATCTCCGACCTGCAACGTCGCGATGCCGCCGGAGTGAAGCGCATGTCGGATACGGCCCGTCGCTTGTTGGCAGAACGTGGTGTGACCTTCAATGTGTATGATGACAAGGGCATGGACACGCCATGGACGATGGACCCGGTGCCGTTTGTCATCTCCGCGCGAGAATGGGAGGGTATCGAGAAGGCGCTGATCCAGCGTGCGACACTGCTCAACGCGATCCTCAATGATAGCTACGGGCCGCAGCAGTTGATCCGCCGAGGAGACATGCCGGCGGCGATGGTGCTGGCCCAACCAGCCTATCTGCGGCCCTGCCACGGCATTAAAACGCCGAATGCGAAGCCGTTGCAGGTCTATGGTGCTGACATCGCCCGTGCACCGGATGGTCGCTGGTGGGTGATTGCTGATCGTACACAGATTCCCACTGGCGCTGGCTATGCGCTGGAAAACCGCTTGATCACCTCGCGCCTGCTCCCGGATGTATTTCGTGATGCACGGGTGCGTCGTCTGGCCGGATTTTTCCGGCAGATGCAGCAATCTCTCGCGGCACTGGCCCCACGGCCTGCGGGAGAGCCACGGGTCGTGTTACTCACGCCCGGACCGTATAATGAAACGTATTTCGAGCAGGCCTACCTCGCCCGCTATCTCGGTTACACACTTGTTGAAGGCGAAGACCTCACCGTACGCGACGACCGCGTCTTTTTGAAGACGCTCAGCGGCCTGGAGCCAGTGGATGTGATCCTGCGGCGTGTGGACGATGATTTCTGTGATCCACTGGAGTTGCGCAACGACTCCATGCTCGGTGTTCCCGGTCTCGTGCGTGCCGTGCGTGCAGGTAATGTTTCGCTCGCCAACGCTCTCGGCTCCGGTCTGGCCGAAGCACCCGCAATGATGGCCTTCCTGCCGGGTTTGTGCCGCAAACTGCTCGGCGAAAACCTGCTCATGCCCTCCGTCGCGACCTGGTGGTGTGGCCAGGAACGTCCGCGTGGCGAAATGGAGAAAAATCTCGACCACTTGGTCATCAAAAGCGCGTTCCGTGCGCGTGGACGAGAAGTTCACTTCGGCGAGAAACTTTCGACGGCCGAACGTGCTGCTTTCATCCAGCGCATGCGCTTTGCTCCGGATCGCTGGGCGGCGCAGGAAAAGATCACCTTCTCGACGGCTCCGACATGGGAGGAAGGCCGCCTCGTTCACAAGCCGATCAGTGTGCGCGTCTATCTTGTCGCGACGGCAGATGGCTACATGGTCATGCCAGGTGCTTTGACGCGTGTGGCTGCGAGCATTGATTCGCCGCTCGTTTCGATGCAGAAGGGCGGCAGCAGCAAGGACACTTGGATCCTTAGCGACGGCCCCGTGGAAAACGTCACGCTACTGACGACTACGCGCACGCCGGTGGAGCTTCGCCGTGTCGGTCACAATCTCGGCAGCCGTGTCGCGAATCATTTGTACTGGCTGGGTCGCTATGCAGAACGTGCGGAGTCCAGCGCTCGGCTGCTTCGCTCCACTCTACTGCGTTGCTCACCGGAAAGTGGCATGAGTGAAACACCGCTGCTGCTGCCGCTGCTGGAAGCTCTACGTAGTCTGCTGGTGTTGGATGACGTGGCTGATATAGCCTTGCTGGCTGCCCAGCAGGAGCAGCTCGAAGCCCGGTTACTACAGGCTGTCTTTGATCCCGAGCATCCGTCCTCCATTCGCTCCAGCGTCACGCACATTCAGCGCATTGGCATTTTACTGCGTGATCGTATCTCCGTCGATACCTGGCGGGTTATCAGCCAACTCAGTGATGCCCTCGACGCCTTCGATCATCCTCCGAGTATCTCGCCGATGTCCGACACGCTGAATGTGCTCACGCGTGTCATTCTCGAACTCGCTTCCTTCCACGGATTGGCCAAGGAAAACATGACGCGCGCTCAGGGTTGGATGTTCCTCGATACCGGTCACCGGATTGAACGCACTCTCTATATATGTGAGCTGCTGAGCGCCGGGTTGCGCTCCACGGATGCAGAAAACCCAAGCTTGCTCGAAGCCATCCTTGAAGTGGGCGACAGCACCATCACCTACCGCAACCGCTACAGCCTGCTGCCGCAGCTTGCGGCCGTGTATGACCTGCTGATGCTCGATGAACTCAATCCACGCGGCCTACGCTTCCAATTTGAGCGTATTGAGCGCCATTTCGAGCTGCTGCCGCGCGAACAAAATTCTGCGCTGCTTACTCCGGCGATGCGAGTGCTTCTAGAAAACAGCACCAAGCTGCAATTGTGTGATCCCACCGAGTTGGCACGCGTCGAGCCGGGCACTTGGTCGCAGACGCAGGTCGCGAAACTGCTTACTCAACTCATCGAGGCCATGCCGACGCTGAATGATGCGCTCACTGCCGGTTACTTTGCTCATTCCACCATCAGCAGCAGCGAATCCGCGCCGCCTGCCGAACCGACGCCCACGCGATGAACTACCGCATCACGCATCGCACCACGTATGAGTACAGTTCACGGGTGGCGGTTTCGCACCACGCCGCACGCCTGCGTCCGCGTGACACTGAAACTCAGCGCTGCCAAGATTTTAGCCTCAGCTTCGATCCAGAACCCGATTTACTCACGGAGCACACTGACTCCTTCGGCAATAAAGTTTTCTGCTTCTCCATTCAAAAACTGCATGCGCGGTTTGAGGTCACCTCACTCAGCTACGTGAAGCTGTCACCGGTATTACAGCCTGATCCGGCGCAAACACCGCCGTGGGAGCAGGTGGCTGCCTTGTTTCGCGATCCGGTGCCCTTTGATCTGCTGGATCCCTGCCAGTTCGTGTTTCGTAGCCCGCTACTGGTTCATGAAATGCCGCTGCGAGAGTTTGCCTTACCCAGCTTTAAGCCTGGTCGCCCGGTACTGGCTGCTACCGCCGATCTCTGCGCCCGTATCCATCGTGAGTTCGTGTTTGATCCGAAGGCCACCACGATCAGCACCCCGCTGGCCGAAGTGCTGGAAAAGAAACGCGGTGTCTGCCAGGACTTCGCCCATCTAGCCATCGCCAGCCTACGGGCGATGGGCCTGCCCGCCCGCTACGTCAGCGGTTATTTGCGAACGCATCCTCCAGCGGGGAAACCACGACTGGTGGGGGTCGATGCCTCGCACGCTTGGGCGGCCTGCTTCGTTCCCGGCTTCGGCTGGGTCGATTTCGATCCCACCAACGACTGTTTTACCTCGCTCGATCATATTACCGTTGCCATCGGCCGTGACTTTTCCGATGTCAGCCCCGTGCGAGGAATCATCACCGGCGGGGGGAAGCATAGCGTGGAGGTCGGGGTCGACGTGGAACCGTTGGGAGCGTGATTTACCCAGTCTTAAAAAGGCTGTGTGAACTCTGGCACAGCCTCTGCTATTATAAATCCCATGTCGTCTCTGTTTAACGACTACCAACCAGGTAGCTTCTTCGATGAAATGTTCTCCGCGCCGGATTCTGCGCGGGCTCATTATGCCGGAATCACGGGCAGCATAGGCACGCTCAGCCCTGCGGAATACGCCGCACGACAGCGCACCGCTGACACGGTCTTCCTTCGCCAGGGCGTGACTTTCACGGTCTATGGAGATGATCAAGGCACGGAGCGCATCTTCCCTTTTGACCTGATGCCGCGCATCATTCCCCACAAGGAATGGGAACGTGTGGAGTCCGGCCTGATCCAGCGCATCACCGCCCTGAATCTTTTCCTGAACGACGTCTATCACGAGCAAAAAATCATCACGGACGGCATCGTTCCGCGTGAACTCGTCGAGTCCGCTTCGCATTTCCGGCCGGAATTCAAAGGCGTCAAAGTTCCCCACGGCATCTACATCCACATCTGCGGCACGGACCTCGTGCGCGATGGCAAAGGCGAGTATTTTGTGCTCGAAGACAATGGCCGCTGCCCTTCCGGTGCCTCCTATATGCTGGAGAACCGGAACGCGATGAAGCGCACCTTCCCCGGCCTGCTCCAGTCTCTTCCTGTGCGTCCTGTGGATGCCTACGGCTCGATGCTGCGCGAAACATTGGCTCATCTGGCCCCACCGAGCGTGATCGACCCGAATATCGTCGTCCTCACACCCGGTGTCTTCAATAGCGCTTACTTTGAGCATTGTTACTTGGCGAAACAGATGGGTGTGCCCATCGTTGAAGGTCGCGATTTGGTGCTGAAAAACGACCGCATCTTCATGCGCACCACCAAGGGACTGCAGCAGGTGCATGTCATCTACCGCCGTATTGACGATGACTTCCTTGATCCACTCGTTTTCCGTAAAGACTCGCTGCTCGGCGTTCCTGGCCTCGTGAAAGCTTACCAAAGCGGACATGTGGCGCTGGCAAACTCCATCGGCACCGGCGTGGCAGATGACAAGGCGGTTTACGCTCTGGTGCCGAAGATGATCAAATACTACCTCGATCAGGACCCCATCCTACCGAATGTGACCACCTACCTCGGTGTCGATCCAAAGGAATGTGAGTACATCCTCGCCAATCTGCCAAATCTCGTCGTCAAAGCTGTGAATGAGTCCGGTGGTTACGGCATGCTCATGGGACCGCATTCCACGAAGGAAGAACAGACCGAGTTTGCCAAGCGCATCCGCGCCAATCCGCGCAACTACATCGCTCAACCCGTGCTGCAACTCTCGCGGCATCCGGTGTTCCAAGGCGATCACTTCGAAGGCCGGCATATCGATCTACGGCCTTACGTGCTCTATGGCGACCGCATCCAAGTCGTTCCTGGTGGTCTGACCCGAGTCGCACTCAAAAAAGGCTCTCTGGTCGTCAATTCCAGCCAAGGCGGAGGCAGTAAGGACACCTGGGTTCTTTGGGACGACGAATAACGAACTCCCCATGAGCCATTTCTCCCATCTTCTGAATTTTTCTTCCCTTACAAAGTCATGTTAAGCCGAGTCGCTGACAGCATTTATTGGATGGCACGCTACATGGAGCGTGCCGAAAACCTCTCCCGCCTGCTGCTCTCTACCCAAGACCTTCTGCTTGATGCCGGGGAAGAAGCCGCAGATGAATCTCAGTTCTGGGGCCCCATTTTGATGACCACCGGGGACGAGGAGCGCTACGACAAAGTCCACGCCACCATTGAAGGCGAACTCGTCGCGCTATTCCTGGCGCTGCGCACGGACAATCCCAATTCCATCCTCAACTGCGTCCGCGCTGCCCGAGAAAACGCCCGTACCGTGCGTGACCAGATTTCAGACGAACTCTGGGAGTGCATCAACGGCCTGCGACTCTTTCTCGAGTCTCCCGAAGCTGCTGCATTGCACCAAAATCAACGAGCCGCGTTTTATGAGAAGGTGCTCGTCGCTTCCTATCAATTTCAGGGCATCGCCGCCTCCACCACGCCGCGTGATGAGAGTTGGCACTTCCTGCGTTTGGGCCTTTGCCTTGAACGCGCAGACAAAACGACGCGCCTGATCGACACCTGTTCCGCGATCTCGCTCGATATGCCGCCAAACCCGTTGGCACGTCCGTTGCGTTGGGCCGCATTGTTGCGCTCCAGCTCTGCCTGGCATGCCTTCCAAGCCTACAGCAGCAACAAGCTCAATCCCGTCGATATCGTTGAGTATCTCCTGCTGAATGACACCTTTCCGCGTTCCTTTGCTTGGTGCATTGAAGCCATGCACACCGCCCTCATCGCCCTTTGTGGCAATGGTCGCCTCGAAGAGATGAAAGTGCCCGTCCGCCTCCTCGGCAGGCTGCGTGCCGACATCGCCTACATCACCATGGATGAAGTGCTCAAAGAAGGCCTGCACGAGTTCATTGACCGCTTGCAGTCCAAGCTCAACGACATCGGCGCCTCCATTTTGCAGACCTTCGTTCTCTATGGCGACAGTGCCCCCGTCATTGGCGAGGCTTCTTTTTTAGCCTATCACCCCAAGGTAGAAGCAAACATGCAAATTCAGCAGTAGCCAGAGCCGCAGTGATCCACCGACCACCGCCGCATGCGCTTCCGAGTCTTCCACCGCACGCGATATCTTTACCGCTCACCCGTGCGTGACAGTTACAATGAGTTGCGCCTCCGCCCTGCCACGGATGACAAGTCACGCCTCGAGTTCTTTCTGCTGAAAACTCATCCGCCAGTGCGCTTGCAGCACTTTCGCGACAACTGGTTCAACTACGTCCATTTTTTCGATCTGTCGGAGCCGCACTCCAGCCTCACCATCGAGGCGCAATCAACCATCAACACCACCAGTCCCTACCAGGATGGCAAACCGCTCGGAGTCACGTTTGCCGCGCTCAAAGCGGACTTGGATGACATGGTGCAACCCTTTCTCGGCAGCAGCAAGTATGTGGATCTCAGTCCCGAAGTCTGGCGTCTCGGCATCGACATCCGCGAACAGCACAACGACGTTTTCGAGGTCGCCGAGGCCGTGATGCACCACATTTTTAGTGAGTGGAGCTACGCGCCTAACACCACTCACGTCGGCACGCACATGAACGAAGTGATGCAGACCAAGTGTGGCGTCTGCCAGGACTTCGCCCACGTCATGATCGGCATCTGCCGCTCACTTGGCATCCCAACGCGTTATGTGAGCGGGTATCTTTACAATGGCCCCGATTCACACCTTCGCGGAGCCCAGGCCTCGCATGCGTGGTGTGAAATCCACCTCCCCGGCAAAGGCTGGTTCGGCCTTGATCCCACCAACGACACTCTTGCCGACGAACGTCACATCAAAATCGCCACCGGCCGCGATTACCACGACGCCGCACCTGTTCTAGGCCATTTCGACGGCCCGCCTGGTGCAACCTCCGCCTTGCAGGTCGAACTCGAAGTGCGGCGCATGCATGGTTAAGAAAGCTCACAGACAACGTGGCTTTGTTTACAACCTCAAAAGCGCCCGTCGCGTGACTCAAAGTGCGTCGGTTTGCCGAGCGATTCACCGCCGCGTGAGACCCATGAGGCGACCCACTCCGTGAGTTCCTCGTCGCGGATGAAGGGTATGCCGAGTTCAACGAAACTGCGGTAGGGATTGCTCAGTAACGCATCGGGAGCCTCCTTGCCTTCGATTTGCACGGATTTACCAAAGAGTTCACCGAAGCGCTTCGCCACCTCGCGCACGCTGAGCGTGGCGGTGCCGGTGAGGTTCACGGTCCAGGCGGGGCTTTGCGCTTTGGCGAGACTGAGGAGCGAGAGCGCGTTCGCATCGCCTTGCCAGATGGTGTTGAAGTAACCCATGCGCACATCCACCGGCTCATCGTTCCAAACTTTCTGCGCGACATCGACCATCAC
>CANIZT010000220.1 GCA_947471905.1 Verrucomicrobiaceae bacterium
GACCAGAAGCTCGGCATCTACAGCGCGGGCAAGCTGACGAAGCAGTATGTCATCTCCACCTCGAAGTTCGGTCTCGGGGACCAGAAGGGCAGCTATCGCACGCCGGTTGGTCAGCACGAGATCATTGCCAAGATTGGTCAGGGACTGCCTGCCGGTGCCGTTTTGAAAAGTCGCCGCTGGAATGGCGAGGTGCTCAAACCCAACGCCCCTGGGCGTGATCCCATCGTCTCGCGCATCCTTTGGCTCAAAGGCACGGAGCGCGCGAATAAAAATGCCGCCAACCGTTTCATCTACATCCACGGTACCACCGAGGAAAATCGCCTCGGCACTCCCGCCAGCTATGGCTGCGTCCGCATGGGCATGAAGGACGTCGTCGATCTCTTCAACAATGTGAACATCGGCGCCAAGGTCGTCATCACCAAGGGTGGTCTGCCGCGTGGCGAGGCCGAAAAAGCCGCTGCTTCAGCCGCTGGAGACGATGGCTCGCCTTCGCTCACTGCGCCTGTTTCCAGTGCTCAGCCGATTGAAATCGCCAAGCTCGTGCCGACGGAAGGCGAGAAAAAGCGTGCCGAGGAAAACGAAGCGAAGGCTAGGAAGAAGTTCGGACCGGCAACGATCCTCTACAGGGCTCCCACGGCGGTGTCCCGTCCGGAGGACAAGGTCGTCGGCCAGACCTCGGCCAAAACAAAGGCCAAAGCCTGAAGCGCGCATCATCTGCGCACGACCTCGAACGCAGGCATCGCTTCAAGCAACGACGGATTCGTCTCCTGTTTCATGCGGCGCATGATTTCCAAATCACGCGGCGCAATGACCACCCGCTGTTTGTGAATGCCACCGTCATAGACTTCACTTTCCACCCAACGCGGTGAATCTTGAAACGCCGACTGCGACGGAAAATAGACTGCGGTGCGGCCGACATTTTCTTCGATCAATCCACACTCCGCCTTTCCCGTGAGATGAGAGACGCCGACAATGCTTCCCAACTCGACCGCACGGGCGGAGGCACAACGATCCACACGTTCGACACCTAGAATCGTCTCAGTCGCACTCGGCACCAACACCACATCGACGCCAGCACCACGCAGCCGCACGCTGATCTCGGGTATCTCGATGTCGAGGCAGATCACCACCGCAAAACGCAAACCCGCGAATTCCCAGAGATGCAATTCATCACCCGATGCAAACGCTGACTCCCATGGCGTGAGGTGCAACTTGTCCTGATGCAGAATTTGGTCTCCAACAAAGATCGGTGCCCGGTTATACAGCACACCTCGATCCGCATCCCAAAACGGCACCGTGCCCAGCACGACCGCCTTATCCGGTCGATTGAGCAATGAGCGCAGCGTCAGAAACAGCTCATTCCAGAACACCTCCGCCACACGCTGCGGCGACTGCGGCTCCACCAGCGGCTCCAAGCCCATCCACGTGAACTCAGGCAGCACCACGAGATCCGCACCCTCATCCCATGACGCCTCCACACATTCCACAACCGCCGCCGCAAACGCAAAGGGCGACTTCGCGGCAATGCCAGGATCGAAAGTGCAGAGATCAAGCGTGAACATGCAGTCGCGCACTCTGCGCCTCATTTCCCACACCCGCAACTACCGCCGCAGCCCGGCTTCTTACGACGTTTGGCCGCACGAGCGATGAACAGCGCGACGGTAACGATGATGACCGCAATGGCGGCGATGGATTGCCAGTTTTCGTTCATAAGCGTGAGATCAATAACCCAAAGCGCTGCCGATCTGGAAGATGAGCAGGCTCAATAGATACGCCGTTCCCGTCATGTAGCCGAGCTGAAACATCGCCCATTTCCAACTGCCGGTCTCGCGTTTCACGATGGCGATGGTGCTGACGCACTGCATGGCGAAGACATAAAAGACGAGCAGGCTGATGCAGACCAGCGGCGTGTAAACGAGGCGACCGTCGGGACGGCGTTCAGCGGCCAGCTTGTCGCGCAGCGGAGCGAGGTTGTCGTCATCACCACTTTCGACGGCATAAACGACGGACATCGTGCTGTTGAAAACCTCACGCGCGGCGAAGCTTCCGATGAGGCCGATGCCAATCTTCCAGTCGTAACCAAGCGGCGCAATGGCGGGCTCGATAAGCTTACCGGCGCGGCCAGCGAAGCTGTGCTCCATCTGCTTCGCACTGTCATCTCCTGCGGTTTTGGGATAGGTGGAGGCGGCCCAAATGAGGATGGAAATGCCGAGGATGATAGTACCAGCGCGGACGAGGAACATGCGCGCACGCTGCCACACCTGCAGCAGGATGGATTTGAGCGCCGGCATCTTGTAGGACGGCATTTCCAAGATCATCGGGCTGGCACTGCCTTTCATGACGAACTTGTTGAAGACCCAGGCGAAGAAAAAGGCTCCAAACGTGCCCAGCGCGTAGAGTCCGAGCATGATCCCGGCCTGCACGAAGGCTCCAACCTCGCCCACCGGGAACAGCACACCGATGAGCAACGAGTAAACCGGCAAACGTGCCGAACAGGAGGCCAACGGTGCAATCAGGATGGTGATGAGGCGATCCTTCGGGCTATCGATTGTACGCGCGGCCATGACGCCGGGAATGGCGCAGGCATACGAGCTGAGGAAGGGCAGGAAGGATTTGCCATTGAGGCCGACCTTGCTCATGGCCCAGTCCATGATGAAGGCCAGACGCGACATGTAGCCGGTGTCCTCCATGATGCCGATGAAGAAGAACAAGATCAAAATTTGCGGCAGGAAGATGACCACGCCGCTCACGCCGGGCACGACGCCGTTGACAATGAGATCTCGAAAATCACCCGCTGACATCAAACCTTCCACCCACGCACCAAGCTGGCCAAATCCGGCCTCGATCCAGCCCATGGGGCCTTCGGCGACCTTGAAGATGAGGAAGAAGAGCAGCCCGAGCACGAGCAGCAGATTCACAAAACCCAGCACCGGATGCAGTAGGATGCGGTCGAGCTTGGTGGTGCTGGTCTCGATCTCCTGATCAGGCCGTTTCAAGACCAACGCACAGACCTCCTCGATGCGGCGATAGCGTTCTGCCACGAGCGCATCTTCCCAGCCGGGGAAATCAGTCTCCATGCGGCTGCGTAGCTCGTGAATGCGGCCGATTTGCGTGTCGGCGATGCCGTAGTGCGTGGGATCGTGATCGGAGAGCAGATAAAGCGGCTCCAGTAGGCTGGAGCGCGTGTGAATGGCTCCCGCTTGGCGCAAAGCGTCACGACTGTGCTCCAAGGCAGCCTTCACGCCCTCGGGCAGCGCAGCGTTCTGCCACTTGGGCGACGAGATGTCCTCACGGCTGAGCGCGAGCTTGAGTTCGATGAGGCCCTGGCCGCTGATGGCGTTCGTTTTGACGACAGGAACGCCGAGAATCTCGGACAGTTTGACCGCGTCGATGCGCCATTCACGCTGCTCGGCCACATCGACCATGTTCAGCACCAAAATCGTCGGGAGACCGAGTTCGAGCACCTGACTGACCATGTAGAGATTGCGCTCGCAGTTCGCGGAATCGACCACGCAGACCACTCGGTCAGGACGCGGAGTTTCTGGTCGGCGGCCAAGCAACACATCGCGCAGCACGGCTTCATCCGGCGAGCGTGCGTTCAGGCTGTAAGCGCCCGGCAGGTCGATCAGTCGCAGTTTTTTACCGTGCTGGCTGTAGCACTCACCGATCTTCTTTTCGACGGTCACACCGGGGTAATTGGCCACTTTCTGCTTCAAACCCGTGAGCAGATTGAAGAGCGTGGTTTTCCCGGAGTTCGGGTTTCCCACGATGGCGATGAGCGGTGTCTCGGCAGCGGCGGCACTCATGCAGCGGAGATGGCGATGAAGGCCGCCTCATGGTTGCGCATGGAAAGATGAGAGCCGCGCACGCAAATCTCGATCGGCTCACCCAGCGGCGCACGGCGGGTCACACTAACGCGGGTGCCGGGCACAATGCCCATCTCCCGTAGACGCGTGAGGCAGGAACGGCCGGTGGGCATGGCCTGAACGATGGCGCTGGAGCCAACGGGGAGTTCAGCAAGGGTGGCGGGCATGTGAGGGAAACGGTTCTGCAATTGAGACTCTGTCGCAAACTTTGATACGAGATTAACAAGAAGCGAGATTCTGGCAAATGCGGACTTGCAGCAGATTTTGCGCATCAGCACGCCTCAAGGCCTCAGCCGGTCGATCACGAACGGAGCAGCCATGGCGCTCATTTCGAGTTCACTGAGCCTTGGCGCTGGAATACCCCTGCCACAGCCACTCCAAGGCCTGCGGCAGGATCTGTGGCCTCGCAGGGCCGATGCCGTGGCCGGTGTTGAGGCAATAAACATACTGGTAGTGGTAACCCTTGGCCTTCAAGACCTTGGCCATGCGGTTGTTCGCCTCCACCCAGTCGTGCATGTCGTCGCGCATGACGTTCGGGTTGAGCAGGTCGCGGTCGCCAACGGCCATCCAGAGGCGGATGGGCTTCACCGGGCTTTCAGGGATGATCTTGCTGTGGAAGTCCCACGCGCCGCCAGGGGTCTCTGGGTTGAACGGCCACTGCTGGTTCACGAAGGTACCTGAGGTGGTGAGCACGCGGTGATACAAGTCGGTGCGATACCAAGCCATGGCGAGTGCGGCGGAACCGCCGGAACTGCTGCCCATGGTGGCGCGGCCTTCGGGGTCCTTGGTGAGTTTGACACCCGCGTTCTTCTCCACGAGTGGCAGCACTTCGTTCTCGATGAACTCGGCATACAGGCCGGACATCGTGTCGTATTCGCGACCGCGCTCGTGTCCCTGGGCATCACCGCCGCCACTGGAAATCATGATGGCGATCTGCGCCGGCACGCGCTTCTGCGCGATGAGGTTGTCGAGGATATGCGGCAGCGTCATGTCCGGCTTTCCGCGCGGGCCGTCGTGCCCCACGATGAAGGGGGCTGCTGTACCAAGAACATATTGTGCAGGGACGTAAACAGTGACGAAGCGCTGGTAGTCGATGGGATGCGTCTCGACGATGAGCGTCTTCGGGTTCTTCGGATCAACGGTGCCGAAGACCTCGCGCGCAATGCCGGGATTGAAGAGCTTGCAGTCCTTCGACTCCATCGTGAACTGCTGCACCTTCCCTTGAGGCACGCCTTCGACGACCTTCGTCTCAGGTGCCGCGACATAGTCAGGACCGATGACGAAATCGCCCTCCGCATCCACCGGAGGATTCACTCCGGGCTTGCCGTCGAGCCGTGTGAAATTCGGTGCCCCTGGCGCATCCAAGAGACGAGTCGGAGGCTGCGGGCGGTCAGGTTTCTTCGGCTTGTCAGCACTGAAACCGGAGATGGAGGCGACCGTGAGACTGAAAAGGAGAACGTGGCGGAGAAATGTCATGGAGATGAAGTGGTTGATGGCGGCTTGGAAAACGTCACGAAGTCACCGTACCGTTCACGCGATATGTGTTCTCCCCAATCTAGAGAAAACAGCCCTGTGGTTGCGCCAGCGCCGAAAGCCGTTACTCTCCGCGCCCTCGAAATTTATGTGGAAAGGCCGTTTTGCCCAAGAAACCAGCGCGCTTGTGCAGCGCTACGGAGAATCCGTGTCGTTTGACTGGCGATTGTTCGCCCATGACATCGCCGGTTCCATCGCACATTCCAAAGGACTGCTCAAAGCGGGCATTTTGACCGCCGAAGAGCAGCAGAAGATCGAATCGGGCTTGTTAGAGATCCGCCACGAAATCGAGAAGGGAAATTTTGAGTTCAAGGAGTCACTGGAAGACGTCCACATGAACATCGAGTCCGAGCTGACCAAGCGGATCGGCCCTGCCGGTGCGAAACTGCACACAGCGCGGAGTCGAAACGACCAGATCGCAACGGATGTGCGCTTGTATTGCCGCTCGATGATTGATTCGATCATCAAGCACACCCGTGCGATGCAGGCAGCACTGATTGAATGCGCCGAACGTGGCAGCGATGCGGTGATGCCGGGCTACACGCATCTGCAGCGCGGGCAACCGGTGTTCTTCGCGCATCATCTGCTGGCTTATGTCGAGATGCTGGACCGTGATGCAGCGCGTCTCGCCGACTGCCGGAAGCGGCTGAATGTGATGCCACTAGGCTCTGGCGCTCTCGCTGGCAGCACGATCATTCTCGACCGCGAATTCGTGGCGCAGCAGCTTGGTTTTGACGGCGTGACGCAGAACTCGATGGATGCGGTCAGCGATCGTGATTTCGTCGCGGAGCTACTCTTCGCAATTTCATTGCAGGGCGTGCATATGTCACGTCTTAGCGAAGATGTGATCCTATGGGCGAGTGCGGAGTTCGGTTTCGTGACACTAAGCGATGCGCACACGACGGGCTCGTCGTTGATGCCGCAGAAGAAGAATCCTGACGTGGCGGAACTCACGCGTGGCAAGTCGGCGCGGCTGATCGGCAACCTCATGAGCATCCTGACACTGCTCAAGGGCCTGCCGATGACCTACAATCGCGATTTGCAGGAGGACAAGGAGCCGCTGTTTGATTCCATCGACACTGTTTCGATCGCACTTGAGGTCTTTACCGAAATGATCTGTGGCATGGACGTCAATCGCGCCAAAACGACCGCCGCAGCGAGCGATCCGATGCTTCTGGCGACCGATCTGGCTGATTACCTCGTGAATCACGGGGTGCCGTTCCGTCAGGCACATGAAGTGATCGGAAAACTCGTCGCTTACTCGATTGAGCAGAAGCGCGGCTTTGGTGAAATGAAGCTCGACGAGTTCCAGAAGTTTTCGCCGACCTTCGAGGCCGATGTGATGGCCTGTTTGAACCTAGAAACCGCCATGGTGGCACGCAAGGGGATCGGTGCCCCGTCGCCGCAGAATGTGAAGGCCCAACTCGCGCGTTGGCGTGCGGCATTGAACGCGTAACTGGCATGCTGATCCCGGACTTCGACCTCTACACTCCTGGAGCCGAACCTGGCTGGGTGAAGACGCGCAGCGAGACGGCGTTTGAGAACCCGCACATCGGTGTCGAACGCGCTTGGTTCACGACGCCCAACCGCCATGAAGAAGTGCCGTGGATGGTGGTGCAGCGCAAAGCTGCCGTGGCGATTGCGCCAATGCTAGACGATGGCCGTTTTGTGATGGTGCATCAGGAGCGCCTGCCAGTGATGCAGACAATGTGGGAGTTTCCAGCGGGTCAGATAGACACCGAAGTCACTCGCGAATCGATCATCCACACGGCGCTGAACGAACTTCGGGAGGAATGCGGCTGCGCCCTGGACAACGAGCACGGCACGCTGGAGCCGCTGGGCTGGTATTTTCCTTCGCAAGGTTTTACCGACGAGATCGTTTATCTTTTCACGGCGAAGCCCGTGTGTGTCGTCAGCCGTCCTGAACCGGATGGAAGCGAGCACATCAGCGACGTGCGGTTTGTTAGCGCGGGAGAACTGCGTGGGATGATTGCTGCCAATGC
>CANIZT010000221.1 GCA_947471905.1 Verrucomicrobiaceae bacterium
ACCTGCTCATGGAAATGGGTCAGGAGCACGATTTTGCCGTGTATGGTGTGCCCCCGCTGAAAATCGACGGTGAAATCGTCAGCAGCACGCTCATTCGCGAAGCGATCGCCAGCGGCAACCTCACCAAAGCAGCCAAACTGCTCGGCCGTAACTATTCTGCCTTCGGCAACGTCGTCGAAGGCAAGCAACTCGGCCGCCAGCTCGGTTTTCCCACCGCGAATGTCGATGTCGAAAACGAGCAACTGCCGCCGCTGGGTGTTTATGCCGTCGAAGCACGTATCGACGATGCTTGGCTGCCTGCTGTCGCCAATCTCGGTCGCCGCCCCACCGTCGCTGACAATGCCGAGCCTTCACTCGAAATACACCTGCTCGATTGGAGCGGCGACCTTTACGGCAAAGACCTGGAAGTGCGCTTCACCAAGTTCCTGCGCCCCGAGATGAAATTCTCCGGCCTCGACGAACTCAAGGCCCAGATCCAGCGCGACATCACAGCCGCGAAAGCCTGAGCCTCACGGCTTCTTCGGTTTCGGAGCCTCCTGCTTCGGATAACCTTCCAGCTTCACCACGCTAACCGCCGCTTCCGTCGGAAAATCGGCCGGGACAGCAGCGGTACGCTCCACATTGCCGGTGGCGGCCCATTCGGTGCCGCGTTGGAGAATGGTGTAAAAGCCGCGATCCAGCATCGAGTAATCCGCATGACCGAGCGTGGTGTGAAACACGCGACCCTTCTGATAGCCCAGCACCATGTTGTTAGGCTCGTTCACGGCGGTGAGATCGGAGACGGACGAGCTCAGGATGTCCACATTCTCTGCCGGACCACGGAGCTTGCTATAAAGTTCATCCTTCGCATGCAGCCAGCGCTTCGGCAGACCGCGGGTGATGGGATGATCCGGATTCTGAATCTCCACCACAAACTCATGCTGAGCTCCATGCGCACCACCATTACCCGCAGTCGTGTCGCGGAACAATTTTCCATCCTTCACATACAGCCACGGCCCCGACTTCTCATTGCGCCCACCCCAGCCGCCGACACCGATCATGTCGTTGTATTCCTTCCAATCCGGAAACGAATTGTTCGCCGCGTGGATGGAAACAAAACCACCTCCGTCCGCGACATACTTCGTGAACACATCGCGCACATTCTGCGGCCATGGTTCGCCGTTGTAATTGCTCATCACCACCTGGTAGTCGCTGAACACCGGCTTCCATGCATGCCACGCCTCTTTAGGCGCACCTTTCGGCGGTGTCGTGCTCACATCCACCGTGAAGGCACCGCTGCTCTCCAGCGCATTCTTTAGCACCGGCGTGGTGATGTCCCACTTGTGGTTGTTCTGTCCGTCCACGATGAGGACTTTCAGTTTATCAGCCGCTTGCAGGCTGCCGATGGCAAAAACGAGGATGGAATAGAAGATCGAGCGCATAATAAGCCTCGTTGCTATCAGCCAGTGGCGATTTTGGCAAGAACGAACACACAATCCCGGCCCGTAATTCAGTTTGACCCTGCACACCGCTCCCGACCACACTAAGGTGCTCCCTCGATGTCCCTGTTCGTCGCCTCCCTGATTTACCTCAACCTCCTGCTGATCCTCGCGGTCGTCTCCGCGTCGGAAACCGCCATCCACAGTGCTCGAGATGTCGAGGCACAGCTGCTGGCCGCGGGTGAAGGAACGGTGGCGCGCAAACTTCGCGCCATCACCGCGAATCCATTCGCACAGCTCCATCGAGCGCTACTCCTCTCTGCGGCACTGAACCTCGCACTCGCCGCACTTGGCCTCTGGATTGTGACCGGGCCACTGTTGAATCTCGGTTGGAATCCGTGGGTCTCATCATCCGTGCTATTCTTGGCAACGGTTCTGCTAGGAGATATGACCCCGAAATTTTTCGCCGCTCGCGCACCTTCCGTGGTTCTTCTTGGCAGCCTGCGTCTGCTCAACCCGCTGCGCAACGTCCTCGACCCCCTCGCTTCGTTTGCCGATCGTGCCACCGACGTGCTGCTGCAAAAATTTGTCACCCGTCACGTGAAGTCGCGCCTGCCGGTCACACGCGATGAATTTGAAACCCTGGTCGAAATGCGTCAGGAGCAGGGCCTACTCGACAGTGATGAGAGCGCCATGATTCATGAAGCACTCGACATCGAATCGCTCACGGTACGCGACTGCATGATTCCTCGCGTCGATCTCGCTCTCATGAGCAGTGAGGATGCACCGGCAAAGACCACCGCTATTCTGGAGAAATCCGCCAGCCGCTTCGTGGTCGTGTATGGCGACACACCCGACTCCGTCGAAGGCGTCATCGACACCAGCACCTGGAAGCTCACCAACCGCCCTGAATGGCGCACCCTGCTACGCTCCCCGGCCTTTGTGCCTGAAACCATGCCCGTGCTTGAAGCTCTCGATCATCATCTGCAAAATGACGATCAACCGGTGCTCATCGCCGATGAATATGGCGGCCTCGAAGGCATGATCACCCGCCGCGAAATTGCCGATTGGTTGCTCTATGAAGCCGCCCCATGGCACGGCGAAGCCGCCGAAATTCGCGATCTCGGTGGCGGTCGTTATCTACTTGATGGCGGCACGCGTCTGGATCATCTCCAAGAGGAACTGGGCATCGAACTCGATGCTGGCGGCATCGACACCATCGGCGGTCTCGTCTTCAACCACCTCGGACATGTGCCCAAACAAGGCGAGCGCCTCACCATCGACGGAGCCGACATCAAGGTTCGCCGCATCGTCCGCGCCCGCATTCAAGAAGTCGAACTCCGCCTCAAACCCAAGCCCGCCGATGCATCTGCTGCCATTTAGTTTCGTTATTCGTCATTCTGATTTCGTCATTCCTTCGTGACCTGGCTTCTGCTCATTCTCTGCCTCGCCCTTTCCTTCATCCTCTCTGGTTTGGAGAGTGCGGTGCTGGCTGTCAGCCGCGTGCGCGTGCGGCATGCGGCGGATGAAGGCGATGCCCGCGCACGCGGCCTGCTGCCACTGCTGGAGGATCGCGATGCCCTCATCGGCTGCATCACCGTGGCAAATCACATGACCAATCTCACCGCCTTTGTGCTCATCGCATTGCCCGTCGTGCACAGCGCCAGCCTTTGGGTTTATGCGCTCGCTTTCGTTCTCGCCTTACCGATGTTCCTCATCGGCCTTGAGGTGATGCCAAAAAAACTCTTCCGCCGTTATCCCTTTCGTTCGCTGCGCTCGGTTTCACCACTCGTGCACCTCGTTGGCCTTGGTCGGCCTTTGTTTCGCACCATCGCCTCCGCGCAGAAATCCGCCGCAGACGCCGAAGCACCCAGTGCAGCGCGCCAGACCCGTGGTCGTGACGATTTAAAGGCGCTGGCCCAGGAACTGACCGCGCAGCACCAGCTTTCCGCCACTGCCACGCATCTCATTGAGCGCATGCTTGACTACAAAAAGCTGAGCACCGCCGATCTCATGCAGCCGCTCGCGCGCAGCATCGCCCTCTCCGCTGAGATGGCCCTCAGCACCGCGCTGATCATCGCGCGTGAGCAGAACTGCACCCTGCTTCCCGTGCTTGGTGACAACGGCAGCTTCATCGGCGTCCTCGACACCGCTGAGCTTCCTGCCACCATCCCGCCCGACCGCCTCGTGCGTCAGCACATGCGCACCCTCGACACCATGCCTGGCAGCCTGCCGGCTCTACACACCTTGCAGCGCATGCGCAAATCAGGCCGCCGCCTCGCCATCGTCACCGACGAACGCCACGCCCCGCTCGGACTCATCACTGAAGAGCGCTTGCTCGCACCGTTGATGCATTGAGGGGAAGATGAAGAAGTTTACGGTGGTTGACGATTGTTGACCGTCGTTGACGATGGTTGTTTCCCACTCGTCATTTCACGCCATGCCCGCCCTCATCTTCGCCACCTCCAACGCGCACAAGACCGAAGAAGTCGCCGCCATTCTCGGCAGCGTCTGGCAGGTCGAGGATCTCCGTGCGCATCCCGGCATCACGCTCGATGAAGAAACCGGCGACACCTTTGAGGCCAATGCCATCATCAAAGCCGTCAGTGGCAGTCGTGGCGCTCCCGGTCTGCTCGTGCTCGCCGATGACTCCGGCCTCGAAGTCGATGCCCTCGGCGGCGCTCCCGGCGTGCGCAGTGCGCGTTATGCCGGAGAGACGGCCACCGCCGCCGAAAACCGCGTGAAACTGAAAGCCGAAATCGCCAAGCTGCCTCAAAACAGTCGCTTCATCGGCCGCTTTCATTGCTGCATGGTGCTCGCACGCGATGGCGAGGTGCTCCACATCACGCACGGCAGTGTCGAAGGCCATCTCCTTCTCGAGGAGCAAGGCGCAGGCGGCTTCGGTTATGATTCGCTCTTCATTCCCGATGGTTTCAGTGACTCCTTCGGCGTGCTTTCTCCCGAGACGAAGAACCAGCTCAGCCATCGTGCACGGGCACTGGCAGCGATGAAGCAGCAGCTCGACTCACGGCTCTGATCGCATGCGCCGCCTCACCTTCATCGCCGCCCTCGCACTCACGAGTTGTGTTCAGCCACCACGCGCAACACCGGTCGCAGGCGAACCGGACCAAGCACCGTTGGCACCGCGCTATCCGTCGTGGGACGAAATTCCCACACCCATCCAAAACTCGGCGGCTTTACCCTCGCCACCAGTCGCTTCTGCCAGCGCAGGCCAGCCGCTCATCGGCGGCGCTTCGCTGCATCATCTCACCGCCGCCAACAACGTCGAGTTGCAGTTCGTCTTGTTCGACAGCCGCAGCTACGCACTCCAGGTTATCGACCAGCCTGAAGACTGGTCTGGTGGTGGCAAGATCACCGAGTGCCTGCGCAAGGCCGGTGCCATCGCTGGCGTGAATGGCGGTTTCTTCACGCCGGAATTCACGCCTATGGGCCTCATGATCGCGAATGGACGCAAGACCGGTGCCTGGCAGCAGAACAAACTGCTCACCGGTGCCGTCGTCGTCGATGCCCAACCCCGCTTGCTCTGGAATACCGAGGTCAATCGCAATAGCGCTCACGAACTGGTTCAAGCCGGCCCGCGTCTTGTCGATGCAGGCCGCCCCGTGCCCAATCTTGAACGCAGCAAGCACACCACCCGCACCTTCATCGCCACCGACGGCGACCATCGCTGGCTCTTCGGCATCGCCCGCAGCACCAGCCTCGGCGAACTCGCCACCATCCTTGCCACGCCGCAGCTCATCCCCGGCTTCCACGTCCACCGCGCCCTCAATCTCGACGGTGGCCACTCCTCCGCCCTCTACTACCGCACCGCCGACGGCCACGAACACTCCGCCCCCGGCTGGAGCACCGTGAGAAACTATCTCGGCATCATTCCCCGCTGACATCCAGCATCTAATCTCTAGCATCCAGCAACCATGTCCCCCTTCTCCAAAGCCTTCCTCCTCGATCTCCTCTCCACACCCAGCCCCACCGGCTTTGAGGCACGCGGCCAGCGCAAGTGGGCGGCGTATGCGCGCCAGTTCGCCGATCGTGTGGAAAGCGATGCCTATGGCAGCGCCTGGGCCACACTGGAGGGCGGCACGAATGGACGCCGCCTCATGTTCGAAGCCCACGCCGATGAGATCGGCTACATGGTGAAGTTCATCTCCAAAGACGGCTTCATCTTCGTCGATCGCGTCGGCGGCAGCGATGTCGCCACCGCACGCGGTCGTCGCGTCGATATTTTTGGCGACAACGGCACCGTGCGTGGCGTAATCGGCAACATAGCCATCCACATCCGCGACCGTGACAACGAAAAGGTGCCGAAGGTGCATGAGCTCGCCATCGACATCGGCGCCAGCAGTGCCAAGGAAGTCGCCAAGCTCGGCATCCGCGTCGGTCATCCCGCCGTCTATGCCGACGGCGTCGAAGAACTCGGCACCGACAAGCTCTGTGGCCGCGCCTTGGACAACCGCATCGGCGGCTTCATCATCGCCGAGGTCATCGCCCGCCTCAGCAAGCGCAAAGCCCGCCTGCCCTCCACCGTCTATGCCGTGAACGCCGTGCAGGAGGAGATCGGCGGCCACGGCGCACGCATGATCGCCCACCGACTCATGCCGGATGTCGCCGTCGTGCTCGATGTCACCCACGCCACCGACACCCCGAACGTCGATGAAAAAAAGCACGGCACCATCAAGCTCGGCAGCGGTCCCAGCCTCACCCATGGCGGCGCGAATCACGTCGAAGTCGTGAAGCGCCTCATCGAAGTCGCCGAGAAAGCAAAAATCCCCCTCCAGCATGAGGCCGCCTCCCGCAGCACCGGCACCGACACCGACGTCATCTTCCACCAGCAGAGCGGCATCCCCAGCGCCCTCGTGTCATTGCCCCTGCGCTACATGCACAGCGTCGTCGAAATGGCCCACCTCCAGGATGTCGAGCACACCATCCAGCTCCTCACCGCCTTCGCCGAGAGCGTTAAGTCCAAGGATGTGTTTCGAGTGAAGCTGTAGCCGCGTTCGTCCTCGCTGCTTGGCTCCAGCATCCAGCATCCAGCATCCAGCATCCAGCATCCAGTCTCCTCTTCTCAAGGTCTCCAGCGCAGCCATCCCCTTCGCCGTGGCTCCGCATTTGGACAAATGTTGGTATCTTGGGCTGGACATTGACGGAGCGGGTGGCCCCGGCCACACTTTCACCATGATGAATTCTTGTTCCGGATCGTCTTGGTCGCGCCTCATTCATTCTTGCTGGGTCGCCGTCATCCTCTCGGGCTGCACCTTGCCGATGATGGGATACAATCAAGCGATCACGGACGTCAATGCGGAGTATGAGGCGTTAAAGATTTCTAAAAAACAGCATGACCGCAAAGTTTCCGAAATCCAGGCCTACTACGAAGAGCCTTATGCGCACTGATGGGAATCATTGCCCCTGCGCTACATGCACAGCGTCGTCGAAATGGCTCACCTTCAGGATGTCGAGCACACCATCCAGCTCCTCACCGCCTTCGCAGAAAGTGTGAAAGCCAAGGAGGTGTTTCGAGTGAAGCTATAAAACAAAACCGCCTCCGACGGTTGGCACCGAGGGAGGCGGGATTGAGTGGATGATGACGACGCGGATTAGGCGGTAAGGCTCTCTTCCGGTTCCTCTTCGCGGGCACGGACGGGAAGCGCGGGCTTCTCGGTCTCGTGGAGCTCGAAGTTGCGGTTGGTGATAAAACCAGTGCCGGCCGGGATGAGGTGACCCATGATGACGTTTTCCTTGAAGCCGCGCAGGTAGTCGGACTTGGCAAGGGTGGCAGCTTCGGTGAGCACACGGGTGGTGTCCTGGAAGGAAGCGGCCGAGATGAAGGATTCGGTCTCGATGGAGGCCTTGGTGATGCCGAGGAGAACCGGTTCTGCTTCCGCAGGCTTGCCGCCTTCTTCGGAGACACGGTTGTTTTCCTTCTCGAACTCGCCGCGGTCGATCTGGTCGCCCCAGAGGAACTCG
>CANIZT010000222.1 GCA_947471905.1 Verrucomicrobiaceae bacterium
AGGAGATGATGGAAAATCTTGTGAACGAATACCTTTGAGTGATGCGGGCGCTATTGCCCGCAATCATCATGTAGCCTGAATCTCGGGGCGTCCGGCAACGGACGCCCTTTTTCGCGGTTAAACGATTTGGTAGAGGCGAGATCACGAAACTCGATCCGACTCGCCTACTTCCGGCTCAGCTTGTAGAACAGCCAGCCGCCGATGCTGAGGAAGATCACATTTGGCACCCACATGATGAGATGCGGCATGGCCGCTGGTTTGTCGTTCAGCGTGTCCGCCAAGATGATGAACACGATGTACACCGTGGCCGTGATCAAGCTCAGAGCGAAGCCGGAGGAAGTTTCACGTCGTTGCGCCGTCACACCGAGTGGGATTCCCACCAGTGCGAAGGTGAAACAAGCCAGCGAAAAGCTATAGCGCTTGTTCAGTTCGGTTCGTGAAAGCGAGCGTGTCACATCGGTGAGTTGCTCGCCCGTGAAGGTGTCTTTCCAAGTGCGCACCTCCTCGGCCAGCGCAGTTGTGCTTTTCATGCTCGCATTGATGCGCACCGCGTCCTTTTGCAAAGAAGAAAGCGGAAACTCGATGGGGAACTCTGCCATGCCGAGTGGTTTTGGCATCACTGGCTGGGTCGTTTGCCCCACCTTGGCTGGCATGGTTTCAATACTCACGTCCTTGAGTAGCATCGTGAAATCCAGCTTGCCCGGCACGGTTTCGATCAGCCCACGACGTGCATGGATGTAACTGCCAGCCGTCGCATTGTCGTCCAGCTTGATGATGTGCAGGTCGAGTAACGTTTTGTTTTCACGCTTGCCAGTGTAGATGCGGTAGCCAGGGACACGCTCCAGCACCTGTCCTTCCTGAAACAGTGTTTCTGGATTTTTCACCGCCACCTGGTAAAACAGTCGTTTCATGCGGTCCTTCGCCGCCGGGGCCATGATCGTATTGACCCATAGGCAGACTCCGCTCATCAGCACCGCCAGCGCAAACACGGGAGCGCAGATGCGCGGCATCGACATGCCGGTCATGCGCAACGACACCAGTTCGTTGTCAGCAGAGAGACGGCCAAACACCAGCAAGATACCCGTCAGGAACGCCCATGGTATGGTGAAGATCAGCGAGAACGGAATCACCAGCGTCACGAATTCCAGAATCACCGACAGCGGCAGTTCCGTGTTGCCTAGCAGTTGATCCAGTTTCCGGTAAACATTGCCCAGCACCATCACGCCACTGAGCAGCGCCACGCCGATCAGCGTGGCTGATCCAACTTGGCGGCCGAGGTAGCGGTCAAAGATGCGCGGAAACATGTGCCCGCGAGGCTAGCGAGATGTCACCGCCGGGCAATTTGAGATTGCCAAAGTCCGCTTCAGACGACCGCCTTCTTTACCTTGCCGAAATCGGTGCCCAAGAAGCGTTTCGCCATGTTCTCCGCCTGTTCAGAGTGATCCGTGAGAAAAATCTCCAGCGACGGCTTCGACTTCACCGTCCGCAACAGGCCATCCAACTCAAGTTTCGCCTTCACATGCTCCGCACAGGTGCTCGCTGAGTCCACGAGTCGGACTTTGCTGCCAAGCATGCGCTTCAGCACCGGAATGAGCAGCGGATAATGTGTGCAGCCCAAAACCAGCGTGTCGATGCCCTTGTCGAGCAGCGGCTTCAAATACTCGCGCAACACCGATTTGAGCGCCGGATGATCAATCCAGCCTTCTTCGACAAACGGCACCAGCAGCGGCGTCGCCCGTGCCTCGATCAAGATATCCGGCCGCCGCATGGCGATCTCATGCTGATACGCGTGACTCCGAATCGTCCCCGCCGTGCCGATGATGCCCACGCGCTCACAATTCGCATCCGATAACGTCGCTTCGACTCCTGGCCCAAGCACGCCGATCACCGGCACACGAAACGTCGCCTGCAAAAGTGGCAGCGCATGCGCCGTGGCCGTGTTGCACGCCACCACAACGGCCTTCACACCATGCGATACAAGAAACTGCGTGTCTTCCATCGAGAAGCGCCGAATTGTATCCGGCGACTTCGAACCATAAGGCACGCGTGCCGTATCACCGAGATACACGATGGATTCATTCGGCAGCAGATCCCGGAGCGCCCGCACGACCGTCAATCCCCCCACACCGGAGTCAAAGACGCCGAGAGGGCTGTTGGCGGTGACGGATGGTTGGCTCATTTGGAGATCGTTTTATCGCTGTTGTAGCATCAACAGTCCCTGCTTGTCTCGATAGAAATCCGCAGAACCGATATTGAAGCCTAGTTTAGAAGCAAGATTGCATACGGCGACAGCATCAAAACGCTCCCGCTTGATTTTCCGCTTATAAAACGACACATCCTCTTCGGGAAGGGGTTCCCCTTGTTCATAAAATATCCAATTCCCCTCATAACTCACAGCGACGTGTCGAAACAGCTTTCCGTTCCGATACATATTGAATGCATTGCGCGGATATTCTGGGGGGCGATCATCGCAGAAGGTGAAAACGAAGGCATCGCAATCTAGCGCCTTTGATAGGCAGTAGGCCATTGAATCCCAACCTTCGGAATAGTTTGTGAACATGGCGGTGAATGTTCCCTGATCGAGGAGCGCAACATGCATTGAGTGAGCACCACCCACTTGCGGACGACCAGCGCAGACAGAATTCACATCTATGTTCCCCCTGCTAATCAGACATGAGTATCCCCATTGCTGAATCTGCTGTTCAAACGCCAATGCCACCTGTGCAAAGGGCATCCGAATGCAGGAAACAACGACAAAGTGGCGGTCATTTAGAAAATCCATCATTCGACCGCATTTGTCATTTCCGCGTGATCTCCACAATCACCGCCTTCTGCGCATGCAGACGGTTCTCGGCTTGATCGAAGATCACATCGGCATGCGCTTCCATGACTTCATCGGTGATTTCTTTGCCGCGATAGGCCGGGAGGCAGTGCATGACGAGAGCGCCGGGGTTGGCGTGTTTCATGAGGGCGGCGTTGATCTGCCAGGGCTTTAGCGTCTCAATGCGGTCGGCGCTTTCGGCTTCTTTGCCCATGCTGACCCAGACGTCGGTGTAAACGACATCGCAGGCACCCACGGCCTCGGCGGGATCATCAACGACGCTGACGCTGTTGCCGGGGACACGTTGCATGAAGATTTCCTGTGGTTGGAATGCCTTCGGCGCACCGATCACAAGGTCAAAGCCAAGTCTTGCGGAAGCCCAGATCCATGAGCGGGCGACGTTGCAGTCGCCATCGCCGAGGAAGCACACGCGCTTGCCCTTCCAGCCGCCGAGACGCTCTTTGATGGTCTGCAAATCCGCCAAAATCTGGCAAGGGTGCTCGTCATCGGTCAGAGCATTGATCGTTGGGATACCGCTATACTGAGCGAAATCGACGACGTCCTGCTGCGCAAAGGTACGAATGACCGCGCCGTGAATCATGCGGCCCATGACGCGGGCGGTGTCCTTGATCGGCTCACCGCGACCAAGCTGGATATCGGCACCGGAGAGGAACATCACCGAGCCGCCAAGCTCGCGAATGCCAACTTCAAAGCTCACGCGGGTGCGTGTGGATGATTTCGTGAAGATGAGCGCCCACTGCTGGCCATTGAGCACCTGTGGTGAGGCTTTGCGGTCCTTTTTCAGCACGCAGGCGAGATCGACGAGCTTCTCGAGCTTCTCTTGGCTGAGTTCTTCGATGGAAAGGAGATGTTTCATGTCAGTTCGGATTTAGGAGAGCGTATCGAGCACGCCTTTAAAGATGGATAGCCCTTCAGCGGCATGCGCTTCGGTGATGTTGAGAGGCGAAAGCCAGCGGACGACGTTTGGTCCCGCAGGCGTGACCATCATGCCGGCATCGAGCAGCTTTTGTGCGAGGAAGATGGACGGCAGTTTGCCGCCGGAATTCGCGGCGATGGCCTCGGCATTGAGTTCAAAGCCGATGAAGAGTCCGAGTTGGCGGACTTCTTTGATCAGCGAATGATTCCAGCCGCGCGCAGTCGCCGCGATAGCTGCGCCGCGTGTTTTGGCGTTGTCGCAAAGCTTCTCGTCCAAAATGGTGCGTAGCGTGGCGATGCCAACAGCACAGGCGAGCGGTGAGCCGCCATACGTCGTGCCGTGGGTACCTGGGCCGAGCACCTTGCTTAAATCGCGCCGATCATTGACCCAGAACGAGCCGAGCGGGAAGCCGCTGCCGATGGCTTTGGCCCAACTGATGCCGTCAGGCTGAATTTCATCGCCAGGGATGATGCTGCGCCAGCCGGCCATCTCGCCTGCACGGCCAAAGCCACACTGCACTTCGTCCAAAAGCAGTAAAAGATCCTTCTCGCGGCATAAACGCTGCGCTGTGCGCAAAAAGTCTGGTGTAACGGCATTCACGCCACTTTCGCCTTGAATCGGCTCCATCAAAATGGCGACGGTTTTGTCCGTGATCGAGGCTTCGAGTGCCTTGGCATCATTGAACGGCACATAGACAAAACCTGGCGGCAGCGGACCAAAACCGCCGTGGATCTTTTCCTGCGCCGTCGCGGTCATTGCGCCAAAAGTGCGACCATGAAATGAGCCGGTGAAGGTGATGATCTCGTAACGACCACCAGTCTGCTGGCCGTATTTTCGTGCGAGTTTGAGCAGGCCTTCATTCGCCTCGGCACCGCTGTTGCAGAAGAAGCACTTGCCGGGGATCTGCACGCATTCCTCGACCAAGATGCGAGCCAGTTCGGCCTGCTTGTCGATGCAATACCAGTTCGAGACATGGATGAGCGTGCTCGCCTGCTCCGTGAGTGCTTTCACGACCGGCGGTGGGCAATGTCCAAGCGGGCACACGGCCACACCGCCCGCGAAGTCGAGATACTTCTTCCCATCACGATCCCAAACGTAGGGTCCCTCGCCACGGATGGGCCACACATCGTAACGTCCGTAGTTTGGCAGGACGAATTCCTGCATCAGTTGATCACTCGTTCTCATCTCGTTGTTACAAATGGATTTCCGTGCCGATCCCGCCGTCGGTGAAGATTTCGAGGATCAGCGCGTGTGGCAGGCGACCATCAATGAGATGCACCTTGCCGACACCGCCACGCAGTGAGTCGAGTGACGAATCCACTTTCGGAATCATGCCACCGCAGATGACACCCTCAGATTTCAACTTGGCGATTGCAGCCTCGTCGAGGCTTGGGATGAGCGTGGAGTCATCTTTCGGATCACGCATCACGCCACGCACGTCGCTGAGAAAGATGAGCTTCGTGGCCTTGAGCCGTTTCGCGAGGCCACAGGCGGCCAGATCGGCATTCACGTTGAGCGTTCTGCCGGATGCGAGTTCACGGGCGACTGGCGAAACGACAGGAACAAACTCACCCGCCACAGCGGCTTGGATCAAACCGAGTTTGCAGTCATTCACTTCGCCGACCCAGCCGAGATCACCCTTCATTTTCTCGCCCAAAAACACTTCCGTGCCGGGAATGCCAACTGCTTTGCCGCCAAAGGCATTGATCTTGGTCACGATTTCTGGGTTGATGACACGAGCGAGCGTGTCCTCGACGATCTTGATGGTCTCATCATCGGTGACGCGCATGCCACTGATAAACTTCGCCTGCAAGCCGGCCTCATTCATCGCTTTGGAGATCGCCTTGCCACCGCCATGAACGATGACGGGATTGATGCCCACGGCTTCGAGGAAAACGACATCACGCAGGAACGAATCGACCTGCACCGGGTCTTCCATGGCGCTGCCGCCGACTTTGATCAGAAACGTGCAACCGCGGAAGGACTGCATGTAAGGCAGGGCTTCGAGAAGGACGGCGGATTTATCGAATTGAGAGTTCATGCGAAGCCCTTCTGACGTTTCGCATGCACGGCTGCGGAGTATTCGGCACTATTGAAATCGACATACTCTTCAGAGAGGTCGCTCGTATAGACGGTGTAGCCCGTGGTGCCGAGATTGAGGTCGATGGTGACGGTGAACTTGGGTTCCTTCACGACCTTCTCCATTTCGGTGACGGGTGTTTTCGTGGCTAGGCCACCTTTGCAAGCCAGCAGGCCGCCAAAGTAGATGTCGATGAGTTCCTCACGAATCCGCGCACCGGAATAGCCGACAGCGTGAATGATACGGCCCCAGTTCGGATCGCATCCGTGGAAGGAACACTTCACAAGCAAGGATTTGGCGACCGTTTCAGCCACTTTGCGTGCATCGGCTTGCGTGCGGGCATTGCGCACGCGGATTTCGACGAACTTGGTCACGCGTTCACCATCGCACACGATCATCTTGGCGAGTTCGAGCATGACCTTATGCAAAGCGCAGCGGAACAACTCGGCTTCGGGCGTGTTCTTTTTGATCGCGGGCATGCCGCTCGCGCCATTGCTCATCACGATGACGGTATCGTTGGTGCTGGTGTCACCATCGATGGTGATGCAGTTGAAACTCTTCTCCACGGCGTAGCGCATGGCGCGGTGCATCTCGTCCTTGGACACTTTGGCGTCGGTGGTGATGAAGCAAAGCATCGTGGCCATATTCGGGCAGATCATACCTGCACCTTTGGCGATGCCGCCGATGCGGAAGCTGCCTTTGCCACATGGCACCTCGACCGCGAAGGTCTTGGGCTGTGTGTCGCTCGTCATGATAGCACGCATGGCGTCTTCCGAGCCTTTAGGATTGAGCTTGGCCACCACATCGGGCACTTTGGGAATGATGCGCTCAATCGGCATTGGCATGCCAATGATGCCCGTGGAGCAGACGAGCACCTGGCGCATTTTGACACCGAGTTCTTCGGCGACGGCCTTGGTCATCGCCTTGGCATCCTGAATGCCTTTGACGCCCGTGCAGGCATTGGCATTGCCACTGTTAGCGATGATCGCACGCGTGTCGCTTTCCTTGATGTGCTGCTGGCACACACGCACACACGCGGCACGGACTTTGTTGGTGGTGAAAACGGCGTCCGTCACGGTCGGCTCATCCGAAACGATCAGCGCGAGGTCGAGTCGTGTGGCTTCAGGATTTTTAATGCCGCAGGTCACAGCGCCAGCGCGAAAGCCCTTGGCGGCAGTCACGCCACCCTGCACGATTTTAAATGGCACGCGGCACTCGCGTTCTTCGGTGGCTTTGGTGGGCATATCAGACGTAAAGCAGACCTGCGGTGGCCTCGAAGCCGCAGATCAGGTTCATGTTTTGCACGGCTTGGCCCGAGGCGCCTTTGCCGATGTTATCTTCCGTACTCATCAGGATGAGCTGACCCGCACGCGCATCGTAGGACCAGCCGATATCGACAAAATTGGTGCCCGTGACGTTCTTGGTGTCGGGAGACTGATTCACGCCGAGCAAACGCACAAACGGCTGCGCATCATACGCAGCGTGCAAAGCGCTGCCGACTTGCTCCACGGTCGCGCCGGGCTTCAGCTGCGCAAAAATCGTGGTGCAGATGCCCGAGTG